>CAYFOA010000006.1:359-60348 GCA_964344575.1 uncultured Rickettsiales bacterium | reverse complement strand
GGCGACGCTGCGGAGCTTGTCGAGGTCGTCCCGCAGCCCCCGGGGGAAGCGCAGGTTCACGGGGTAGCGCTCCAGCCCCTCGACCGTCCAGGTGACGTTCATCCCCCCCAGCGCGGTCCGGACGACGTCCTGCACGTCGCCGACCGTGAGGCCGTAGCGGGCGGCGTCTCCGCGGCGGATGTCGATGTCGACGAAGTTCCCGCCGACCACCCGCTCGCTGTAGACGCTCAGCGTGTCCGGGTGCTGGTTCACGACCGCCTCGATCTGCTGCCCGACGTCCGAGAGCACCGCCAGGTCGTCGCCGAGGAGCTTGATGCCGACCGGCGTCTTGATGCCCGTGGCGAGCATGTCGAGCCGCGTCTTGATCGGCATCGTCCACGCGTTGGTGAGCCCGGGGAACTGGACCATGGCGTCCAGCTCGTCGATGACGTCCTCGATGGTCTTGCCGTCGGGCCACGTGTCCGTCGGCGTGAGGATGATGGTCGTCTCGAGCATCGACAGGGGCGCGGGGTCGGTCGCCGTGTTCGCGCGCCCCGACTTCCCGAGGACGTGCTCCACCTGGGGGTGGGTGGCGATGATCCGGTCGGTCTGCTGGAGCAGCTCCCGCGCCTTGGTGATCGAGATGCCCGGCGGCGTCGTCGGCATGTAGAGGAGGTCGCCCTCGTTCAGCGGCGGCATGAACTCGCTCCCGAGCTGGGACAGCGGCCACAGGGCGAGGGAGCCGCCCAGGACCGCGACCGCGATCACCGTCCGGGGCCACCGGAGGACGCCCCGGATCAGCGGGGCGTAGCCCCACTTCAGGAGGCGCGTGATCGGGTTGGCCGCCTCCGGCCGGATCCGGCCGCCGACGAAGTAGTAGAGGAGCACCGGGATGATCGTCACCGCGAGCAGCGAGCTCGCCGCCATCGCGAAGGTCTTCGTGAACGCCAGGGGCCGGAATAGGCGGCCCTCCTGCGCCTCCAGCGTGAACACCGGCAGGAAGCTGACCGTGACGACCAGCAGCGAGTAGAACAGCGCCGGGCCCACCTCCCGCGCGGACTCCGTGACGAGGTCGAGGTGGGGCTTGTCCGGGAACCGCTCCTTGTGCTTGTGGAGGTTCTCGACCAGGACGATCGAGGCGTCCACCATCACGCCGATGGCGATGGCGATGCCGCCGAGGCTCATGATGTTCGCGTTCAGCCCGAGCAGGCGCATGCACAGGAACGAGGCGAGAATGCCCACGGGGAGGACGACCACGGCGACGAGCGAGCTGCGGAGGTGGAAGAGGAAGAGCAGGCAGATCAGGGCGACGACCAGGAGCTCCTCGACGATCTTGCGCTGGAGCACGTGGATCGCGCGCTCGATGAGGTCGGCCCGGTCGTAGGAGACGTGGACCTCGACGCCCTCGGGGAGGCCGGACTTCAGCTCCTCGAGCCGCTCCTTGACGCGGTCCACCACCGCCAGCGCGTTCTCGCCGAAGCGGATCACGATGACGCCCGTGACGACCTCCCCCTGCCCGTTCATGTCGACGACGCCGCGGCGGATTTCGGGGCCGAGCTGCACCCGCGCGACCTGGCTGAGGAGGATGGGGGTGTGCGTCTCCGGATCGACGCCGACGGGGACGGACGCCAGGTCGTCGAGGCTCGCGATGTAGCCCTTCCCCCGGACCATGAACTCGGTCTCGCCCATCTCGATCAGGCGGCCGCCGACGTCCTGGTTGCTGCGCTGGATGGCGCGGCGGACCTTCCCCAGGGGGACGCCGTAGGCGCGCAGCTTCTCGGGGTCGACCTCGACCTGGTACTGGCGGACGTGGCCGCCCACGCTCGCGACCTCGGCCACCCCCTGCAGCGCCATCAGCTCGTAGCGGAGGAACCAGTCCTGCAGCGAGCGGAGCTGCGCGAGGTCGAGGCCGTCGAAGTCGACGGCGCGGCGCAGCTCGGGGCGGCTGATCGCGCCGTCGCCGTCGCGGTCGAAGCCGTCCTCGAGGAACCGGGCCGAGTCGGCGCGCCACGCCCGGGCGGGGGCCACCGCGGGGTTCGGGAACAGCGCGGGGGGCGGGTCCCCGAACAGCGCCTCCAGGCGCGCGCGGGAGTAGGTCGCGGGGTCGTCCTCGGAGGCGGCGACGTCGGGCGCGGGGAGCTCGGCGTCGGCCACGACGCCGTCGCCGTCGGCGTCGAGGAGCCCGCGGAGGACCTCGGCCCGGGGCCCGAAGTCGGACAGCGAGTACATGTAGACCCAGCCCACGCCGGTCGCGTCGGGGCCGAGCTGCGGCGTGACCCCGTCGGGGAGGCGGCTCTGGACGAAGTTGAGGTACTCCAGGACCCGGCTGCGCGCCCAGTACAGGTCCGTCCTCTCCTCGAAGATGACGTACACCATCGAGAAGCCGAAGAAGCTGTAGCCGCGCACGGTCTGCGCGTAGGGGACCGAGAGCATCGCGGTGGTCAGCGGGTAGGTGACCTGGTCCTCGACGACCTCGGGGCCCTGGCCCGCGTACTCGGTGAAGACGATGACCTGCACATCGGACAGGTCGGGGATGGCGTCGACGGGCGTCGTCTTCAGGGCCCACAGGCCGGCGACCACGAGGAGGCCGGACAGCAGCAGCACCAGGAAGCGGTTCCGGACGCTCCAGTCGATGAGGGCTTCGATCATGGCGAGGCCTCGACGGGCACCAGGTCCATGCCGCAGATCGGGCACGACCCCGGCCCGTCGCTCTGGATCTCGGGGTGCATGGGGCACGTGTGCAGCGCCCCGTCGTGGCCTTCGGGGGGCTCCGGCGCCGCCTCCTCGTCCGGGCCGTCGAGGCGCGCCGCGAGCAGCTTGTTGATCGCCTCCTGGAGCTGGCTCTCGGAGTCGAGCAGGAACTGGCCCGAGATCACGACCCGCTCGCCGGCGCGGAGGCCGCCCACGACCTCGGTGAGGTGGCGGTCGCCGACGACCCCGGTGTCGATGTCGCGCGGCTCGTAGCGGCCCAGCGCGGTCCGGACGAAGACGAGCTGCCGCTCCCCGGAGTGGAGGATCGCCTCGGTGGGGACGATCAGCGCGTCCTCCTTGCGGCGCGTCTCGATGAGGACCGTCGCGAACATGCCGGGCTTGAGCTCGAGCCCGGGGTTCGGGAACTCCAGCCGCACGGTCAGCGTCCGGCTCCGCTCGTTCAGCGTCGGGTAGACGTAGGAGACCTCGCCGACGACCTGGCGGCCGGCCGCGAACTCCAGCTCCATCCAGGCCTTCTGCCCCTTCCGGACCCAGGCGGCGTCGTGCTCGTAGACCTCGGTGCGGACCCAGATGCTCTGGAGGTTCCCGATCCGGTAGAGGTCCTTGCCGGCGTTGACGCGGGCGCCCTCGACGACGTTCTTGTGGAGGACGTAGCCGGCGCGGGGGGCAGGGACGGGGATCGTGCGTCGTGACTCGCCGTCGCGCGCGACCCGGTCGATCACGGACTTCGGCACGTCCCAGTTCCGGAGGCGGGTTCGGGCGGCGCGGACTCGAGGACCGTCCTCGCCCTCGGTCCGGAGCGCGAGGAGGAGCTCGTCCTGCGCGGCGACGACCTCGGGGGAGTAGATCTCGAACAGCGTCTCCCCCTTGCGGACCTCGGCGCCGGTCTCGTCGACCCGGATCCGCTCGATCCAGCCCGAGTAGCGGAGGTTGACGACCGAGATCTCGTCCTCGGCGACCTCGATCTCGCCGAGCGTGCGGACGTGCCGGAAGATCGGCCCCCGCACGGCCTCGGCGACCCGCACGCCCATGTTCTGGACGACGACCGGGTCGATGACGACGGCGCGGCTCGAGGGCTCCGGCGCCTCGTCCTCGTAGACCGGCACGAGGTCCATCCCCATCGGCGACTTGCCCGGCTGATCGGAGATGTAGGTGGGGTCCATCGGGGCGACCCAGTACTTGACCTTCCGCTCGCCCGGGTCCGCGGCGGGGGCGGCCTCGGGGCGCCGGATCGGGGTCAGGTCCATGCCGCAGATCGGGCAGCTCCCCGGGCCCTCCTGGACGACCTCGGGGTGCATGCCGCAGGTGTAGAGGTCGGGCTCTGCGGACGGCTCGGGGGCGTGTTCGGGGTGGCCGGCGTGAGCCTCCGACGCGTCCTCCGGGGGGGCTTCGTGTCCGGCGCAGCAGGGGACGAGGACGACCACCGCGAGGGCGGCGGCGACGAGGAGGAGGGGGACGGCGCGCTTCATCGGGCGACTCCTTCGGCGGCGTCGGGGCCGCCCAGCAGGGTGAGGATCCGGGCTCGCCAGGTCGCGGCCTCCGCCTCGGAGAGGAGGCGCTGCCGCTGGACGTCGAGCAGGTCGATCTCGGCCCGGATGAGGTCCGGGAACCCGGCCCGGTCGACCTGGTAGGCCGACAGCGTCGACTCCAGGGCGGCCCGCGCGGCGGGCTCCAGGGCGTCGCGGTACGCCACCGCCCGGTCCGCCGCGCGCGCCCAGGCGGCCTCGGCCGAGGCGAGGGCGGCGGTGAGCCGCTCCAGCTTGCCCGCCGCGGCGTGGTCTGCCGCGCGGGCCCGGGCCTCCGCGGCGCCCTCCATCGCCCGCCAGCGCCGCGTCGAGGCGAACGGCAGGGGAAGCGAGACCCCCGCGGTGACGAAGTTGGTGCCGGGGTCCCGGTCGGGGATCGCGGCGCGGATCCGGTAGCCGAGCCACGCGGTCGGCTCGGGGGCGGCCTCGGCGCGGGCGCGATCGGCCTCGGCGCGGGCGACGGCGGCGCGCGCCCGGAGGACGCGCAGCTCGGGGTGCTGAGCGAGGGCGGCGACGCGGCCGGGGGCGTCTGCCGGGAGGCCCTCGACGGCGGTGACGGCGGGGGTCCCCACCGGCGTCTCGGGGGGGCGGGCGAGGGCGCCGTTGAGGGCGGCGAGGAGGGCCGCCTCCCGGGCGTCGAAGTCGGCCAGGCGCTCGGCGAGCCGGTCGCGCCGGAGCTGGAGCTGGAGGAGGTCGTGCTGCGACGCGACGCCGACCTCGTAGCGGGCCCCGACGGCGCCGAGGAGCCCGTCCAGCTCGGCGAGGTGGAGGCGGGTCACCTCGCGGAGCTGCCGCACCAGGGCGAGGTCCCAGTAGCGCTCGCGGACCTCGCCCTGGAGCGCGTTGGCGGCGAGCGCGACCTCGGTCTCCGCCGCGCCGATCCGCGCGTCGGCGACCCCGCCCCGCGCCCGCGTCTCACCGGGGGCGGGGAACCGCTGCTGGAGCTTGAGCTGGATCCCGCCCATCGGGTGGGAGTCGATCCAGGGGCGGGTGACGGCGAGGTTGCTGAGCTCCCCGCCGAGCATCGGATCAGACCACAGCCGGGCCGCGCCGGCGGCCTCGGTCAGCGCGTCGGCGCGGGCCCGGAGCGCGTCCAGCGACGGGTGCTCGGCGACGGCGGCGGCGGCGAGGGCCTCGGGATCGTCGGGCTCCGCGGCCGCGGCCGGCGCTCCCGCGAAAACGAGAACGAGAGCGAGAACACGAGAACGAGAACGAGAACGAGAGCGGGGGTCTTCGGTACGCATGCGGTCCTCCGGGACGGGGGGAGAACGGCAGGCGCGGTCGCCCGCCGTCAGGTCGTCGGCAGGAGGAGGTCGCTCAGTCCAGGAAGGCGCAGTGGAGCACGAACGCCGGCGCGGGGCCGGGCGGCGGGGGGCCCCGCGCGGGGGCGATGCACCAGGGATCCGGCGCGGGTTCGGCCGGGGCGGCGGCCGTGGGGACGAGCCCTGCGACGGCGGGCGCCTCGGGCGCGCGCGGCGGGACCGCGAGGGCCGCCGTCGCGTCGTCCGAAGGCCGCTCCACGCAGCACTCGCCGCCGGGGCAGACGGGCATGGCGCAGGGGCAGTCGTGGGGTTCCACCGACGGGGCGTCCCCGGCCGGCGCCTCCGGAGCGGGCTCCGCCGGGTGGCAGTCCATCGCGGCCGCGGGGGCCGCCAGGAGGAGCGCCACGACGAACGCAGCCAGCGCCGGGAGAGCGCGCGTCACGCCCTCCGTCTTAAGGGCAGACCGGGGAGTCCGCAACCCGTGATCCGGGGTGTGGCGGCGGCATGGCTCTTGCTGGGCTCTGAGGTAGCAAGGGAGGCGCACGTGCACCTCTGGGACGGAGACTGGCACATGGGCTGGATGTGGATCCTCTGGGTCCTGCTGATCGTCGTCGTCGTCGCCGCCTTGCGCGGCCCCCTCGGGGGCTCTCCCCCCGAGCCCCCCCGCGAGTCGCCGGAGCAGACCGTCAAGCGTCGGTACGCCGCGGGCGAGATCGACCGCGAGGAGTACGAGCGGGTCCTCAGCGACCTCCGCAAGTAGCGTGGAGGTGTGCGATCTCCCCCCACCACGAGGGGATGATCGCACAGTTGTCTCGCTGGTCGGGCGTTCCTGACGCGGACACGGCGCTGGCATGGGACTTGCGGGGGTCGGGGTCAGGAGGATCCGATGTCGTACGAGCTCCGTTTGCTTGCCCTCGCCGCGTTCACGGTCTGGCTGGGATCGACCGGCCCGGCCCACGCCGCGGACGATCCACCAGCAGTCCAAGACACAGCCGCCGCGGAGGCCGACAGCTCCGGCGACTGCGCCAAGTGCGGCAAGTGCAAGAAGGGCAAGGAGAAGATGGAGGCGATCAAGGCCGACCTCGCCGCGATGGACGAGCGCGCGGCCGAGCTGATGGCCGCCGTCCACGCGGCCCCCAAGCCGAAGCGCATGGACGCGATGATCGCGCTGATGGACGAGCTGGTCGCCCAGCGGCTCGAGATCCGCTCGAAGATGGCCGAGATGCACCGGGCGAAGATGGCGCACATGGCCGCCCACCACAGCGGCGGGAAGAAGAACGGGATGAGCGGCTGCAAGATGATGGGCGCGGCGCAATCCGAGGAGACCGAGGAGCCCGCGGAGGCGGACGAGCACAGCAGCCATCACCCCGCGGGGGAAGACGAGGGGGGCTGAGCGGCGGGCACGATGCACTCGACTCCACCGACCGAGGAGCACTCCAGCCGGCTGATCCGCGTCGCCGCGTCCTGTGTGCTGGTCGGGGTGGCGGCGTTCTACCTCTTGACCGAGCACCTACAGCACACGCTCGGCGCGCTGCCCTACCTCCTCCTGCTGCTCTGCCCGTTGATGCACCTGTTCATGCATCGCGGGCACGGGGCGCATCACCACCCGTCGGGCGCCGGCGACTCGCCGGCCGGCGAATAGCCTGCGGAGGTGGTCGGACATGCACGACACCGCCTCCGCCTACGGCCTCTGGTACCTCGTCGTCGTCAACTCGGCAGTGTTCATCCTGTTCGCGTTCAGCTTCGTCCGGCCGAAGTCGGCGACGGACTGGCGCTCGCTGGGGGCGTTCTCGGCGTTCGTCATCGCCCTCTTCACGGAGATGTACGGCTTCCCGCTGACGGTCTACCTGTTGTCGGGCTGGCTGGGCAGCCGCGTGCCGGGCCTCGACCTGAGTCACGACGGGGGCCACCTCTGGATGCCGCTCCTCGGGATCGAGGGGGACGCCCACACGCACCCGATCCACCTCGCGGCGAACCTGGCGATCTTCGGCGGCTTCTACCTGGTCTGGTCCGGCTGGAAGGAGCTGCACGCGGCGCAACGCGAGGGTCGGCTCGCGACGGCTGGCCCCTACGCCCGAATCCGCCATCCGCAGTACGTGGGCTTCGTCGTGATCATGGCCGGCTTCCTCCTGATGTGGCCGACGCTCCCGACGATCCTGATGTTCCCCGTCCTGATCTGGATCTACAGCCGGCTGGCGCGACGCGAGGAAGCGACCGTCCGCGAGGAGTTCGGGGACGCTTGGAAGGCCTGGGCCGCGAGGACACCTGCCTTCGTCCCGCGGTTGGGCGGACCGTCCCCTGAGCCGGGGGCATGATGGACTACACCTGCCCGATGCACCCCGGGGTTCGGGAGCCCTCGCCGGGGGACTGCCCGAAGTGCGGCATGGCGCTCGAGCCGGTTTCGCCGGTCCCCGCGACCACGACCGAGTACACGTGCCCGATGCACCCGGAGGTGGTGCAGCCTGAGCCAGGGGACTGCCCGAAGTGCGGCATGGCGCTGGAGCCGCGGACGGTCTCGCTCCACGCAGACGACGAGGACGGAGAGCTGCGCGACATGCAGCGCCGGTTCTGGGCCTCGGCGGCCCTGACCGTCCCCCTCGTCTTCGTCGCGATGGGGGACCTGCTCCCCGGACAGCCGGTCTCCCGCATCGTGGGGAGCCACGCGGTTCGGGGCTGGCTCGAGCTGCTCCTGGGCACGCCGGTGGTGCTGTGGGGCGGGTGGCCGTTCTTCGTCCGGGGCTGGCGCTCGGTCGTCCACCGCTCGCTGAACATGTTCACGCTCATCGGGCTCGGGACCGGCGTCGCGTGGGCCTACAGCGTGGTCGCAACCGTGGCGCCAGGCGTCTTCCCGGACTCGTTCCGCGGCGAGGGCGGGGACGTCGCCGTCTACTTCGAGGCCGGCGCCGTCATCGTCACCCTGGTCCTGCTCGGGCAGGTGATGGAGCTGCGCGCCCGCAGTCAGACCAGCGCCGCGATCAAGATGCTCCTCGGGATGGCCCCCAAGACCGCCCGCCGGGTCCTGGAGTCGGGCGAGGAGGAGGACGTGCCCCTGGAGCAGGTCCACCCTGGCCACATCCTCCGCGTCCGCCCCGGCGAGAAGATCCCGGTCGACGGCGAGGTCGTCGGCGGCTCCAGCTCCGTCGACGAGTCGATGGTCACGGGCGAGCCCATGCCGGTGCGGAAGGAGACCGGGGACCGCGTGATCGGCGCCACCGTCAACGGCACCGGGAGCCTGCTGATGGTCGCGCAGCGGGTCGGCGCGGACACCCTGCTGTCCCAGATCGTGCACATGGTCGCCGAGGCGCAGCGGAGCAAGGCCCCGATCCAGAAGCTCGCCGACGTGGTCGCCGCCTGGTTCGTCCCCGCCGTGGTGGTCACGTCCGTCGTGACGTTCGTCGTCTGGGGCGTCTGGGGGCCGAGCCCGGCGATGGCGTACGCGTTGATCAACGCGGTCGCCGTCCTGATCATCGCGTGCCCCTGCGCCCTCGGCCTGGCGACGCCGATGTCCATCATGGTCGCCACCGGCAAGGGGGCCACAGCGGGGGTGCTGTTCAAGGACGCCGAGGCCATCGAGGTCACGCGGAAGGTCGGCGTCCTCGTGGTGGACAAGACGGGCACCCTGACCGAGGGGCGTCCGGCGCTGGTCTCGGTCCACCCCGAGGGTGTCGACGAGGGGACGCTCCTCCGGCTGGTCGCGGCGCTGGAGAGCGGCTCGGAGCATCCGCTGGCCGAGGCGATCGTCCGCGGGGCGGAGGAACGAGGCGCTGCGCTGGTGACGGCGAGCGAGTTCGAGTCCGTCACCGGCAAGGGGGTCCGGGGGCGGGTCGAGGATCGCGCCGTGGCCCTCGGGAACAAGGCGATGATGGGGGAGCTCGGCCTCGACGTCGGGTCGCTCGCGCAGCTCGCCGAGGAACTCCGCGCCCAGGCCCAGACCGCGATGTTCGTCGCCATCGACGGCGCCCTGGCCGGCGTGATCGGCGTCGCGGATCCCATCAAGAGCAGCACCCCGGAGGCCATCGCCGCTCTGCACGCGGAGGGCTTGCGGATCGTGATGCTGACGGGCGACAGCCGGACGACGGCGGAAGCAGTCGCGCGCAAGCTCGGGCTGGACGAGGTCATCGCCGACGTCCTCCCGGAGGACAAGGTCGCCGCCGTCAAGCGGCTGCAGTCCGAGGGCGCGGTCGTCGCGATGGCGGGCGACGGCATAAACGACGCGCCGGCGCTCGCGCGGGCCGAGGTCGGCATCGCGATGGGCACGGGAACGGACGTCGCGATGGAGTCCGCCGGCGTCACGCTCGTCAAGGGCGACCTGCGCGGCATCGTGCGCGCACGCCGCCTCAGCCGCGCGACGATGGCGAACATCAAGCAGAACCTCTTCTTCGCCTTCGTCTACAACGCGCTCGGGGTGCCCGTCGCCGCCGGGGTGCTCTACCCCGCCTTCGGGCTGCTCCTGAGCCCGATGATCGCGGCGGCGGCGATGAGCTTCAGTTCGGTCAGCGTGATCGGCAACGCGCTGCGCCTGCGGGGGACGGAGCTGTGATGTCGGTGGCGACGCTCGCGGTCGGCTCGGCGCCGTGCGGGTGTCGGCTCGAGAACCACGCCGTGCGCCGGGTCGCGCTCACCGACGAGCTCGGGTTCTGAGCCGACGGTGGCCGAATTTGCCAGGCCCCCGGCGCCCCTGCAGGCGCGCACGGCGCTCATGGTGGGGGCGCTGGGCGTCGTCTACGGCGACATCGGGACCAGCCCGCTGTACGCGCTCCGCGAGTGCTTCGTGGGCGTCTCGGGGTTCCCGGTCGATCACCCCAACGTCTTCGGGATCCTGTCGCTGATCACCTGGTCCCTCGTCGTCGTCGTGTCGCTCAAGTACGTCCTGGTGGTGCCTGCGAGCCGACAACCAGGGCGAGGGGGGCATCCTCGCGCTCGCGGCCCGCATCGTCCCGGAGGACGTCGAGGACTGGACCCGCAAGCACTGGGTCCTCGTCGCGGTGGGGCTGTTCGGGGCGGCGCTGCTGTTCGGGGACGGCATCATCACCCCCGCGCTCTCGGTCCTCAGCGCCGTCGAGGGGCTCCGAGTCGCCACGCCGGCGTTCGAGCCGTTCATCGTGCCGATCACGGTGGGCATCCTCGCCGGTCTGTTCAGCATCCAGCGCCACGGGACCGGTCGCGTCGGACAGTTCTTCGGGCCGGTGATGCTCCTGTGGTTCCTGACCCTCGCCGTGCTCGGCATCCGCCAGATCGCGCTGCACCCGCATGTGCTCAACGGGCTGCATCCGAAGTACGCGGTGGCGTTCTTCGGCAGCCACGGGATGCACGGCACCCTCATCCTCGGCGCCGTCTTCCTCGCGGTGACGGGGGCCGAGGCGCTCTACGCCGACCTCGGTCACTTCGGCCGCGGCCCGATCCAGCGCACCTGGTTCGCCGTGGTCTTTCCGTGCCTGCTGCTCAACTACTTCGGGCAGGGCGCGCTGCTCCTGATGGAGCCCGAGCGGGTCGACGACGTCTTCTATCACCTGGCCCCGGCCTGGGCCCTGCACCCAATCGTGGGCCTCGCCACCGGAGCGACCGTCATCGCGTCCCAGGCGGTGATCTCCGGCGTGTTCTCCCTGACCGCGCAGGCCGTGCAGCTCCAGTACTTCCCCAGGGCGGTGATCCGCCACACGTCGCCGGAGCAGCGGGGGCAGATCTTCGTCCCCGCGGCGAATCGGTTCCTGCTGGTGGGGTCGCTCGCGCTGGTCGTGGCGTTCCGGTCGTCCGGAGGCCTGGCGGATGCCTACGGCATCGCCGTCAGCCTGACGATGGTGATCACGACCGCGTTGCTCTTCTTCGTCATGCGAGACGTGTGGCGCTGGCCGGGGCCGATCTGCGTCGCGCTCACCCTGACCCTTGTGCTCATCGACCTCGCCTTCTTCGGGTCGATCGTTCGGAAGGTAGCGAGCGGTGGCTGGATCCCGCTGAGCATCGCGGTGGTGTTGGTGGTCGTGATGGCGGTGTGGCGTCGCGGGCGGCAGCTGGTGGACCGCCATCGGCCCGAGGTCCCCATCGACGCGCTCGGTCCTCGTGAGGGGTCGGTCGTCTTCCTCGTTCGCGATCCGGCGCAGGTCGGCAGCGACGTCGACCTTGGCGACCGCGCCTTCCTGCTCTACGTGAACCGGTGCCATCGTCCCTACATGATCGGGATGCCGCACGGCGAGCTGCGGGAGCACGAAGGCCGGGTCTTCGTCCACGCTTGCTTCGGCTTCATGGAGACCGCGGACATCCCGGCGCTGCTGTCGGAGCTCGACGAGGCGCACAGTCTCGGGATCGACCCGGCCGGCGCGACCTACGTCGTGATCAAGGAGGCCCTGTCCCCGACCAACGATCGAGGAATGCCGCGTTGGGCGAAGTGGCTGTTCGGCGCGCTCAGCCGCCGAGCCTCGGGAGTCCCGCAGACCATCGGGATCCCGCCGGCGCAGGTGGTGGTCGTGAGTCCCAGCGTGCCGGTGTGATCGCGACCCCGGTCGGGATGATGCTGGTCATGGTCGGCCCGCCTCGACGCGGGGAGACTGCAAGCTGGGCCCGAGGAGCAAGCATGAGAGTCACATCCTTCCTGTTCGTGCTGTTCGTGGCCCTGGCCTTGGGTAGCTGCGCGACCGTCGACCAGGATTCGCCAGGGGACCAGGGGGACGACGACGTGGTCTCGAGCGACGACGACACCGACGACGACGACACCGGCGACGACGACGACACGCCGATCGAGTGCCTAGGCTCGGTCTACGGCGACGCGCCGACGATCAACCCGGACTCCCCCGTCTACGAGGACGCCGACTACAGCCAGGCCGAGGTGACCGAGCTGTTCGAGCAGGCCCGGCAGGCGAACAGCGACGCCTACCGCGCCTACGCCTTCGCCTGGCAGCACGGGGAGCTCCTGGAGTGCGGATTCTGCGCCTGCAGTTGCAACGCCATGTCCATCAACCACTGGTCGAACCACGACTGCTTCAAGGACATGCACGGATTCACGTGAGGCCTTTGCCAATGGATCGCTCTCCGGGCTGAGAGCTTGCTAGCAAAGGGTCTGACCGAGAACGAAGTGCGGCTCGCGCTGCTGAAGGAGTTCCCCGCCCCCTGAGTCTCCCCGAAGGGGCGCGGGCCGACAGGGGTGTCGGGGCTCGAGCCGGCACGGGGATTGCGACTCAGCAGGGCCCACCCGGAGACCCCCGATGATGAGAACCCTGTTCCTCGCCCTGCTCCTGCTGGTGCCCCTGTCTGCGTGCTCCAGTTCCTCGACCGGTCAGAAGGCCGAACCACACTCCCCCGATGCCGCGAACCACTCGGACACCGAGGGGCACGAAGCGGGGATGCCCAGGTCGGGGGACCACGCCATGTCGGGCGAAGCGGGCCACGACCGCGCCGCCGACCACGGGCACGAGGCTGGGGCCGAGCCAGGGCACGAAGCGGCCCCCGAGCACGGTCACCAGGATGGCGACCACCATGCGGCCTCGGGAGACTGGTGCTGCCCGATGCACCCCCAGCACTGCGCCGACGAGAAGGGCCGGTGCCCCGAGTGCAACATGTTCTTCGTCCAGGGCGCCGGCGAGTCGCCCGCCGATCAGGCTCAGGGCGACGGCGCCGAAGGGCAGCCCGCGAGCGCGCCGAAGTGAGGCCGGCGCCGGCCGATCCGGCCGGCGCGCTAGTGGTCGTGGCCCTCGTGGCCGCCGGGGCCGGGGAAGAGCACGAGCCAGTGCTCGCCCGCCTCCGCCGCGTCGAACTCCAGGTGCCACGTGCCCGCCTCCAGGGTCAGGTCGAACTGCTCGACGTCGCCGGCGCACTCCTCGTTCTCGGCGGGCTCGGGGAGGTGGTCGTCGCCCGCCTCGTCGAGGAGCCCCGTCACCAGGCCGGAGACGAGCACCGCGAGGCGGGCGGTGCCGTCGTCGTCCGCGTCGATCCGGACGTACGACGTCCCCGCGAGGAGATCGACGCCGTAGATCGTGTGGTCCTCCACCACCAGCGCGTCCGTCGCGTCCGCCGGGTCCGCCGCCGCCGCGACGGCCTCCGAGGGGCTCGCCCCGGTGTGGCTGCAGACGTGGGCGTCGAGCTCCTCCCCCTCGACGGGGCAGCCGGGGAGGGCGACGAGGGCGACGGCGGACAGGGCGGAGGCGGACAGGAGGTGGACGCGGCGCATGGCGCCACCCTAACGGGGCCTCGCGGGGGCGCGCGGGCCCGGCCGTGCGGCAAATCGTCGCACCTCGCCGGGGGGCGGCGACGCGGGGGGCTGCCCCCCGATAGGTTCGGCCCATGAAGAAGCTCCTCTTTGTCCTGCTCGCCCTCTCCTCCCTGACCCTCGTCTTCACGGTCGGCTGCAGCCACGCCGACGACGACGACAGCGCCCACGACATGGACCACATGTAGCCTGCGCCGGTGGGCGAGCCGCGGCCGCGTCTGACGTCGCCGGGGCTCGCCGCCGCGACGGCCGCCTACGCCGCCCTCGCCGTCGCCGCGACGTGGCCCCTGGCGCGCGTCGCGAGCACCGCCGTCACCCCCGGGACCGACGGCCCCGCGACCGTCCCCTTCGCCTCCGCGTGGGCGCTGTGGTGGACGGCCGATCGCCTCCCCCGCGGCCTGTCCGGGTGGTGGGACGCGCCGATCTTCCACGACACCCCCGGCGTCTTCGCGTGGTCCGAGGCCATGCCCCTGCCCGGCGTCCTCGCCGCGCCCCTGAGCTGGGGCGGCGCGGGGCCGGTCCTCGTCGCCAACGTCGTCCTCCTCGCCTCCCTCGTCCTCAACGGCCTCGCCGTGGCGGGGCTGCTCCGGGTGCTCCGGATGGGGGACGGCGCCGCGTTCGCGGGGGGCGCGGGGGCCGTCACCCTCCCCGTCGTCCACGCCGAGCTGGGGGTGCTCACGCTCGTCCCGGTGTGGCCCATCGCCGCGACCCTGGCGGCGACGGTCCACCTCACGCGAGATCCGTCGGCGACCCGGGGGGCGCTGCTGGGGGGCGCGGTCGCGGCGACGTACCTGACCTGCGCGCAGTACGGGCTGTTCGTCGTCCTCGCCGCCGCCCCCGCCGCGGGGTGGCTCGTGCGGCGGGACTGGGACCCGAAGCGGACGGTCGCCGCGGTGGCGGCGGCGGCGGTCGTCGCGGGGCTGCTCGCCGGTCCCCTCGCGCTGGCGCAGCGCCGGGCGGCGGCCGAGGCGGGGCTGGAGCGGACGGAGGAGCGGGCGCGAAAGGGGTCGGCCCACGCGCGGGCGTGGACGCGGACGGCGTGGCGGCAGGCGGTCCCCACCCCCGGCGTCGCGACCGCCGACGATCCCGGGCTCCGGTCGCTGTACCCGGGGACGGCGCTGCTGCTGCTCGCGATCGCGGGGACGGTGTGGGGGATGCGGCGGGCCGAGCACGAGGACGAGGTGGCGTTCGTGGCGACGGTGGCGCTGATCGCGCTCGTGTTGTCGCTGGGGCCGCGCCTGGCGCCGGCCTACGCCGTCCTCCGGGAGGTGGTCCCCGGCTACGCGCAGATCCGGAGCCTGTGGCGGTTCGCGTTCGTGGCCCACGTCGCCCTCGCGGCCCTCGCCGGGGTCGGCGTCCACGGGCTCCTGCGGGCCGCCGGCAGACGCCGGCCCGCGCTCGTCGCCGTCGCCGCGGTGGCCGCCCTCGCGGTCGTCGAGCTGTGGCCCGGCCCCGTCCGCACGATCGAGGCCCCCCTCCCCCGGGACCACGCCGGCGTGCTCGCCTGGATCGGCTCCCAGACGGCCCCCGACGAGCCGCTGGCGTTCCTCCCCTTCCCCGCCGGCGAGGGGTCGGAGTTCTACGCGGAGTCCGCCGGCTGGATGGTGCTCCAGGCCGCGCACGGCCGGCCGACGGTCAACGGCTACAGCAGCTACTTCCCGGCGGGCCTGAAGGAGGTCTGGGCCCAGCTGGAGGAGGGGCCGTCGGACGCCGGACTCGACGCCCTCGCAGCCCGCGGCGTGGGCCATGTGATCGTCCGCCGCTCGTGGCGCGACCGCGCGGCGGTGGAAGCGCAGTCCGGCGGACGGCTGGTGTGGGCGGCGGGCTGGCCGGACGAGGACATGGACGCCTACCTGCTGAGGTAAGAGCGTCGGCCGGTACCCACCGACCCCGGCCCCGGTGAGCCCCACGCACTCGGCATGGGCTACTGGTCCGACGTCAACGGTGTCATCCCGGCGGTGACCACGAAGCTCCGTCCCACGACCCGGACCGGCAGCGTGATCTCCACTTCCGCGGCCGGGACGCCTCCGGTCTGCAGCGAGCCGAGCCCCAGAGACAGCACGGACGTCGAGCTGACCTCGATGGTCAACTCGGTCGTCGCCGAGGGCTCGAGGACCGGGGCCGTCTCGATCGGCCCCTGGTGAACGTCCTGACTCGAGCTCAAGACGCGGTAGGTGCCCGTCCGAAGCTCGAGTCGGACCGCGGTCGGGTTCGTCAAGGGCACCACGATCTCGCCCCGAGGCGGGAGGGGCGTGACCATCCGCAGTCGTGCGGGGGCCAGCGCACCGGACCCCTTCAGCGTGACGGGCAGGTCGTCGGGCGTCTCCAGCGCGAGCTTCCCCCCCCCTCCGACATCGAACGCCTCGCCATCCAGGGTGCCTTCCAGGCGCGCGTCCCCTCCCCCGCGGTCGGCCCCCGGCTGCTCGAGGGCCGTTGCGATGACGCCCGCGGACGTCTCGACGTAGAGCGTCTGGTGCACCTGCCCGTCGATCGACTCGCAATCACCGCTGCGCGTCGCGACCATCGAGCGTTCGCCGGACTCCCAGGAGGCTCGGTCCAGGCAGGGGAAGCGACGGGTCTTCGGCCACCGGATCCGCACCTCACCCCGAACCTCCCGGTCCAGGATCTCGACCTGGTCGACGGCGATGATCTCGATCTTCGACGCGAGCACGGTCGCCGGGACCCTCTCGCATCCCGACCCCGCCAGGACAGCCAGAGCCGCCACCAGGGACAGGAGCGCCGCTCCCGCCTCGGGTCGGCGGCCTCGCCTCGCCACGTGGCGGAGGGTTGGCGACCCGCTCACGCCGGCAGCCCGGGCGGCGCCTCGGCGGGGAGAGCGGGTCATAGCTCGGTGACCGGCGGAGAGAGAAGATGGATCGCTCGAAGACACACGGCAGCCCGGATGCACTGAGAACGCGCTGACGGCCCGGAGGAGGTCGGCCAGGTCGCTGCACCGCGCCTGTCGAGCACGGCCACGGGGTCCACGCGTTCGCCTCGCGCCGGGGGCGGGCGCCGATCGCCCGGGTGCGGTCGCGGGGGGCGCGGCCGGCTACCGGGGGACGTGGGAGTAGGTGATGCTCAGCTGCGCCGTCGCCTCCGCGCTGCGGCCCAGGTGGGGGACGAAGAGGCTCGTGCGGAGGCCGACGCCGATGCGATCGGCGGCGCCGACCGTGAACGCGCCGCCCACCGACAGCCACGGCTCGGCTCCCATCCGGCCCCCGAGGTCCCCGTCGTGGAGCCCAGGCGTCTGCAGGTTCACGCCCCCGGCGATCGCCAGGGTGGACCTCGTCGTCAGGTAGATGCCGCCGGCCCCCTGCACCCCCGCCCGCACCCCGGGGACCGTCCGCGGCGCGCCCGGGCGGGGCAGGGAGACGCGTCCGTCCACCGACAGCCGGAGGTGGCCCTTCGTCCACACCCGCTCGAGGTCGAACGACGGCGTCAGGGCGGCATACCCCGTCCCCGTCGCCCCCGCCGCGAACGCCACCGGCGAGGCCTCGGGCGCGACGCCGGTGGGGAGACTGAGCTCCAGGTTCCAGCCCGGCCGCCAGCCCGTCGGGATCGGCTCCCAGCGGATCCACGCGGAGACGTCTCCGGGGGCTGCGCCGGCGACGCGGTTCTTCCCCACGCGGACCACCTGGACGACGACGGGGACCGTGAACCCGCCCTGGAGCGTCCAGTGGGCCCGGAACGACGCGTAGCCGAGGACGCGGTGGACGACGCGGCTCCGGACCGCGGACGGCACCGCGAGCCCGGCGGCGTCCCACTCCCCGAGGAGGAGCTCCGCCGACGCGCCGGCGCCGAGGAGGACGTCCTCGCCGTCGCCGAGGCGGCCGGCCTGGTCGGACGTCCCCGAGGCGCAGCACGCCGACGCCGACGCGACGCCGGGTGCCGCGACGACGATCAGCAGCGCCAGGGCGGCGCTACATGCTGCCCATGCAGTGCGTCGTCCCATCGTCCATCGTCATGCAGGCCTCGGCGGCGTCTTCGCAGTCCTCGGGGTCGGACCACTCGCCGTCGACGCAGGTCTGGATCTGTTCCCCGTCGCACTGGTAGTCGCCCTCGGCGCACTCGCTGGGACAGCCGCTCAGGGCGACGAGGAACAGCGAGGCGGTCAGGAGGCTCAGGAGGTACTTCATGCCCGGACCGTAGCGAAGGCCTCCCCGAAGCCCCCCCGGCAACGATCACGGTGCGACGATTTGCCGCACCACCCGGCGCCTATACTCGACCCGTGCGCTGGCTCCGCCTGCCCTGGTTCGTGGCCGCCGTGGCCGCCCTCACCGTCGTCCTCGGGCTCACGGGCGGGCCGATGAACCCCTTCTCGCTGCTGTACCTCGTGCTCGCCCTGGGGGCCGCGCTGACCCTCGAGGCGGCCGGCGCGTGGGCCGTCGTCCTCCTCGGGGGGGCCGCCTACGGGGCGCTCTTCCTGCCCCCGTTCAACCCTCACGCCCACCACCTCGACAGCCACCTGCTCGGCATGTGGTTCGCCTACGCGACCGTCGCGCCGCTGACCACGTTCGCCGTGCGCCGCCTCCGCGTCCGCCTCGCCCGAGCCACCGAGGACGCCGCCCGGTCCGAGAAGCTGGCCGCCCTGGCCACCCTCGCGGCGGGGGCGGCGCACGAGCTCGCGACGCCGCTCTCCACCATCCGCGTCGTCGCCCACGAGCTCGCGCGGGGACCCGCCGCGGGCGACGACCGGACGGGCCGCGTGGCCGAGGACGCGGCCCTCATCGAGGCCGAGGTCGAGCGCGCCACCGAGGTCCTCGGGCAGCTCAGCGCGGACGCCGGCGCGGGCATGGGGGAGGCCGCCGAGGCGCTCACCGTGGGCGCGCTGATCGACGCCGGGGTGGCCCGCCTGTCGCGCCCCGACCGCGTCCGCCACGACCGCGACGACCCCCACCGCGCCGCCGTCGTCCGGGTCCCCCCGCGGCAGGCAGCCCGGGCCCTCCGCGGTGTGCTCGCCAACGCCCGCGAGGCCGGCGGCGAGGCCGCGCTCAGCCTGGAGCGACGCAACGGCTCCGTCCTCCTCTACGTCGACGACGACGGGCCCGGACTGAGCGACGCGCAGCTGGCCCGCATCGGCGAGCCGTTCTTCACCACCAAGCCGCCCGGCGAGGGGATGGGGCTCGGCGTCTTCTTCGCGCGGGCCGTGGTCGTCGCGGCGGGCGGCACGCTGAGCTACGAGCGCCGGCCCGAAGGCGGCACGCGGGCGCGGATCGAGCTCCCCGCGGGGGACGAGGCGTGACCGAGGCGGGGCGGATCCTCGTGGTCGACGACGACCGCACCCTGGCGGACCGGCTGACCCGCGCGTTCGCCGACCGCGGCTGGGCGGCCGCGGCGGCGTACGGCATGCGCGACGGCTTCGACGCGGCGATGCGCCACGAGCCCGACGTCGCCGTCGTCGACCTCAAGATGGGGGACGGCTCCGGGCTCGAGCTGCTCAAGCGGCTGAAGGAGTCGATGCCCGAGGTCGAGGTCGTCATCGTCACCGGCTACGGGAGCGTCACCACGGCGGTGGACGCGACCAAGCTGGGGGCGGTCAACTACGTCCCCAAGCCGGCGCACGCGGACATGATCCTCGCCGCCCTGGACCGCGGCCGGGCCGAGCCCCTCGTCCCCCGCGACCCCGACTACGTGCCGCCGTCGCTCGCCCGGGCCGAGTGGGAGCACATCCAGCGCGTGCTCGAGGACTGCGGCGGGAACGTCTCCCAGGCCGCGCGCCTCCTCGGGCTGCACCGGCGGACGCTCCAGCGGAAGCTCAACAAGTACCCGCCCCGCCGCTGACGATCCTGGTTATCTTCCCGTCCGTGAGGACGGCCCCCCTGCTCGTGATCGCGGCGCTGGCGGCGGGCTGTCCGGAGCCTCCGCCGGACCCCGAGCCGGTCTCGCTGATCGACCACGACCTCTGGACGCTGCTGGACGAGGCCGACGACCCGTTCGCGAGCCACCGCCCCGATCCGGTCGACTGCCCGGACACCGCGTGGGGCTACGAGTTCATCGGCGAGGACGCCCTCGAGGTCCGGACCGACTCCTGCAACTACCTCAGCGTGGCCCAGCCGTCGGAGGCGGCCGTCGCCGCGGGGGACGAGCTCCACGTCCGGCTCTGGCACCACTCCCTGAGCGCCGCCGAAGACGCCGTCGCGCACGCGGCGATCGCGATCGACGGGGAGGTGATCTGGGAGGTCGAGCACGCCATCCCCGGGGACAGCGGGATGGACGCCCCGTTCTGGGACGCCGAGGCCGACTACGACGCCGGCGCGGAGGTGGTCTTCCACCTCCACAACCACGGCAACAACACCTGGAACTTCATCGAGCTGAGCGTGCTCGCCGAGCCCTGAGGGGCGGCGCTACCCCTCGATGCAGAACGGAGCCGACGTCCGGTCCTCGGTCCCGTCGTCGCACACGACCTCGATCGCGGTCTCCCAGAAGCCCGGCATGATGAAGTCGATGGCGGGGATCATCGCGGCCCCCTCCGCGTCCGACGGCTCGCTCGACGGCTCGTTGCTGCCGTGGCCGTGGTCCTCCATGAAAGGGATCGCCTGCAGCGTGCAGCCGGCCTTGGCCGCGCCCGCGTCGTCGGCCACCGTCCAGTACCAGTCGTTGTCGCCGAGGTCCGGCGGGGCGGGGTCGGCGTCGTCCAGCGTCAGCACGAGCAGCCCGTCGTCGGTCGTGAACTGCATCCCCGCCTCGTAGGGGATCGCGCGGTCCTCGTTGTCGCAGAGCCCGCGGCCGTCGTCGTCGTCGGACGGGCACGCGCTCGCGGCGAGGACGAGGGCGAGGGCGAACAGCAGGCGCGGGGCGGTCATCACGTCTCCCTACGGTGGGTCCCCCGCATGGTTACACATCACCGGAACCGCGCCACCAGGGTCGCGCGGTGCACGCGGCCGAGGCGCTCGGCGGTGAGGCGGAGGTCGGGGAGCGGGTCGCCGCCGGGGAACCAGATCGTCCCCCAGGCGCGGCCGCGGGGGCGGACGAACATCGGGACCTGGCCCCACTGGGTGAACTCGTCGCCGACCTCGCGGTACCAGAGCTGGCAGTCGCGCTCGCCGATGCCCGCGACGGCGGTGGCGAGGACGACCGTCTCGTCATCGAGGAGGGCGACGTCCAGCACCGGCCCCCCCAGCTCGGCGACCCGCTCGAGGGTGTCGTGGACGCGCGAGTAGCGCCACACCCCGGCGGGGCCGCGGGGGAGCGCGTTGACGACGAAGACCTCCCCGCCGGTGAAGGCGAGGTCCGAGGCGGCGTGGGCGGGGTCCCCCTCGGAGACCGGGCGGAAGCCGCCGTCCTCGTCGATCCAGCCGAGCGCGGGGCGCGACGTCGCGCTCCCCAGGCCGACCCAGGGGCGCCCGCGGATGGGGTCCACGCGGAGGAGGCGGATCGCGCCGCCGGGGCTCCCCCAGGCGTCCCCCCAGGTGGCGCCGTCGTCGTCGGAGCGGAGGAGGCTGCGGTCGCCGCGGAGCCAGATCCGGCCGCGCGCGTCCTCCCCCCAGTCCCGGAACGGGGTGTCCGCCCGGACCCCCGCGGGCCGCCCCGGGAGCGCCGTCACCCGGCCCCACGTAGCGCCCCCGTCGGTCGATCGGAGGACGTGCGGGGGGTACGCCGCGAGCACGGTCCCGGTCCCCGTCACGAGGATCCCCTCGACGCCGCGACCGCCGCCGAGGAGCCGGGCCGTCCGCGACGACCGCACAGCGTGCCGTAGCCACCCCAGGAGCCCCTCCTCGGCCGGCCCGAGCACGGCCACGAGCCGCCACTGCTGCCCGTCGCGGACGTCGCTGACGTAGACCTCGTCGTAGCGCGTCGCCCACAGCCGCTGGCCGTCGGAGTGGTGGACGAACAGCCCGCGGAGCTCGGCGTCGACGGCGCTCGCCTGGCGGAGGTACCAGCCGTCGGTGCGGGGGTGGTGCGCCGCGGGCGCGGGGTCGGTCGCCTCGAACACGAGCGCGGCGACGACCCCGAGCGCGACGAGCAGCCCGATCGTCCGCCCGACGCGACCCGCGAGCCGCCGCGCGTGGTCTAGGAGAGAATCCTGATGCGCCACTTCGCGATGAAGTCTCGCACCGACTTGACCATCACCCGGAAGATCAGCTTCGGGGTGAAGTCAGCCCACCAGTCGATGAGGCCGCCGGAGAGGTTGATGACCTTGCGGTCGTCGGTCCGGAAGTCGGACACGGTGCGGGGCTTGAACACGGCCGGCTGGGTGATCAGCGACGCGTGGTTGATGAGGTAGCCGCGGGGGACGACCTCGACCTTGACGGGGACGCCGAGCCGCTCGGTGAGGCGGCGGCTGCCGTCGGCGGCGTCGACGCGCTTCGGCTCGTGGGCCTCGAGGCGGACGAGGAAGCCGCGGTCGGTGATGCAGACGAAGAAGACGTTGGCGTAGTAGCGGCGGCTCCACTGGAGGATCTCCTCCTCCAGGTCGAAGTCGGTGACCTGCTTGCCGCCGAACGACTTGAGCCCCTGCGCGCGGCCGAGGACCTCGATGGCGCGGGAGTCGTGGCCGCAGGCGCAGGGCCCGGGGCGGACGCGGACGAGATCGTCGGTGTAGTAGCGGATCATCGGCTGGGCCTCGCGCCCCAGCGTCGTCGCCACCAGCGTCCCCGTCGGCGCCTCGTCGGTGAGCGGCTGCTTCGTCTCGGGGTCGACGATCTCGAAGAGGAAGAAGTCCTCGTGGAGGTGGAGGTGGCCGTACTCGCAGGACGTCGCGAACGGCCCCCCCTCGGTGCAGCCGTAGAGGTTGTGCACCTTGGCGCCCCAGTCGTCGATCATCGAGGCGCGCCAGGACGGGGTCAGGATGCGCCCCGCGAACGCGTACGCCTCGAGGTCGGGGAAGTCGGTCCGGGGGTCCATGCCCGCGACCAGCGCCGCCTCCTTGAGGAGGACCGCCTCCAGCGGCATGGACGCGAGCACGTTCGTCCGCCGCTCCTTCATCAGCCGAAGGACGCGCTGGTAGCCGACGTTGTAGGTCATGTTCGACGTCGGGATGAGGATGCCGCCCATCAGCCGGACCGCCGTCTCCACGAGCTGCGCGGGGACGGGGAAGGCGTAGGGGTAGCGGTTCATCACGACCTTGCCGGGGCCGTACTCGGCGAGCCAGCGGCCGATGACGTCGATCTCGACCTCGATGTCCTCCAGCGTGTACCAGCCGACGACGGGCCGGCCGGTGGTGCCGAAGGACTCGTGGAAGTGCCACACCTTCTCCTTCGGGCAGGCGAGGAAGGCGTCGGCGGGGTTGGTCTTGAGGTCGGCCTTGGTGGTGAACGGGAGCGACGGCAGATCGGCCAACGTCGTCACCTTCAGGCCGGCCAGCCGGTCCCTGTAGATCGGCGCGTTGCGGGCCTGGGCGACGGTGTACTGGAGGCGGTCGAGCCGGGCGGGGTCGTCGGGGGCGAGGCGCGCGGCGGCGACCTTGCTGAAGTGCCGGGGGGCGTCGTCGACGTCGGCGGCGAACTCGATGCTCGTGCTCATGACGTCGACCCGGTAGCCGTCATCACACGGCGGCCTTCGCGACGGGGGCGGCCTCGAGGCGGTCGGTGAGCGCCTTGCGGAGCGGGGCCGGGATCTCGACGGCCTCGAAGCTGTCGAGGTTGACCGTCGCGGTGACCATCGAGGCCTCGACGCGGACGTCGTCCTCGCCCTGGAGGCGGGCCCGGTAGCGGCAGGTGAACGCCTTGCGCCCCACGCGGACGACGGACAGCTCGACCTCCATTGTCTCGCCGAAGCGGAACGGGGCGAGGTAGTCGCACTCGGTGTGGACGGTGGGGAAGCCGACCCGGGTGTCCTCGAGGCACCACCGGTACGGCATCTTCAGCTCCTCGTCGAACCAGTCCTCGAAGACGGAGTGGAACCGGTCGAGGAAGCGCGGGAAGTACATGACCCCCGCGGGATCCGTGTCGTTGAACCGCACCTTCAGCAGCTTCGTGAAGCCCATCCGCATCCTCCGCAGCGGCGCGGACCATACACCCGCGTCGCCGCCGCGCTCAACAAAAGGCGAGGGGCACCCCTGGTAGCATCGGCCGATCGACATGGAGACCGCGACCGCGCCCCCCACCAAGGGCTTCCTCGTCGGCGTCGGGGCCATGCTCGCCATCGGGATCGGGCTCCCCATCGCGGGGAGCTGGGTCCTGGCGGCGACGGCGCCGGACTGGCGGTGGTCGCACGTCCCCTTCCACTCGGTCGTCGAGGCGACCGGCGGGCTCATCGCGCTCGTCGTCGCGACCATGCTCAGGATGCGGCTCCGCATGGGGGGCCGGCGGCACCCGGACCTCTGGATCGGGTGCGGCCTCGCGAGCATGGGCCTGCTCGACATCGCCCACGCCGCGGTCGACCCCGGCAACACGTTCGTCTGGCTCCACAGCACCGCGACGATGGTCGGGGGGCTTGGGTTCGCGCTGGCGTGGATCCCGTCGAAGTACAGCGACGGCGGCCGCCTCGACCGGGCGCCGCTGGTGTTCGCCGGGCTCGCCGCGATCATCAGCCTGCACGCGCTGGCGCTGGGCGACACGGTCCCCGCGATGCTCTCCGGCGGCGAGTTCACGTGGGGGGCGCGGGCGCTGAACCTGGTCGGGGGGGCGCTCTTCTTCGTGGCGACGTCCCGCTTCGTCGTCGAGTACCGGCGCGGCGGGGGGACGGACTCGCTGCTCTTCGCGGTCCACTGCACGCTCTTCGGGGCGGCCGGCGTGCTCTTCGAGGCGTCGACCCTGTGGGACGGCCCCTGGTGGTGGTGGCACGCGCTCCGGCTGGCGGCCTACAGCGTGGCGCTGGGGTTCCTGGTGATCGTCTACCGGTCGGCGCAGCAGCGGGTCCTCGACCTGAACCTCGAGCTGGACGTGACCAACCGCGATCTGGAGGCGCGGGTCCGGACGCGGACGAGCGAGCTGAAGGACCTCAACGAGGAGCTCCGGGCGGAGATGGAGCTGCGGGAGAAGCTGGAGGAGCAGCGGTGGGAGGCGCGGCTGCAGCACAGCCAGAAGCTGGAGTCGCTGGGCGTCCTCGCGGGCGGCATCGCGCACGACTTCAACAACCTGCTCGTGGGCGTGCTCGGCAACGCGCGGCTGGTGATCGACGAGCTCCCGGACGACTCCCGGCTGCGGCAGCCGTTGGAGCAGGTGGAGTCGGCGGCGCGGCGGGCGGCGGACCTGACGCGGCAGATGCTGGACTACTCGGGGAAGGGGCGGTTCGTCGTCGAGCGGCTGGACCTGACGACGGTCGTGCAGGAGATGACCGACCTGGTCGGCGCCTCGATCAGCAAGAAGGCGACCATCACGCCGATGCTCCTGGACGGGCTGCCCGGGGTGCAGGGGGACGAGACGCAGATCCGGCAGGTGGTGATGAACCTGATCACCAACGCGAGCGACGCGCTGGAGGGGGAGCCGGGGACGATCGCGGTCCGGACAGGGCTGATGTACGCGACTCCGGAGCAGCTCGAGGACGCGATCTTCCACGAGGACGCGCCGCCGGGGGAGTACGTCTTCGTCGACGTCGCCGACACCGGCCGGGGGATGGACGAGGCGACGCGGCAGCGGATGTTCGACCCGTTCTACACGACGAAGGAGACGGGCCGGGGGCTGGGGCTGGCGGCCTGCCTGGGGATCGTGCGGGGGCAGGGGGGGGCGATCTTCGTGGACTCGGCGGTGGCCGGGCTCGCCGCCCTGGGGCTCGAGGTCTCGGCGGCGGGCGACAGCATCATCACGGACCCGGTCCCGCTGACGGACGACGAGGACTGGCAGAGCAAGGGGCTGATCCTGGTGGTCGACGACGAGGACGTCGTCCGCGGGCTGGTGGCGGCGTCGCTGCAGCGGGCGGGGTTCGACGTGCTCGAGGCGGCAGACGGGCGCGAGTGCGTCGAGATCTACGAGCACCAGTTCGACCGGATCGCGCTGATCGTGCTGGACCTGACGATGCCGCGGCTGGGGGGGCTGGAGGCGCTGGACATGATGCGGAAGATCAACCCGGGGGTCCGGGTGCTGCTGAGCAGCGGCTACGACGCGCGGGACAGCGTCCCCGAGATCGGCGGGAGCAGCGGCGTGGTGGGGTTCCTCCAGAAGCCGTTCGGACCGCAGGAGCTGATCGCCCGCATCCGGCAGATCCTCGGGGACACCGAGACCGAGGACGGCACGGACACGGATCCCGGATGACGGCGCTGACGTCGTTCGCCCCGGGGCTGTGGACGGCGGGGGCCCCGCAGACGTTCCTTGGCTGGCACCTGCGGACGCGGATGACCGTGGTGCAGCTCGACGGCGGGGGGGTCTGGCTGCACTCGCCGATCCCGCTGACGGAGACGCTGCGGGAGGAGGTCGCGGGGATCGGGGACGTCCGCTGGGTGGTGGCCCCGACGAACTTCCACCACCTCCACGTCGGCCCGTGGCTGGAGGCGTGGCCCGACGCGGAGCTGTACGGCGCGCCGGCGCTGCCGAAGAAGCGGAAGGAGCTGACGTTCGCGGGCGTCTTCGGCGCGGGGGACGACGCCCCGTGGAAGGACGACTTCGCCCAGGTCCACCACGGCGCGTTGAACAAGGCGGTGGCGGAGACGACGTTCCTCCACCGGGCGTCGGAGACGCTGATCACGACGGACCTGGTGGTGAACCTACCCCCGCCGTCGGACTGGTGGACGAAACAGTACCGCTGGATCTGCGGGGTCCCCTGGAACACCCCCACCTGCAGCCGCCCGATCCGCCTGACGTGGAAGTCCCGCGCCTCGATCGACCGGCTCCTCCAGTGGGACTTCGACCGCGCCACGATCGCGCACGGCGAGAACCTCCCCGAAGGCGCCCACCAGGCCCTGGAGGAGGCCTACCGCTTCCTCAAGTAGGCAGCGAATCAGGGGCGGTGTCTGGAACGGAGGATTGCCTATTAGGCCCTCGCACATGACTGAGATCACAGACCTTTCTTGGGTGTCTGGAACGGAGAATTGCGCTTCGCGCGGATCATCGGGGCCGGTTTCTCTGTAAGAACCTGCCCACTTGTCCCTCCTCAGTTCAGGGAGGCGACATGTCCAGAAACGAACGAATTGACTTCGCCGGCGCCCGCCATCACGTGATGAACCGCGCGGCCCGCCGGGAGGCAGTGTTCAATACGCCTGAAGTCTGCGCCGGCTTCCTCCACATCGTCGGGCGAGCGGTGGAGCGCCACGGGATCCGCGTCCACGGGTTCGCGCTGATGCCGAACCACTATCACCTCATGATCGAGTCGGTGCGTGGCAACGTCAGCGCAGCGATGCGAGACATCGGCGCGCTGACGACCCGACTGATCAACAGTCGCCGCGGTCACGACGGACCCGTCTTTCGCGGGCGATTCCGAAACCGACTCGTGCTCGACGGCGACTACTGGCAGCACCTGCTGCTCTACCTGCACCTGAACCCCGTGCGCGGACACCTCGTCGCCAACCCCGACGACTCCATCTGGACCAGTCACGCCGCTTACGCCGGGCACAGCGCACCGGAGCCGTGGCTGACCCTCGAGGAGCTGTCGCAGGGATTCGACGGACCGGAAGGCTACCGACGCTCGCTGACGGAGGCGATGAGGACCGGAGCTCGGGGTCCGTCCGCGCTGGACCCGGCGAACCTGTGGAGCGGTCCGGCCTCCGCCGTCGTGCCCCGCCCCCTCGCGCCCCAGACACGCCGAGTCGAGGACGCCATCGGCGACGTGCTACGCGTCACGGGAACCGCCGAGGAGGATCTGCAGCGGTCCGTGCGGGGGCCCGGAGGAAATCGCACGCGGGCGCTCGCGGCGTGGTGGGCTGCGACCACGACCGAGGCGAGCCACCGCGAGATCGGCGCATTCCTGGGCGGCCTCTCGGCGTCGGCCGTCGGTCGACTGATCCGCCGGGTCCGAGCGGACCGGGATGCACACCTGAGGGCCTGGCGGTACGCCCTCCTGGGTTGACCCGCAATCCCGAGACCGCCTCGGCCCACGACACGCACAAAGGGTAATGCTCCGTTCCAGGCACTGTCACAAACGCTGGACTGCGTCGCCTCCAAGTCGCCGAAATACGCAATTCGCCGATCCAGACACCTCACAGCCAGCCGAGGATCAGGAGGGCGACGAGGAGGATGGCGGCGGCGATGGCGGCGGCGCCGATGGGCCAGGGTTCGCCGAGGGGGCCTCCCGGCGAGTGGGCGTGGCGGACGCGGGTGACGAACGCCCAGGCGCCGCCGAAGATCTCGTCGCGGAAGGTGGTGTAGCCGACGTCGAGGGCGCGGCCCGTGGCGAGGACGACGTCGCGGAGGCCCTTCCGGTAGATCCACTCCACGTCGATGTTCGTCGACTTCAGCTCCGGCGGGTACCAGCCCATCTTCTGGAGGAAGACGAACGCCGCCGCGCTGTAGAGCAGCAGCTGGAGCTGCGTGACGACGTGGGTGACGTCGTAGGGGTGGTAGTCGTAGACGAACGGCAGCAGGTCGTAGAGCGGCTGGTACCAGATCCCCACGCCGACGCAGAACACCGCCGCGATGCCCATCGCGAGCAGCATGTTCGCCGGCGCCTCCTTCACCCGCTTGCCGCTGTCGTGCGCGAAGAAGGCGAAGTACGGGATCTTGATGCCCGAGTGGTGGAACACGCCCGCCGACGCGAACAGCAGCACCAGGAACGTCACCGTGTATTCGCCCTTCGCCGCCGCCGACAGGATCATCGACTTGCTCACGAACCCGCTGAACAACGGGAACGCCGAGATCGCCGCCGCGCCGACCGACGTGAACGTCGTCGTCCACGGCATGTCCCGCCACAGGCCGCCCAGCTCGCTCCCCTTCACCGTCCCCGCCCGGTACAGGACCGCCCCCATCCCCATGAAGAGCAGCCCCTTGTAGAGGATGTGCGCGAACGCGTGCGCCGTCGTGCCGTTGATCGCCAGCTCCGTGCCGATCCCGACGCCGACCACCATGTAGCCGAGCTGGTTGTTCAGCGAGTACGCCAGCACCTTGCGGAGGTCGTTCTCGATCACCGCGTAGAAGATCGGGAACGCCGTCATCGTCGCGCCGATCGGGATCAGCAGCTCCGTCCCCGCGAAGCACCGGCAGAGCGCGTAGATCGCCAGCTTCGTCGTGAACGCGCTCAGCCACACCGTCCCCCCCACCGTCGCCTCCGGGTACGCGTCCTGGAGCCAGTTGTGGAGCAGCGGGAACGCCGCCTTGATGCCGAAGGCCGCGAACACCAGCAGCTGCGCGGGCGACGCCTCCCCCAGCGTGTCGAACGCGAACATCCCCTTCAGGTGCTTCCCGTCCGCCTTCGTCCAGCCCTCGATGTCCAGCGAGCCCGTCGCCCGGAACCACAGGATCGCCCCCGCCAGCAGCAGCACCCCGCTGCCGACCTGGATGACCAGGTACCGCATCCCCGTCCGGTACGACCGCTCCGTCCGCCGCGCCCAGATCAGGAAGACCGACGTGATCGCCGTCGCCTCCCAGAACACGAAGAGCGTGATCAGGTCCCCCGCGAACGCCGCCGCGATGGCCGATCCGCTGTACGTCAGCCCCGCCACCTGCTGCACGGGGTCGTCGTCGTGGAGGCAGTAGATCGCGGTGATCAGCGCCGCGATGTGGAAGATGATCCCGAAGATCCGGGACAGCTTGTCCACCTTCACCAGCGTCAGGTCGTAGTCGAACACGCCGTACGGGACGACCAGGTCCGCCGGCAGCGCGAGGACGTGCGCCAGCCCCGCCGCAGGGAGCACCACGAGCAGGACCTTCCGGACCTCGCGCGGGAAGAGCGGCAGCAGCAGCCCGCCGACGATCAGGATCAGCCCGGGGGGGATCTGCTCGATCATCGGTCGTAGTAGTCCTCGTCGCGCATCACGACCTTCCGCATCTGCGCCGCCGCGAGGACCAGCAGCACGCAGCTGACGAAGCCGTAGAGCGCGTGGAAGCCGGGGAGGTGTTCGAAGTCGTAGTACGTGTGCTTGTCGTAGAAGAAGTCGGCGACCACGGTCACCGCGCACACGAAGAACAGGGTGCTGACGATGACCTTCACCCGGCCCGGCTCGACCGACGGCGGCCCATGCCCGTGCTCGCTCACGGCAGCACCTCCACGACGGCCGACGTCGGCCCCACGATGGGCAGCAGCAGCTCCCGCAGCTCCGTCCCGAACGCGAACAGCGCGATGCACCCCAGCGCCGTCAGCGCCAGCGGCACCGTGCACGTCCAGTGCCCCTCCGACCGCGTCGTCTGCGCCGCGTGCTCGTGCCCGTGGCCGTCCACCCAGGGCTTCGGCGGCAGGAAGAACGCCCGTCCCACCACCGGCATCAGGTAGCCGATCGACAGCAGCGAGCTGAGCATGAGGACGAACACGAACACCACCTGGTCCGCGTCCACCGCCCCCAGCGCGAGGTACCACTTGGACCACGACCCGCCCATCGGCGGCAGCCCGATGATCGACATCGACCCGAGGAAGAACGCCGCCATCGTGATCGGCATCCGCCGCCCCAGCCCGTCCATCGTGGAGATCTCGGTCTTGTGCGCGAACACGATGATCGAGCCCGCGCAGAAGAAGAGCGTGATCTTCCCCATCGCGTGCATCGCGATGTGCATGCCGCCGCCGATCGCCCCCGCCGTCGTCGCCAGCGCCGCCCCGAGCACGATGTAGCTGAGCTGCGAGACCGTCGAGTAGGCCAACCGCGCCTTGAGGTTGTCCTTCGTCAGCGCGATCACCGAGCTGCTCAGGAGCGTGAACGCCGCCACCCAGCACAGCCACTCGCTCGCCCCCGTGACCTGGAGGAAGTCGAGCCCGAAGACGTAGACGACGATCTTCAGCACCGTGAAGACGCCCGCCTTCACGACCGCGACCGCGTGCAGGAGCGCGCTCACCGGCGTCGGCGCGACCATCGCGTTGGGCAGCCACCGGTGGAACGGCATCAGCGCCGCCTTGCCCGTCCCGAACGCGAAGAGCGCCAGCAGCACCGTCGCCTGCCCCGGGCTCACCTTCCCCGCGAGGATGCCGCCGGGGGCGAAGTCCAGCGTCCCCGTCAGCTGGTACGTCCAGAGCACCGCGAAGAGCAGGAACGTCACCGACGTGAACACGAGGACGCCGAGGTAGACCCGGCCCGCCTTGACCGCCTTCTCCGTCCCCTCGTGGGTGACCAGCGGGTAGGTCGAGAAGGTCAGCACCTCGTAGAAGAGGAAGAGCGTGAAGAGGTTTGCGCTGAACGCGATCCCGAGCGCGGCGAAGATCGCCACCGCGAAGCAGACGAAGAAGCGGGTCTGGTTCTTCTCGTGGTGGCCCCGCATGTAGCCGAACGCGTAGACGCTGGTCGGGATCCAGAGGCCCGACGCGACCAGCCCGAAGAGCATCCCCAGCGGCTCGATCTCGAAGGCCAGCGGGACCCCCGGGAGGACCTCGAACATCGTCAGCGCCGGCCGCGCCCCGTCCAGCACGCGCAGCAGGAGGGCCAGCACGACCGCGAACGTCGCGAGGCTCGCGATCACCGTCATCGCCTCGCGCGTGTCGTTGCCCCCGGTGTGCTCGTCCTCGTGCGTCGTCCGACCGACCACGCCGACCAGCAGCGCCCCGATCGCGGGGCACGCCAGGGCGAGCGCGATGAGCTGGGCCGACGTCATCCGCCCACCCCCAGCAGCGACTCCGCCGCCATCGTCGCGACCCGCCCCGTCGTCCCCGCCTGCAGCCCGAACCAGACCGCCGCCCCGACCAGCACCCAGGTCGGGATCAGCATCGTCCACTCGACCTCGGCGACCTCGGGCGCGTCGTCCGGCCGCTCCCGGAAGTAGACGACCTCGATCACCCGCCACACGTAGACCACCGCGAGCAGCGAGCTGAGCAGGATCAGCAGCGCCACCGGCTCCCACCCCCGCTCCAGCGCCCCCTTGACGAGGTACCACTTGCTCACGAACCCGACCGTCGCGGGGACCCCGATCAGCGACAGCCCCCCGACCACGAACGCCGCCATCGTCAGCGGCATCTTCCGCCCCAGCCCGGCCATGTCGTCGATGCGCCCCGAGCCGATCCGGAACATCACGCAGGCGACGACGAGGAACAGCCCGCCCTTCATCACCGCGTGGTTGAAGAGGTGGATGACGCCGCCCGCGAGCCCGTCGACGTTCCCCATCGACAGCCCCAGCGTCATGTAGCCGATCTGCGCGATCGAGCTGTACGCGAGCAGCCGCTTGATGTCCGTCTGCGCGATCGCCGCGAGGCTGCCGACGAACATCGCCGCCAGCGACAGGGGCAGGAGCAGGAGGTGGAGCCGGAGCGTCCCGAACACGAACGCCGCCCCGAAGATCGTCAGCAGCACCCGCAGCAGCACGTAGTAGCCGACCTTCGTCGCCGTCGCGGCGAGGAACGCCGACACCTTCGCCGGCGCGTGGGTGTACGCGTTCGGCAGCCACTGGTGGAGCGGGAAGAGGGCCAGCTTGATCCCCAGCCCGACGACCAGGAACCCGAACGCCACGACCACGCTGCGGGACTCGATCGCCGCGGGCAGCCGCTGCTGCAGATCGACGATGTTCAGCGTCCCCGTGGCCTGGTACAGCAGCCCCACGCCGATGAGGAAGAACGTCCCCCCGATCGTCCCCATCACCAGGTAGCTGTAGGCCGCCCGGACCGCCCGCCGTCCCTTCCCCAGCGCGATGAGCGTGTACGAGCTGAGCGAGCTGATCTCGAGGAAGACGAAGATGTTGAAGGCGTCGCCCGTCGCCGCCATGCCGAGCAGCCCGCACAGGCAGAGGAGGAACGCCGCGTACCAGAGGTGGACCTGGTCGCGGCGGATCGCGAGCCCCTCCGCCCCCCGCCCGAACGGCAGCACGACCGCCGCGATCGCGCTCACGATCAGCAGGATCCAGCCGCTGACGACGTCGATCCGGTACTCGATCCCGTACGGCGCCGCCCACCCCCCGAGCTCGTAGCTGACGGTCCCGTGGGCGGTGACGTGCTGGAGGAGCGTGACCGCGATGGCGAGGCACGTCCACGCGACCCCGATCGCGAGCCCGCGGACGACCAGCTTCTCCCGCAGGAGCACGCACAGCGGCGCCGCGAGCAGCGGGATGACGACGATGAGGACGGGGAGGTGGTCGCCCAACGCCATCGCCTGGGGGACGACCTCCTCAGCCCCCGGGGAGGCCGCCGCCGCGCCGGCCGCGAGCATCACGGCGCGATCGTCTCCAGGGCGTTGTCCATCGCGACGATCTCGTCCTCCTCGACCGTCCCGTAGGCCTCCTTGATGCGGACCACGAGCGCCAGCCCGAGCGCGGTCGTGGCCACGCCGACGACGATGGCGGTGAGCATGAGGACGTGGGGGAGCGGGTTGGAGACCGTCTCGAATCCTGCAGGCACGACCAAGTGCGTCGGCTCGGTGTCGGTCTCCGCCAGGATCGGCGCCGTCCCCCCGCTGACCTTCCCGATCGCGACGTAGAACATGATGACGCTGACCTGGAACAGGTTGAGCCCCATGATCTTCTTCACGAGGTTGTCCCGGGCGATGACGGTGTAGAGCCCCACCATCATCAGGACGATGCTCAGCCAGTAGACGACCAGCCCGCTCATGTCCGCGCCCGCCCCGCGAAGAAGTAGTAGATGGCCGTCATCGCGCACGTCACGGTGACGCCGACGCCGAGCTCGACGGCGAGGATGCCGTAGTGCTGGCCGTGGCCGTGGTGGCCGTCGAGCCAGTCGTAGCTGAGGAACTCGCCCCCCTGGACCATCGTCACGATGCCGGTGCCGGCGAAGAGGAGGACGCCCAGGGCGGTGCCGACCTCGACCGCCTTGGGGGGGAACACCTGCTGGACGACGTCGAGGCCGAAGATGATCCCGTAGAGGATGAACCCGGCGGCGAAGATGACCCCCGCCTGGAAGCCGCCGCCGGGGCCGAAGTCGCCGTGGAACTGGACGTACAGGGCGAAGAGGAAGATCGGCGGGATCAGCGCCTTGGCGACCACCCGGAGGATGATCTTCTCCCGCATCCGCATCGGCTGCTTGGGGGCGGTCACGCGGTCCGCTCCTCCGCGTCGGGGCGGGGCTGCTTCCGCCGGCGTCCGCCGAGGAGCACCATCACGCCGACGGCGGCGGCGAAGATCACGGTCGTCTCGCCGAGGGTGTCGTAGCCCCGGTAGCTGGCGAGCACCGCCGTGACGACGTTGGGCATGTGGATCTCGTTCGCCGTCCCCTCGATGAAGGTCTCGGTGAGATCGTTGTGCGCGGGGGCCGCGGGATCGCCGTACGCGGGCATGTCGAGCGTCCCGTAGATCAGCGCCGCGCCGGTCAGGATCACGACGACGAAGGGGAGGACCCGGGTCGGCTGCTGCCGCTCCTCGCGGTCGGTCAGGGCCAGCGTCCCGAGCAACAGGATGGTCGAGATCCCGGCCCCCACGGCCGCCTCGGTGAAGGCGACGTCGACGGCGTCCATCACCGTGAAGAGCCCCGCGCTGACGAGGCTGAAGACCCCGAAGAGCATCGCCGCGGCGAAGAGGTCCTTCATCCGGGCGACGTTGATCCCGATGATGACGAGGAACGCGAAGAGGACGATCTCGAGGATCACGCCGCGTCCCCCTCGTCGTGCCGCACGCCCTCCGCGTACGCCGCCTTGACCAGCGCGTGGGCGGCCGTCGGCGACGTCACGAAGAGGAACACCGCGACGAACGCGATCTTCACGACCACCCACGGGTCCGGCGCCTGGAGCGCGAGCCCGAGGAGGAGCAGCCCGGCCCCCAGCGTGTCGGTGATGCTGGCCGCGTGGGTCCGCGTGTAGAAGTCCGGCATCCGGTTCAGGCCGATGCCGCCGACGACGCAGAAGAAGCTCCCGAGCCCCAGCAGGATCCAGCTCGCGACGTCCATCAGCGGGCCTTCCGCTCGCTGGCCGCGAGGTTGCCGAACCGCGCGAACTTGGCGACGGCGATGACGCCGACGAAGTTGACGAGCGCGTACACCAGCGCGAGGTCGAGGAACTCGGGGCGCCCCGTGAGGAACCCGAGCACCGCGATCAGCAGCACCGTCTTCGTCCCGAACATGTTGGCGGCGAGGATGCGGTCGGGGACGGTCGGCCCGCGGACGGCCCGCGCGAGGGCGAGCAGCATGGTCACCACCACCCCCCCCATCGCCAGCGCGAACATGCTCACCGGCGTCCCTCCAGGGCCGCGCACTTGCGGTCCATCGTGCCTTCGCGGAGCCCCTCGGCGGTGACGTCGGTGAGGGCGTGGACGAGGAACTTCCCGTTCCTGACGTCGAGCGTGATCGTCCCCGGCGTCAGCGTGATCGAGTTCGCGTAGACGACCTGGGCGAGCTCGCCCTCCTGCGACGCGTCGACCCTCACCAGCTGCGGCCGGATGGGGAGCGAGGGGGTGAGGATCACGCGCACGACGTGGAGGTTGGACTTGAGGATCTCCCACAGCAGCCACGGCACGTAGGGGATCCAGCGGAGCCCCAGCGCGAACGGCTCGCGGGTGCCGTCGACCGCGTCCATCCGGGCGCGGAGCCAGACGACGCCGAGGATCGAGAGCGCGCCGAAGAAGAGCACCAGGGGGTGATCGCCGGTGGTCGTGATCGGGCCGGACCAGAGCGTCCACAGCCCCCCGAGCAGCAGAGCCGTGAGCACGTGGCGCAAGACGCGAAACTATATCGGACGAGGCCCGACGCTGCGTGAGGCCCCGACCCGGTAGAATTGGGACCTTGAGCGAGGGGTTCGACCTGGGGGGCTACCGGATCGCCGAGCAGGTCGGCGCCGGGGCCGTCGCGACCGTGTGGCGGGGCAAGCACGTCCGGTCGGACGTCGAGGTCGCGGTCAAGGTGCTGTCCGAGTCCGCGCTCCACCGCCCCCACGTCCGGTCCGCGTTCCGGAACGAGGTCCGCGCCTGCGCGTCCGTCGACCACCCCGCCATCGCCCGCGTCTACGACCTCGGCGAGGTCGACGCCCAGGCCGCCTACGACAGCGGCGCGAAGATCCCCGAGGGGAGCCCCTACCTCGTCATGCCGTACCTCGCCGGCGGCAGCGTCAAGGACATCTGCGGGAAGCTCTCGTGGTGGGAGATCCGGAACGTCCTCCTGATGCTGCTGGACGCCCTCGCCCACGCCCACGCCCGCGGCCTCGTCCACCGCGACATCAAGCCGGCCAACGTCCTCCTCAACGCCGACCGGTCGCGCATCCGACTGACCGACTTCGGGCTCGCCCACGCCGTCGACAGCAACGTCAGCGGCGAGCGGGAGGGGTTCCTGTGCGGGACGCCGCTGTACATGGCGCCGGAGCAGTGCACGCGGGACATCCGCGACTACGGCCCGTGGACGGACTTCTACGCGCTCGGCTGCCTCGCCTACGCGCTGGCCCAGGGGTCGCCCGCGTTCATCGACCGGCGGACCCACCGCGGGGTGCTGGAGGCGCAGATCGGGGTCCGCCACCCGCGGCTGCAGTCGCGGTGCGCGGTCCCGGCGCGGTTCCAGGACTGGCTCTGGCGGATGGTCGCCAAGGACCCCGCCGAGCGGCCCCAGCGGGCGAGCGTGGCGGCGGCGGCGCTGGCGGCCCTCCCGACGGCGTGGGACGGCCGGGAGTCGGAGTGGATCCGGCCCGCCGACGAGGACGAGATCGAGACGGACCCGACGCTCCAGGGGGTCGCCCGCGCGACGCTGTCGATGGACCGCCGGGACATCCCCCTGTCCACGATCCGGGCCGAGCTGGGGGAGCTCGACTTCGCCAGCGGGGACCTCGCGTCGGAGAGCGGCGAGCACGACACGCTGGACGACCGGCAGACGATGGAGTCGGAGGCGATCCCGCGGACGTGGCGGTCGCCTGCGGACCGGGAGGACACCGTCCCGGCGGCGCTGCACGGCGTCGGGCTGGAGCTGTACTGGCTCCGCCGGATCCCGGTGGCGGCGCGGCGGGCGGAGCGGGACCGGCTGTGGGACGGGCTCCGCGCGATCCGCCGCTTCGGCCAGCCCGTCGGCATGGTCGTCCGCGGGCCGGCGGGGATGGGGAAATCGCGCCTGGCGCAGTGGCTGTGCGAGCGGGGCCACGAGATCGGGGGCGCGGACTGGCTCCACGTCGCCCACGACCGCTCGGGTCTCGATCCCTTCGCGGAGGCCTTCAACCACCACTTCCGGCTCGGCGGGCTGGAGCACGACACGCTGCTGGTCCGCGCCGACAAGGTCCTCCACCGGCTCGGCATCGTCGCCATGGAGCAGGCGACCGGCCTCGTCCGGCTGGTTCGTCCGGGGTCGGGGATGCCGCTGGACCAGGCGGAGCGGCACGCGCTGGTGGTGCTCCTGATCGAGCGGCTGGCGCGGTCGCGGCCGCTGGTGCTGTGGCTGGACGACGTCCACTGGAGCGCGGACACGCTGGCGATCGTCCGCCGCCTCCTCGATCCCCCCGCCCGGTCGGCGGCGCCGCTGCTGGTGGTGATGACGGCGCAGAACGAGGCGCTGGCGGAACGCGGGGCGGAGGCGACGGCGCTGGCGGAGCTGGTGAAGCGGCAGCAGGTGGAGCAGATCGAGCTGGCGCCGCTCCAAGGCGCGGACCTGTCGCTGATGGTGCGGACGCTGCTCCCGCTGGAGCCGGCCCTGGCGTCGGACGTCGAGGCCCGCTGCGGCGGCAACCCGCAGCTCGCCGTGCAGCTGATCGGCCACCTCGTCGACCACGACAGCCTCCGTCCGGGTCCGTCGGGGTTCCGTCCCCGGGGCGGGGTCACCCTGGCGATCCCGGACACGGTCCAGCAGGCGTGGACGGAGCGCGTGCGGGGGTTCCTCGGGGACCTGCCCGACGGGGACGTCGTCGCGCTCGAGCTGGCGGCGATGCTGGGTCGGGACGTGGACGCCGACGACTGGGCCGACGTGTGCCGGTTCGCGAAGCTGGATCCGTCCGAGGGGCTGGCCGACCGGCTGCTCGACGCCTCGCTGGCGACGTGCGGTCCGGGGGGCCCCGCGGAGGGCTGGTCGTTCGTCCACCAGCTCGCCCGGGAGACGCTGCTGGAGCACGCCGCGGACGCCGGCCGGGGGCCAGAGCTGCACGAGCAGTGCGCGCGCTGGCTGCGCGGCCGGCGCGGGTTCCGGGAGGCCGAACAGATGGCGCTCCACCTGGAGGAGGCGGGCCGCCCCGAGGAGGCGATCGCGCCCCTGCAGGAGGCGATCGCGCGGCGGCTGGAGGCGGGGGAACTGCGGCAGGCCGAGGCGCTGCTCAAGCGGCACGAGCGGGTGCTCAACGCCAGCGGCGCGTCGGGGCTGGACCGGCGGCGGGGGCGGGCGCTCCTGCTGGGGGTCAAGCTGGCGTCGCTGCGGGGGGACGACAAGGCGTTCGACGCGGGCATCGAGGAGCTCCAGACGCTGCTCGCGACCGTCAAGATCGAGGAGGTCCGGAGCGAGCTGGACCTGGAGATCGCGCGCCGCGAGGTCCGTCGGGGGAACCTGGAGGCCGCGAAGGAGCGGCTCGACGCGGTGCGCGAGGACGCGGAGATCGTCCACGACGAGCGGGTGCTCGCGCCGTGCCTGTTCGAGCGGGCGGCGCTGGCGGCGGGCCAGGGCGAGCGGGCGGTGGCGCAGCGGCTGTACCAGGAGGCGCTGCTGCTGTTCGAGAAGCTGGGGGACGTGGCGTCGACGGGGCGGACGCTGCTGGCGCTCGCGGAGTTGGCGGCGCGGGGGCAGCGGACGGGGACGGCGCAGGAGCTGATCCGGATGGCGGAGGGGGTCTTCCAGCGGTCGGGCAGCAGCCTCGGGGGCGGCGCGGTGGCGGCGGTGCGGGCGGTGCTGGCGCGGACGGGGGGCGATCTCCGGGCGGCGGAGGACCACCTCCGGGTTGCGGTGGAGCGCTACAACGGCCTGGACGCGCCCCAGGCGCGGACGGCCGAGGTCCACCTCGCGCAGGTGCTGTCGGAGGCCGGCGCGTACGACGAGGCCGAGACGCTGCTGCTTCGCTGCCTGTCCTGGTTCGAGGACCGCGAGGATCCCGCGGGCCTGGCGGCGACCCACCTCAGCCTGCTCCCCACGCTGGCCCATCGGGCGCGGTGGGCCGCGTTCGACGATCACCTCCAGAAGGGTCGCGACCTCCTCGAGGCGAGCGGGCTGGTGGACGAGGACCTGGGCCGGACGGCGCGGGTGGCGGGCGACCTCGCGGCGGCGGCGGGGGTCCCCGCGCGGGCGTGGGCGGCGTTCCAGATCGCCAAGGCGCAGCTCAGCGCGGCGGGCGAGGAGGCCGGCTCCTAGGTCAGTCCTCCAGCTCGACCCCGGTCTCCACGACGAAGTCGACGATGGCGCGGTCCTGCAGGAAGGAGCCCCACCGCTCCTCCGCGGCGAAGGCCTCCCCGAGGCGGCGGGCGAAGGCGATCTCGCGCTCCAGGTGCTCGGCCCGGTGCTCCATGATCAGGTGCGCCGCGAGGGGGACGTACTCCCCCATCGCCTCCTTCAGCGCCCGCGCCTCCTCGAGCTGCTCGGCGAGCACGGCCTCCCGGCGGGTGAGGAGGGCGAGCACGTCGTCGCGGGGGAGCAGGAACGTGCCGCTGACGAAGAGGTCGATGGCGAAGTGGGTGTCGTCCGGCTCCACGGCGAGCGCGCGGAGGCCCGCGAGGAGGGCCGCGCGGCCGGCGTCGGTGATCGCGTAGACGTTCCGCCGCCCCTCCCCCTCGGCCGTCGCGTACCCCTTCTTCAGCAGGCGCGGGAGCGTCGCGTAGAGGTGCCCGTGATCGCACTTGGCCCACCACTTGACGTGCTTGTAACGGAGCTCGGTCTTGATCTCGTAGCCGTGCATCGGCTTCCGGGCCAGCGACGACAGGATGAGCAGCTCGATTCGGCGCATTGGTCCATTGTGCACTAATCAATTATTGACTAATGGCGGATCCGGGCCGAGGATGGCCGCCATGAAGTGGCTCCCCCTGGTGTTCCTGTTCGGCTGCTATTCGGCTCCCCTCCTCGAGATCGAGCCCGAGATCGAGAACGAGATCGAGGACGAGAACGAGAACGAAGACGAGAACGAGAACGACAACGAAGACGAGAACGAGGACGAGAACGAGGACGAGATCGAGGACGAGGACGAGACGGACGGCGACGACGACGGCGACGGCGGGTTCGGCCCCGAGGAGCCGCTCCCCGCCCTCGGCGAGCGCCGCTGCGACGGGCTCGACGCGCTCCCCACCCACGACCCCGCCGCGTGGGGGCCCCACGGGGTCGGCGTCCAGACCCTCGCGCTGGACGACGACGGGCGGATGCTCACCACCGAGCTCTGGTACCCGACCTCCGCCACCGGCCCCGGCGAGTCCTACGGGCTCAGCCTCGCCGACGCCGCGAGCGCCGCGGGCAGCGCCGACCTCGGCGCCCTGCTCCTCCTCTTCGCCGGCGACGACCTGATCACCGTCGTCGAGACCAACGCGGTCCGCGACGCCCCCGTCGACCCCGCCGCGTCCGCCCTCGTCGTGTTCAGCCACGGCTTCCGCGGCGTCCGCTACCAGTCGACGTTCCTCACGACCTGGCTGGCGTCGCACGGCTACGTCGTCGCCGCCCCCGACCACGCCGGCAACACCATGTTCGACGGCAGCAGCTCCGACGAGCAGTCCGTCCTGGAGCGGATCCACGACGTCCACTTCGTCGCCGACGAGCTCGCCCGCCGCGTCGCCGACCCCGAGGACCCGCTGTTCGGCGCCTTCGACGCGTCGCGCGTCGGCGTCGTGGGCCACAGCTTCGGCGCGTCCACCGCCATCAACGGCGGCGCCCTCGACAACCGCGAGCTCGTCAACGTTCCGCTGGCGCCGATGTTCGACGAGCGCATGGCCCACGTCTACGAACCCGACAGCTACGACCTCCGGGCCGCCGTCACCATCGTCGGGGGGTCCAACGACTCGACCACCCCGTGGGGGCACCAGGACCTCGCCTACGAGTCGACGGGCGCCCCCCGCCACCTCGTCCAGCTCGACGGGGCGCGCCACTTCGACTTCACCGACCTCTGCGCGAACGACCTCTTCCGCTTCATGATCACGTCGTTCGTCGACCAGCTCGCCGACGCCTGCGGGGACGAGCCGGGGCTGTACCACGGGGCCATCCGGCAGGCGACGACGGCGACGCTGAACCGGTACCTCGCCTGCGACGCTACCGCGGCAGACGACCTCACCGTGGACGCCCTGCTGGCCATCGACCGCGTCTCCGAGGCGCGCTCCGACCCCGGCGCCGGCATCGCCGCCGAGGCGACGCCCCCGGCGCCGTCCCCCGCCGCGTCCCTGACCGCCCTCCCCTCGCGCGCCGACGTCGAGGCCGACGGGGACGCCCCGCTCCTCGCGCTCCTCCCCACGCCGGGGGTCGACCCCGCGCTGTTCGCCCCGCTCGTCGACCGCCTCGCCCCTCACGCGCGCGTCTTCCTCGCCGACCCCGTCGACGACCTGTCCGACGCCGTCGTGCTCGGCTGGGGCGCCGGGGGCCAGGCCGCGCTCCAGGTCCCCGCCCTCGCCCGGATCCTCGTCGCCGTCCCCGCCGTCGACGACCCGGACTGGATGGCCACCCCGGGCTGGTACGGAGGACGCACGCTGACCGCCCGGGAGCGCGTCGCGGACGCCGGCTGGGACGCCGTCGCGACCGGCCTCTTCGCCGGCTCGGTCGCCGATCCCGACCACCACGCCGAGGTCCTCGCCGCCCTCGACCCGGCCGGCTGGCCCGCCGACGGCGACGTCCTCGCGGCCCTCCCGTCCGCCGTCGAGCCGACGCTCCTGATCCACGGCGAGGCCGACGACGCCGTCCTCCTGGAGTCGTCGCTGTACCTCTGGAACCACCTCGCCGACGCGTCCCTGGTCGTCCTCCAGCGCTCCGGCCACCTCTCCTTCCGCGAGCAGCCCGACGCCTTCGCCCACGCCGTCCTGACCTTCCTCGACGGACTCCCCGACTAGCCTCGCGGGTATCGTGGGGCGTGGCCGACGCCGCGTCCCCCCGCCTCGGGTTCGACCCGGTCCGCCTCCGGGCCCGCGTCGCCCTGCGCTTCTTCTGCGTCGGGCTCGCCGTCGACGCGACGGTCATCGCCTTCTTCGTGACCCACCCCGAGTGGATCGCCTACTTCTACGCCGCCACGTTCCCCGTCCTCAGCAAGCTGATCTTCGGGATCTTCTTCTTCGGGCTGGGGGTCACCTACGTGAACTTCGTCCGGCTGCTGTGGCAGGAGCGGCAGCTCCGCCTCGCCGTGGACGCCGTCGCCGCGGGGACGGCCGCCGAGGACCTCCCCGCGATGCTCCCCCGGAGCGGGATCCGGGACCGAGTCGAGGGGCTGCTCGCCCGCCCCGAGCACGCCGCGAGCGTCGACCCCGCCGGGCAGGACCGCCTCGAGGCGAAGGAGGAGACCCACGCGGGGTGGGCGAAGTACATCACCGCGACGCTGACGATGCTCGGCCTCGTCGGCACCTTCCTCGGCCTCATGGTCGCGATCGACTCGATCCGCGGGCTGACGGACCTCCAGGACAAGGAGGCGTTCTTCGCGGGCGTCGCGGGCGCCCTGGACGGGATGGGGACGGCGTTCTCGACGTCCCTGGCGGGCATCTTCGGCGCCGTCGTCCTCGGCTTCGAGCAGCTCGTCTTCCACTTCGCGCAGCTGTCGTACCTCAGCCGCGTGCAGCTCCTGCTGGAGCGGGTCGTCGCGCCCGAGGTCGAGACCCGGGGCGACGCGGCGGGCCTCGCCGTCGAGCTGCACCGCCTGCGGGAGGACCTCCGGAGCTGGCGGACGGACGCCGCCGCGGCGGGGGCCGAGCTGGAGGCGGCGGCGCGCGAGCTGGGGGGGCAGACGCGGACCATCGCGGAGGCCACGGCCGAGGTCCTCGCGCGGATCGAGCAGGCGGACGACCGGTGGCGCGAGGTCTCCGAGGAGCTGGCCGCCCTGCGGCGCCTCGCCGCGGACGAGAACCAGGCCCTCCTCGCGCTGGCCGCCCACCGGATCGCGGGCGGACCCGAGGCCGGGGACGACGAGGACGACGCGGCGGCGGCCGACCCGTCCGCCCCGACGCCCGCGGGGGCGGACGAAGACGACGTGGAGACCCCGGTGCCCGAAGCCGCGTCGACCGCTGCGCCGGCGGCCGGGGATCCCAAGCTCGTCGCCGAGCTCCGCCGCGCCAACGACCTCCTCGCCCACATCTACCGCGAGATGGGGATGGTGCTCCGGTCGTCGGGCCAGCGGCTGGAGATGCGGCAGACCGAGGCGCTCCAGGCGATCGGCCGGCTCATCCAGCGGATGGACGCGCAGGCGGCCTCCAGCGCCGAGCAGATCCACATCCTCCGGGCGCTGCTCCGCTACCTGTCCGACGACGAGCGGAAGCTGACCGGCGTGATGGGCGTGCTCAAGGCCGAAGCGGCCCGCGAGGCGGCCGACGGCGACGGGGACGGCTGACCGATGCGCCGGCGCGGGCGGCTGTCGGATCCGGTGACGATGCGGCCGTTCCCGTCCTTCGTGGACGCGCTGGCGGCGACGCTCCTCGTCCTCGTGTTCGTGATCACCCTCCTGTCGATCTTCTCGGGGAAGGTGCTGGACGAGCTGGACGGTCGCGAGAAGGCGCGCGAGGCGCGGAGCCGGCTGGACGAGGACTTCGCCGTGCTCGTCGCCGGCGAGGGGATGAAGATCGAGGTCCAGGGGCAGGAGCTCCGGATCCTGCTCCCCGAGCGCCTGCTCTTCGAGTCCGGGGAGGCCGAGCCGACCGACGAGGGGCTCGCGCTCCTGGGCCGCCTCGGGCCCCACCTCCAGGGCATGACGCGAGGGCAGGTCGTGGTCGAGGGGCACACCGACGACGAGGTCATCGCGGGCCGGCTGGCCGAGCGGTTCCCCACGAACTGGGAGCTCAGCACGGCCCGCGCGAGCCACGTCGTCCGCCGCTTCGTCGACGACGGCCTGGAGCCGGCGCGGGTGCGCGCGGTGGGGTTCGCGGATACCCGCCCCGTGGCGCCCAACACGTCGGACGAGGGGCGCGCCCGCAACCGCCGCATCGAGATCCGGATCACGCCGTGATCGGGGAGTGGACGGAGGAGGCGGCCCTCGCCCGGTGGGAGCGCGACAAGGACGCGGAGCGGGCGGCCGCCGAAGTCGTCCGGCGGCGCCTGGAGGAGCCCCCCGCGACCCCCGGCGACGTCCGCGAGGAGGCGTACCGCGCCGCGGCCCGCCGGTGGCTGGACCGGGGCCGCGCCCGGGTCGCGCTGGCGCTGCTGGACCGCGGCCAGCTGCCCCCCCTCCCGTCGCCGGCGAGCCCGGTGGCGCGAGCGGGCTCCCCCGCGGCCCGGATCGAAGCCCTCCTCGCCGGCCGCCCCGGCGCGGCGGGGCTCCCGGCCCTGACGGAGGACGAGCTGGCCGCCTTCCGCGCCGCCGAGGGCCCCGCCGAGGCGGTCGAAGTCCTCCGCCGCGCCAAGATCCGCCTGGAGGCCCACGGCCAGGAAGCGCGACGCCTCCTCCGCCGGTGGAAGGAGCGCCAGGAGCGCTCCTGAGCAGCGTCTGCGTCAAGCGTTCGCGACCATCTGTCACGCCCTGTAACACCCCGTCGCGGGGGTCGGGTCCTACGGTCCGCCCGCCTTCGCTGCCGCGAGGGTCCGCTTTCGGCCTCGGACAGGCCGCCAACGCGCCCAGGGACCACGGACATGCACCTGAAGCTTCTCTCCCTCCACGGTTGGCTCGCGCTGCTGCTGCTGTCGACCAGCCTCACCCTCACCGGTTGTCCGACGCCTCGCGGCGACGACGACGACGACGACGAGCTCCCCGGAGACGACGACGACGACGCGGCGGCCGACGACGACGACGCCTCCGGAGACGACGACGACGCCTCCCCCGAGGACGAGGACGGCGACGGGTTCAGCCCCGCCGACGGCGACTGCGACGACGGCGACGCTTCGATCCACCCCGACGCGGGCGAGGTCTGCGACGAGATCGACAACGACTGCGACGACGAGATCGACGAGGGCGTGGCCGAGACGTACTACGAGGACGCCGACCACGACGGCTTCGGCGACCCGCTGAGCACGCTCGACGCCTGCGAGGCCCCCGACGGCTTCGTCGCCGACTCCAGCGACTGCGACGACCTCGATCCGCTGATCAACCCCGAGGCCGAGGAGGTCTGCGACGGCGCCGACAACGACTGCGACGGCGGCATCGACACCGACCTGCTCCAGCGCGTCTACGTCGACGCCGACGGCGACGGCTACGGCGACGACGCCTCCCCCTCGGAGGCCTGCGGCGAGGGCGACGGGTACGTCTTCGACAACAACGACTGCGACGACTCCGACGCCGCCGTCCACCCCGACGCGGGCGAGGTCTGCGACGGCGAGGACAACGACTGCGACCTCGACGTCGACGAGGGCGTGACCACCGCGTTCTTCCAGGACTCCGACGCCGACGGCTACGGCGACGCGCTCGTCCAGGTCGACGCCTGCGAGGCCCCCGAGGGGTTCGTCGCCGACGCGTCCGACTGCGACGACGAGTCCGACGTCACTTGGCCGGGCGCCCCCGAGCAGTGCGACGAGCTCGACAACGACTGCGACACGACGGTCGACGAGGGCGTCTCCGAGACGTACTTCCTCGACGCCGACAGCGACGGCTTCGGCGACGACACGTTCACCGCCGTCGGCTGCTCCCTCCCCGTCGGGTACAGCACCCAGGGCGGCGACTGCGACGACCTCGAGCCGCTCGCGAACCCGTCCGCCGTCGAGGTCTGCGACACGTTCGACAACGACTGCGACGGCCTCGTCGACGAGGACGGCCTCACCGAGTTCTTCGTCGACGCGGACGGCGACGGCTTCGGCGCCGGCTTCCCCATGCTCGCGTGCGAGGCGCCCGCCCAGACGGTCACCCTCGACGGCGACTGCGACGACGGCGAGGCGACCACCAACCCCGACGCGTCCGAGCTGTGCGACGGCGTGGACAACGACTGCGACGGCCAGACCGACGAGTTCGTCACCGTGGTCGTCTACCCCGACCTCGACGCCGACGGCTTCGGCGACCCCGCCGGCCCCGAGGACCTCTGCTCCGACGGCGACGGCTACGTGTTCGACAACACCGACTGCGACGACGGCGAGGCGCTCGCCAACCCCGACGGGGTCGAGATCTGCGACACGATCGACAACGACTGCGACGGCCAGACCGACGAGTTCGTCGAGCTCGCCATCTACCTCGACGCCGACGGCGACGGGTACGGCGACTCCTTCTTCACCGCGGGCTGCGAGGCCGGCGACGGCGAGTCCCTCACCGACGACGACTGCGACGACGGCGACGCCTCGATCCACCCCGGCGCCGTCGACGCGCCCGGCGACGGCATCGACGCCGACTGCGACGGGATCGACCCGAGCCTCCCGCTCGGCCAGGTCTGCCTCGACAACGACGTCGTGCTCGTCTCCGGCGACCTGATCGACGGCGAGCTGAGCGCCGCCTCGTCGACCAACGGCCCCCGCGCCAACACCGCCTACGACGACTACGAGCTGACCCTCGCGGCCGGCCAGACCGTCACGATCGACCTCCACAGCGAGCAGCTCGACACGTCCCTGTACGTCCTCGACGTGGCCTGCGCGACGCTGGCGACGAACGACGACGGCGGCATCGGGAGCAGCTCCGCGCTGGTCTTCACCGCCCCCGCCGACGGCATCTACACGGTCGTCGCGACGGCGGCGTCGAGCGTCCCCGCCGAGCAGTACGGCGCCTACCGCCTCCGCCTCTCCGAGGGCGACGCGGGCGGCGCGTGCCTCGCGGGCAGCTCCGTCATCGGCATCGGCGAGGACGCCGAGCTGACCCTCTCCAGCGCGAACACCGACGGCCCCCGCGGCAACGGCTACGCGTACCAGGACTACGGGATCTACCTCCAGACCGGCGAGACGATCTCGACGCAGCTGTCGTCCGAGGACTTCCCCGCCTGGATCGGCGTCCTCGACGCGGACTGCAACGAGGTCGCGTCGGCCGACGGCACGTCCTACACGCCCAACGCGCGGCTCGTCTTCACGGCGTCCGAGGCGGGCAACTACACGGTCGTGTTCGGCACCGATGAGGCGGGCGAGACGGGCTCGATGCACGCGCAGGTCGCGGCCGGCAGCCTCGGCACGAACTGCTTCAGCGACCCCGCCAACGCGACGCTCCCGCGGGAGTACCTGGAGGCGCAGCTGAGCGGCGGCGACCTCGATGAGAACGGCCCCCTGGGCGACGGCTTCTACTGGGACGACTACGAGTTCATCGCGGGCCCGGCCGAGGACCTCTCGATCCACGCCGTCAGCCTCGCCACGGACCTGTACGTCGAGCTGTACGACGAGAACTGCGACCTGCTGTCGACGACGTCCGAGGACGGCTTCGACTTCAGCGGCGAGGAGGGCGTCTCCGCCGACCTCGACGACTGGGCGCAGATCGTGTCCGCGGCGATCTCCGCCACCGACGCCGGCGTGCTCGGTCGGACGCTGGTCTCGGCCTCGCAGGTCGACGGCTGGACGCTGTGCGGCGCCGACAACCGGAGCCTCGTCCCGAACGAGATGGTCCACGGCCTGATCGACAACGAGGACCCCTCCACGAGCCCGTACCTGGGCAACCGGTGGGACGACTACGAGGTCTACCTCGAGGCCGGCGACCGGCTCGACCTGGTGGTGGACGCGATCGCGTTCGACCCGGCGCTGGCGGTGCTCGACGGCACGTGCAGCGTGGTCGCGACGAACGCCGACGGCGCGACCGACGACGGCGCGACGATCGCCTGGACGGCGCCGGAGTCCGGCACCTACACGGTGGTCGTGGCCTCGGAGACGTCGGGCGGCGCGGGCGAGTACTACCTGCAGTTCGCGTCCGAGGAGATCGACGGCTGCAGCGACTGGAGCGACGCGGACGTCATCGGCGCGGGCCTGGCGACGTACAACGGCACGCTCGCGACGAACGACGAGAGCGGCTACCGGACGACCTGGGGCAGCCACTACCACGACGACATCGACCTGTTCCTGTTCGTCGGGCAGACGATCCAGATCGACCTCGGCGGCTCCCTCGACAACTACCTCTACCTGCTCGACGAGAACTGCACGCAGGTGGACAGCGACGACGACAGCGGCCCCGGCCTGGACTCGATGATCGTCTACACGGCCCCCGCGACGGGCGTCTACACGGTCATCGCGACCACGTGGAACCCCGGCGCGACCGGCTCGTACGACCTGACCATCGAAGCCCTCAACGAGTTCTAGGAAAGGGACCCGACATGAACGCACGCATCCTTCTTCTGTTCCTCGTGGCCGTCCCCCTCGTGGCGGGCTGCTCGCCCCGCCGCGGCGGGGGCGGGGGCGACGACGACGACTTCTCGGCGCCCGGCTTCGGCGGGCTCGACATCGACGGCGACGGCGCCCTCACCGACGACGACCTCGACCCGGGGGGGACGGCGATCTTCTCCGTCATCACGCTCGACGGCGACACCACCGAGCTGGCCCAGGAGACGACCGACGCCTTCATCCAGGCGGGCGACGGCAACTGGTACCTGACGTTCGAGCACGACGGCGCCGTGATGCAGATCTCCATCGGCTTCTGGAGCGCGAACCCGGACGGCTGGGAGCTGGTGGAGGGCGACGGCGCCCTGTCCAGCGCCTGGGGCAGCTCGGAGGAGCTGTGGCTCGGCTCGGCCACGGTGGCCGGCGACATGGTCATCACGTCGACCGACGGCAACAAGGCGTCGGGCTGGATGGACGGCGAGGTCGAGGCGTCGATCTACGACATGAGCGAGTCGGAGATCGGCAGCCTCGTCATCGAGGGGCTGTCGTTCAACGAGATCACCGTCTACGGCTGGGACTAGCGCCCATCAGTCTCGGCTGAGGTCCGGCGGGGTGGGGAGCGAGTCCACCACGGGCGCGTCGCAGGCGAGGCGGAACCCGATGCCGGGGTCCGTGTCGCTCGCGGCCGCGTCCCGCTCCCGCCCCGCCGCGGCCCGGTCCAGTGACTCGAACCAGGCGGTGCCGCGGATCGGCCGGCGCCCCGTCTCGGGCCCCTCGGCGGCGCACCATTCGGCGCACCCGCCCGCCACCTCCCGGACCCCGTAGACCGACCGGTCCGTCGCGAACGTCCCCACCGGCTCGGGCTCGGGGGGGCCGCGGCGGCTGAAGGCGGTCTTGCACAGCGACGGATCGGGCTCGTCGCCCCAAGGGAAGCGGCGGCCGTCGACGCCCTGGCAGGCCCGGTCCCACTCGTCGCCGGTGGGGAGCCGCCACGCGACGCCGTCCTTGTCGGAACGCCACGCCGCGTAGGCCTCGGCGTCGTGCCAGGAGATGCCGGTGACGGCGGCGAGGGGGATGAACGGCCGGCCCGCCGCGTCCCGCACCTCGATCTCGGTGATCGCCGGCCACAGCGGCCGTCCGTCGGGACGTCGGGGCACGCGCCGCGCGGCCTCCCCGGGGGCGAGGCTGCGGAGGAACTCGAGGTACTCGGCGTTCGTCACGGGGACCTGCCCGATCCGGAACGCGCCGCCCTCGGGTGTGGACGGGACGTGGACGGTCCGCGGCGGCAGCTCGTCCTCCCAGGGGAGGGCGACGGGCTCGCTGCCGGAGTCCCAGTGCTCCCCCGCCTCGACGACGACGGGGTAGACGACGGGGACCCGCCGCGGCGCGGTGACGGTCAGCAGCCACGACCCCACCGGCAGCTCGTGCATCGTCAGCGGCCCGCTGCCGAGCGCGCGCCGCTCGACGGGCCGCCACACGAGGCCGGACCGCTCGACCCGCTCGGCGACGATCCGGGCCCGGGCCGGCTCCGTGAACAGCGACACGGTGCCGGTCCCCTCCGCGGGCGCCTCCTGGTCGGCGGGGCGCCGGCCGTCCTCGGACTTCGCGAGGCCGAGGAGGGCGCGCGCCTGGCTGTTCTCGGGGTCCTTCTCCAGCGCGCGCTCGGCGGCCGCCTCGACGACGGCGCGGAGGGCGTCGGCCTCGCACCGGAGCTCGTCGACCCGGCGGCGGGCCGTCCAGAGGCGCTCCCGGTCGGGGGGGGCGGCCCACGAGGCGACGGCGGCCTCGAGCTGGTCGAGCTCCTCGGCGGCGGCGTCCCGGACCTGCCGGTTGGCCTCGAGGCGGCGGAGCGCGTCGACGCCGTCGGCGAGGAACGGGCTGGCGGACTCCTCGCGCTGCGACGCGTCGAGGAACTCATGCATGGCGCGGGCGAGGAAGGCGGCGTCGGCGTACCGGTCCTCGTGGTCGTAGGCCATCGCCTTCGTGCAGAGGTCGGACAGCTCCCGCGGGATCTCACCCCAGGCGGACGCGTCCGCCGGCTCGGCGACGTCGTCCCGGAGCGAGGAGACGAGGACGGCGACGGGGCTCTTGCCGGAGAAGGGCTGGTTCCCGACGAGGATCTCGTAGAGCACGACGCCGAGGCTGAAGACGTCGGACCAGGCGCCGATGTTGGGGCGGTCGCCGGTGACCTGCTCGGGCGCCATGTAGCCGGGGGTGCCGACCGTCAGCCCGGGGCCGGTCTCGCCCCAGGGGTCCTCGTCGGTCATCGGCTCGCCGTCGGGGCCGATGGGGACCTGCATGGACGCCTCGGCGTTGACGTCGGGGTGGTCGCCGAGGCGGACGACGCCCCAGTCGACGATGAGGACCTCGTCGAAGGGGCCGAGCATGATGTTCGACGGCTTGATGTCGCGGTGGATGACGCCCCGGTCGTGGGCGTAGGCGACGGCGGAGCAGACCCGCTCGAAGACGGACAGGAGGCTGAAGAGCGTCCACCGCTCGGTGATCTCGGGATCGCGCCGGCGGAGGCCGCTGAGGACGTCGCGCAGGGTGCAGCCCTCGATCTTCTGCATGACGTAGTACAGCTCGCCCGCGTCGGTCTCCCCGATGTCGTGGACGGGGACGATGCCGGCGTGCTGGAGCTGGGCGGTGACGCGGGCCTCGCGGAGGAGGCGGGCGCGGTTCATGGCCTCGAGCTTGGGGAAGGGGCGGAGGACCTTGACGACGACGTTGCGGCGGAGGCGCGGGTCCCACGCCTCGTAGATGCGCCCCATCCCGCCCACGGCGAGCTCGCGGACGGCGACGAGGCGCCCGAAGCGGAGCTCTTCGAGCTCGTCGGGGAGCCGCTCCTCGGTGGTCTCGCCGAACCCCGGCGCGATGGTCTCGCAAGCGGTGGCGTCGACGTCGGCGGCCGCGTCGGGCCCGACCTCGGGCATCTGCGCCGTCGCCAGCTCGTCCTCGGCGATGGAGATGGTGGCGTCGAGCTCGATGACGTCGTCCTCCGCAGGCGTCATCGGTCGAAACGACCCGATCTTGAGGGCGCGGTGCCACAAAACGCTGCATGGACGCCCTGTAGGGAGGTACGTACCAAGGCCTCGTGACGCACACCGGAGCCGCGCTTGACGCCCCCTGGGCGGTCCCTTATAAGGCGCGCGCCATCCGGCCATTCCCCTTCACCCGCACCCCGTCGAGGCAACCGTGGAAGCCACGCTGAAACTGCTCGGCATCTCCGGGGAGATGCTGCTCCTGCAGACGCTCCCGTTCGTCATCGCCCTCGTCGGCCTGCACTACATCATCTTCAAGCCGATGCTCGCCATGCTGGCCGAGCGCGAGCGGAACATCAGCGGCTTCCGCAAGGAGGCCGAGCTGCTGTCCGAGGAGGTCGAGGGCAAGGTCGCCGAGCTCGAGGAGCGGCTCGCCGCCGCCCGGGCCGAGGCCGCCGTCGAGCGGTCGCGCCTCCGGAACGAGGCCCAGGCCGCCGAGCAGGAGATCGTCGGCGCCGCCCGGCAGCGCGCCGAGGCCCTCTTGGAAGACGCGCGCGCGAAGCTCGCCGAGGACCGCGCCGCCGCCGCCGCCCAGCTCGAGGCCCAGGCCGCCGGGCTGTCCGCGTCCATCGCCACGTCGGTCCTCGGTCGGGAGGTCACCCCCCCGGCCGCCCAGCAGGTCGCGGAGGGCTAGCACATGAAGCTCCTGCAGACGATCGTCGCCACCGTCGCCCTGCTCCTCGCCGCCGCGCCCGCGACCGTGATGCTCGCCCCCGCCGAGGCCGTCGCCGCCGGCGACGCGGCCCCCGGCGGCGACCACGCCGAGCCGGTCAGCCCCGTGCCCGGCCTCATCCGCCACACCGTCAACCTCGCGCTCCTCCTGACGCTCCTCTTCGTCCTCCTCAAGGGGCCGACCCGGGACTTCCTCGCGTTCCGCCGGAGCCAGGTCAAGGAGCAGCTGGACGCGTCCTGGGACGCCAAGCAGGCGGCGGACAGCAAGTACGCCGAGCTGCAGGGCCGGCTGGACAACTTCGACGCCGAGCTCGCCGAGCTGATGGCCGCCGTCAAGGCCGACGCAGACACCGAGCGGGCCCGCATCGTGGAGCAGGCCGAGCGGTCCGCCGCCCAGCTCGAGGCCGCCGCCAAGCGGACCATCGACGAGGAGATGCGCCGCGCCCACACCGAGCTCCGCGACCAGACCGTCGAGCTGGCGGTGAGGCTGGCCGCCGAGATGCTGTCGGGCGCCGTCGACGGCAAGGATCAGTCCCGGCTGTCGACCGACTACCTCGCCCGCGTGGAGGAGGCCGCCTCGTGAGCAACACCGCCGTCGCCCGCCGCTACGCCGGCGCCCTCGTCGAGCTCGCCGACGAGCAGAAGTGCCTGGACCCGGTGTCCGACGCCCTCGAGGCGTTCGGCGTGGTCCTCGCCGCCAACGCGGACCTGTCCGCGGCCCTGAGCAACCCCGGCTTCACCCGGGACGAACTCAAGCAGGTCGTCGCCAAGGTCGTCGAGCGGACGGGGAGCCACCCCGTCGCCCGCAACTTCCTCTTCCTGCTCGTCGACAACGGCCGCATGGGCGCCTACGGGGACATCCTCGGCGCCTTCCGCGCGCAGTACGACAAGCTCAAGGGCCGCGTCCGGGCCGAGGTGACGTCCGCGTCGCCGTTGGACAAGACCACCCTGAAGACCCTGGAGAAGCACGTCGCGAAGCTGTCCGGCTGCGACGACGTCCTGCTCGAAACCCACGTCGACCCCGAGCTCATCGGGGGGATCGTCACGCGCGTCGGGGACATGGTCCTCGACGGCAGCATCCGAACCCAGCTCGCCGGCCTGCGGACCCGTCTGCTCGGCCAGGTGGTGGGCGAGGCCTGAGGAAGAACGCATGGAACTGCGCGCCGAAGAGATCAGCCAGATCCTCAAGGATCAGATCGCCAACTACGAGAGCCGGGTCGAGGTCGCCGAGACCGGGACGATCCTGAGCGTCGGTGACGGCATCGCCCGCGTCCACGGGCTGGCCAACGCCGTCGCCGGCGAGCTGCTGGAGTTCCCCGGCGGCATCAGCGGCATGGTCCTGAACCTCGAGGAGGACAACGTCGGCGCCGCGATCATGGGCGAGGACAAGGAGCTCCGCGAGGGCGACAGCGTCAAGCGGACCGGCCGCATCGTCGAGGTCCCCGTCGGCGACGCGCTCCTCGGCCGGGTCGTCGACCCGCTCTGCAACCCGCTCGACGGCGGCGGCGAGATCAGCTCCGAGCACACGCGCCGGATCGAGATCAAGGCGCCCGGCATCGTCGTCCGGAAGTCGGTCCACGAGCCGCTGCAGACGGGCCTCAAGGCGATCGACGCGATGGTCCCGATCGGCCGCGGCCAGCGCGAGCTCATCATCGGCGACCGCCAGACCGGCAAGACCGCCATCGCCATCGACGCGATCATCAACCAGAAGGGGCAGAACTGCGTCTGCATCTACGTCGCCATCGGCCAGAAGCAGTCGACGGTCGCGCAGGTCGTGGACCGGCTCCGCCGCTACGGCGCGATGGAGTACACCACGGTCGTCAGCGCCCCCGCCTCGACCCCCGCCCCGATGCAGTTCATGGCGCCGTACACGGGCGCCACGCTGGGCGAGTACTACCGGGACAACGGCCAGCACGCGCTGTGCATCTACGACGACCTGTCCAAGCAGGCCGTGGCCTACCGCCAGATGTCGCTGCTCCTCCGCCGCCCGCCGGGCCGCGAGGCGTACCCCGGGGACGTCTTCTACCTCCACAGCCGGCTGCTCGAGCGCGCCGCCAAGATGTCCGACAAGGAGGGCGCCGGCAGCCTCACCGCCCTGCCCATCATCGAGACCCAGGCGGGCGACGTCTCCGCGTACATCCCGACCAACGTGATCTCGATCACCGACGGTCAGATCTTCCTCGACACCGACCTCTTCTACTCGGGCGTCCGGCCGGCCATCAACGTCGGCCTGTCCGTCTCCCGCGTCGGCGGCTCGGCGCAGGTCAAGAACATGAAGCAGGTCGCGGGCACGCTCCGCCTGGCGCTGGCGCAGTACCGCGAGATGGCGGCGTTCGCGCAGTTCGCGTCGGACCTGGACGAGGCGACGCAGAAGATGCTCGCGCGGGGTGCCCGCCTCGTCGAGGTCCTGAAGCAGCCGCAGTACAAGCCGATGCCGGTCGAGCACCAGGTGCTGGTCATCCACGCCGCGTCCAACGGCGCGCTGGACGACTACCCGGTCGGCAAGGTGAGCGAGTGGCACGACGGCTACCTCGCCCACATGACGAGCAAGCACGCCGACCTGGTGGAGCAGGTCGCCACCGGCGACAAGATGAGCAAGGAGCTCACCTCGAAGCTGGCCGACGCGTTCGGCGCGTACAACGACATCTTCGGCGCGTCCGCCTAGGAGCTCTCGATGGCAACCCTCAAGGAGCTCAAGACCCGCATCGCGTCGGTGAAGAGCACCGAGCAGATCACCCGCGCCATGAAGCTGGTCGCGGCGGCGAAGATGAAGCGCGCGATCGACAACGCGCTCGCCTCGCGGCCGTACAGCGACGAGGTGACGGCCGTGCTGCAGAGCCTGATGGCCCGCATCGACAGCGCGGACCACGAGCTGCTCGTCCCCCACGCGGAGACGAAGAAGGTCGCGGTCGTGGTGATCAGCGCCGACCGGGGGCTGTGCGGCGGGTTCAACAACGGGCTGTTCCGGCACCTGGGCCGGTGGCTCGAGGATCAGGCGAACGAGACGAAGGCGTTCGCGGCGCCCGAGTTCCTCGTCTACGGCAAGAAGGCGCGCGACTACCTGCAGCGCCGGGACGCGGACATCGGTCGCCTCGTCGTCGATCTGAAGCCCGACCAGTTCGGGGACCAGGTCGCCAAGCTCGTCGCCGAGCTGACCCAGCGGTACACGTCCGACGAGCTGGACGAGGTGTGGCTCGTCTACAACCGCTTCGTCAACACGCTCCGGCAGGACCCGACCATCGAGAAGCTGTTCCCGCTGACGGGGCTGGCGGACGGCGCGGAGGAGCCCGAGCACCTCAGCGACTTCGTCTACGAGCCCAGCCAGATGGCGATCCTCAACGACATCCTCCCGCTCTTCCTCCGCACCCGGCTCACGCAGGTCTTCCTCGAGTCGGAGGCGGGCGAGCACGCGGCCCGCATGACCGCGATGGACTCCGCGTCCCGCAACGCGCGCGAGGTCATCGACTCCCTCACCCTTCAGTACAACCGCGCCCGCCAGGCGGCGATCACCAGAGAGCTGGTCGAGATCGTCGCGGGCGCCGAGGCTCTCTAGGAGCAATGCAATGAGCGCCACCGGCCAGATCACCCAGGTCATGGGCCCCGTCCTCGACGTCCAGTTCGAGGCCGGCAGCCTGCCCGCCATCTACAACGCGCTGCTGGTGTCCAACCCCGGCATCAGCGACGAGGCCGACAACCTGCTCATCGAGGTCGCCCAGCACCTCGGCGAGAACACCGTCCGGTGCGTCGCCATGGACACGACCGACGGCCTCGCCCGCGGGATGGCCGTCCGGGACTCGGGCGCGCCGATCCGCATGCCGGTGGGCAAGGAGGTCCTCGGCCGGATCCTCAACGTCATCGGCAAGCCGGTGGACGAGCTCGGCCCGGTGAACGCGACGGCCACGCTGCCGATCCACCGCCCCGCGCCCGACTTCACCGCGCAGTCGACGGCGGTCGAGGCGTTCGAGACGGGCATCAAGGTCATCGACCTGATGACGCCCTACTCGCGCGGCGGCAAGACGGGCCTGTTCGGCGGCGCCGGCGTCGGCAAGACGGTCCTCATCATGGAGCTCATCAACAACATCGGCATGAAGCACGGCGGCTACTCCGTGTTCGCCGGCGTGGGCGAGCGGACCCGCGAGGGGAACGACCTCTGGTACGAGATGATGGAGTCCGGCGTCATCGCGGCGAAGCAGGACGAGCACGGCCACCTCGTGATGGACCCCGAGACGGGGATGCCGATCGTGGACGAGGCGAGCTCCAAGGTGGCGCTGATCTACGGCCAGATGAACGAGCCCCCCGGCGCGCGGCAGCGGGTCGGGCTGTCGGCGCTGACCGTCGCCGAGAACTTCCGCGACGAGGAGGGCCAGGACGTCCTCCTCTTCGTCGACAACATCTTCCGCTTCACGCAGGCCGGCTCCGAGGTGTCCGCGCTCCTCGGCCGCATCCCCAGCGCGGTCGGCTACCAGCCGACGCTGGCGACGGAGATGGGCGCCCTGCAGGAGCGGATCACGACGACGAACAAGGGCTCGATCACGTCCGTGCAGGCCATCTACGTCCCCGCCGACGACCTGACCGACCCCGCCCCCGCGACGGCGTTCAGCCACCTCGACGCGACGACGGTGCTGAGCCGGAAGATCGCCGAGCTCGGCATCTACCCCGCGGTCGATCCGCTGGACTCGACGTCCCGGATCCTCGAGCCCGAGGTGGTGGGCGAGGAGCACTACAACGTCGCGCGCCAGGTGCAGTCGATCCTCCAGCGCTACAAGGAGCTGCAGGACATCATCGCGATCCTGGGCATGGACGAGCTGTCCGAGGAGGACAAGAAGGTCGTCGAGCGGGCCCGGAAGATCCAGAAGTTCCTGTCGCAGCCCTTCTTCGTCGCCGAGCAGTTCACGGGACTGCAGGGCCGCTACGTGACGCTCGAGGAGAGCATCCGCGGGTTCAAGGAGATCCTCGAGGGCGAGCACGACGACCTCCCCGAGCAGGCCTTCTACCTCGTGGGCAACATCGACGAGGCCAAGGAGAAGGCCGAGAAGATCGCCCGCGGCGAGATCTGAGGAGCCGAGCATGGCCGACAAGTTCCAGCTCAGCGTGATGACGCCCACGTCGAAGGTGTTCGACGGCGTGGTCGCGACGGTCGAGGTCTCCGGCGCGGTCGGCGACTTCGGCGTCCTCCCCGGGCACTACGCCTACATCACGTCGGTGCGCCCCGGCGGGCTCGAGTTCGACGCCGGCGGCAAGCGCCACGTCTACGCGGTGGGCCACGGCTTCGCGCAGGTCGCGGCGGACCGGGTGAGCATCGTGGTGTCGTCCTGCGAGGACGCGCACGGGCTGGACCTGGACGCGGCCAAGGGCGCCATCGCCAAGGCCGAGGCGATCCTGTCGACGCAGGAGGACACGACGCCCGAGGCGATCGACGCCAGGGTCGAGCAGGAGATGGCCCAGGGCAAGCTCCTCGCGGCGGACCGGCTCGGAGGCTCCGGACACTAGTCCTCGCCACCTGAACAGTTGATCAGTAGGATCCGGGCATGGTCCGGATCCTTCTGCTTGGCGACACCCACATCGGCTTCGACCTGCCGCGCAAGCCGCGCGTGCAGCGGAGGCCGCGGGGTCCGGACTTCGTGCGGAACCTGCGGCTCGCGCTGGAGCCGGCGCTGCGGGGGGAGGTCGACCTCGTCATCCACAGCGGCGACGTGTTCGACCGGCCGAACGCGCCGGTGGACGTGGCCCGGTTGGCCTACGACCCCCTGATCGAGGTCGCGTCGACGGGGCTGCCGGTGCTGGTGGTGCCGGGGAACCACGAGCGGTCGCGGCTCCCCTTCCCGCTGCTGTTGACGGCGCCGACGCTGCACGTCTTCAACCGCCCCGAGTGGTGGCGGGGGAGCGTGGCGGGGGCGCGGGTGGAGGTGATGGGGATGCCGTTCCACCGGTGCGCGGACGGGGTCGCGCTGCGGCGGACGCTGATGGAGGTGGATCCGCCGGACCCGTCGGCGGACGTGCGGCTCCTGCTGGGGCACTTGGCGGTGGAGGGGGCGGTGGTCGGGATCGACGACTTCACCTTCCGCGCGGGCCGTTCGGACGTCCTCCCGGGGGGCGCGATCCCGGCGCGCTACGCGGCGCTGCTGTCGGGCCACATCCACCGCCGCCAGGTGCTGACGGAGACGCCGGGGGGCCGCCCCTTCGCGGCGCCGGTCGTGTACGCCGGTTCGGTGGAACGGACCTCGATCGTGGAGCGGGAGGAGACGAAGGGGTACGCGATCCTGGAGGTCGAGCCGGGCGACGGCGGGGGGCGGCTGGCGGACGTGACGTTCCACGACCTCCCCGCCCGCGAGATGGTCCTGCTGGAGCCGCGGGCGCTCGACGAGCGGGCGATCGCGCGCTGGCTGGAGCCAGAGATCGCGGCGCTGGCGGCGGACGCGGTGGTCCAGGTGCGGCTGCGGGCGGGGGCGAGGCTCCCGGCGAAGACGGCGCGGGCGCTGATCCCGGAGACGATGAGCGTGCGGGTGGTCGTGCCGCGGCGGCGGATCGGCGCCTAGATCAGCGCTCGTAGCGGACGCCGTCTTTCGTCGCCGTGGCGGTGCCGCCGCGGACGGTGACCACGGCGCCGCCGGGGCTCGCCTTGACGCGGGCCGTGCCGTGGGGGGTGGGGACGGTGCGGGTGCCCACGAAGCCGCTGTCGAAGGCCGTGCGGGCGAGGACGATCGCCTGGAGGCGGGCGTCGTCCGCGGGGCGATCCTCGAGGGTGCGGCTCGCGCGGGCGCTGAAGACCGCCAGCGCGATCACCATGCCCCAGACGATCGCCATCGTGAGCCAGGCGATGTAGCCGCGGTTCGACCGGCGCCGGCGGGACCTCATGGGGACTCCACGGGGATGAAGATCGTCGCCCGGTGCGTGCGGGCGGGCCGGACGGCGCGGGCGAAGACCACGTCGACGCCCCCCGCAGACCATGCGATCGACTCGACGAACCGGCTCAGCCCCCGGTCGGGCTCGCACGTGGACGACCGGATCAGGGCGGCGTCGTCGGCGGCCACCCGGTAGGTCGCCGTGCAGCCGTCGCCGTCCGTGAAGGCCACCGCGTCGCCCGAGATCGGGGCCGGCTCACCCGCCCGCGCGTCCGCCCGCAGCTCCTCGGCCACCGTCCGGATCGCGTCGGCCGTCTCGAGGTGCCAGTGGCCCAGCGTCGTCTGGTCCTGGAGGTGCCGCCCGAAGGCGAACACGATGGGGACCACGATCGTCGAGATCGTCAGCACGATCACCAGCTCGATCAGCGTAAACCCGGAGTAGGAACGAAGGGTCGCCTTTCCGCCGCAGGCGGGAAGGCCCCGAAGGGGTCGAGTCCGTGACGGACGAGACCAGCCGCGCCGCCGCTGCGCCGTCATCGCGCCCTCCGGAACGAGGTGAGGGACCGCGTGACCTCCCGGCCGAAGGGGTCGCGCCAGCGGATCTCGATCGTCGTCGCCGGCCCCGCCGGCGCCCGCGTGACGCTGACGTCGGGGAGCGGCTCCGCCAGCCGGGCCAGGACGAGGTCGTCGGTCGGCCGCCCCGACGCCTCGTGGTCCGCCACGTACTCCGCCAGGAGCAGCGCCTGCTGTTGCTGGATCTCCGCGATCCCCCGCATCCGCGCCTCGCTCCCCGTCCCCCCCGCCAGCGCCGCCGTGATCCCGATGATCGCGACCACGATCATCAGCTCGATCAGCGTGTACGCCCGCCGCCTCACGACCCCGCCTCCCACACGGTCGCGACCGGGCGCCGGACCCGGCCCGTCCCCCGGCACGCGGGGCACGCGTCCCCCGGGCAGCCGCCGCACGCGGCCGCCTCCAGGCGCTGGTGGAGGACGCCGCGGAGGGTCGCGTCCAGCACCGGCGCGTCGGCGTCCAGGTCCAGCATCCGCTGCCGCGCCTCCCGCGCGTCGCCGGCGTGGATCCCCGCCAGCACCAGCCGGCCGGTGTGGGCCGCCTCGACGGCGAGCTTCGCCTCCGCCACCGTCCGGATCTCCGCGAACGCGAGCACGTCCACGTCCTGCCGGAGGGCCCCGACCAGCGCCGCCTCGCCGTCCAGCCCCCGGGCCGGGTCCAGCTCCACCTGGTCGACCGGGATCCCCGCGCGCCGGAGCCGCTGCTCCACCGGGTCCTCGATCGACAGGTGCGCCCCGCCCCGCCGCTCCGTCAGCGCCCCCAGCGCCGCGTACACCGTCGTCGTCTTCCCCCCGCCCGACGGCCCCGCCACGAGCACCAGCCCGGAGCGGTGCTCCAGCAGCCGGTCCAGCCCCGACCGCGCGGCGCCGTCGAGCCCGAGGTCGTCCAGCCCGCGCAGCGACCCGAAGAGCCGCAGCGCCGCCCGCTCCCCCAGCGCCGTGGGGAGGAAGGAGGTGCGGACGTCCGCCGCCACCCCGTCCCGCTCCAACCGCCCCTCCTGGACCACGTCGCGGCGGTAGGGGAGGCACCCCGAGGCGTGCTTCAGGGCCGCGATCAGCCGCCGCCCCGTCGGCTCGTCCAGCTCCGCGAAGGGGACCACCTCCCCCGCCACCCTCCACCGGATCGCGACCCCGCC
>CAYFOA010000006.1:0-349 GCA_964344575.1 uncultured Rickettsiales bacterium | reverse complement strand
ACGTGGACGTCCGACGCGCCCCCCGCCGACGCCATCGCGACGAGCGCCTCGGCGGCCCGGACCGGGGACCACGGGCCGTCCGCCACGTACGCCGTCCACGCCGCCGCGGCGTCCCCGCGACGCCCGGTCGGCGCGGGGGGCGTCAGCGCGCGCGCCACGTCGCTCCGCGCAGGCTCCGGAACGCGGCACGTCGAGCCGTCTGCGAGGGTGACCCCGCGCCCGTTCAGCGCCCGCACCTCGTCGAACGGGACGAACCGCCGCCGCCCCAGCGGGCCGCGGAGCTCCACGCCCTGCGGCGCCGTCGTGTCAGCCTGCGAGGACACCCGCGTACGCTCCGTAGAAGGTGATG
>CAYFOA010000005.1:83350-99922 GCA_964344575.1 uncultured Rickettsiales bacterium | reverse complement strand
AGCCCTTTGTGCCCATCCTCACCGAGGAGGCTTGACTCGAGGTCCCGGTATCTCACCCGCCCCGCCAACGACCGCGTCTTCTTCGGCGTCTGCTCCGGCATCGCCCGCCGCTACGGCTGGGACCCCACCTGGGTCCGCCTCGCGTTCGTCCTCACCGCCCTGCTCGGCGGCCCCGGCGTCCTCGCCTACATCATCCTCTTCTTCCTCATGCCCATCGACGCGAGCGCCTAGCCGGTCCGTCTAACATCAGGGGGTGGAGGACCCCGCCCCTTCGGATCCGCGCCGCCTCCCCGTCTTCGCCGGGCTGGCGGCGCTGGCGTTCGTGCAGGCGCGGATCTCGCTGAGCGACGTCCAGCGCTACGGCGACGACGGCGCCCCCTGGATCGAGCACACCGAGCGCCTCGCCGTCCTCGAGGCCCTCCAGGGCGGACCCCGCGCCGGCTTCTTCGCCGACCTCGACGGCGCCTTCCCCCCCGGCATGCACCTCGTCTCCGCCGCGCTGAACCCCCTCGGCGCCGGGCTGAGCGACCTCGCCGTCACGCGGACGTCCATCCTGTGGCTGTTCCTCCTCGCCCTCGCCGTGGCCGCCGTCGCCCACCGCTGGAAGCCCGGCGCCGGCCCCTGGGCCTTCGCCCTGACCTGCTTCCTCCCCGCCGCCCAGGCCTGCGCCACCCGCTACTACTACGACCTCCCCATGACCGCCGCCCTGTGGGCCGCCCTCGCCGCCGGGGTCGCCGGCCTCCGCCCGGGACGCGCGGGATGGCACGCCGGCGCCGCCTTCGGGGCCCTCTGGTTCGCCGCCTGCCTCGTCAAGTGGACCGCCCTCCCCTTCGGCGCCGTCATGCTCCTCGCGCTGTTCCTCGACCCCCGCCGCGTCGGACCCGTCGCCCGCCTCCAGGCCGTCGTCGCCGCCGTCGCCGTGGCCGCCGCCGGCGTCCTCCTGTGGCGCGTCGCCGCGGGGGACGGCTCCATCGCGACGATGGCCGGCGCGACCTACGGCGGCGACCGGGAGGCCCTCGACCTGAAGGCCCGCCTCGACGGCCTCCTCCACCACACCCGCCTGCACGGCACCTTCGGCCCCGACCGGACGACCTACTACCCCGCCGCCCTCGCCACCCACGTCCTCGCCCCCCTCGGCGTCGCCGCCCTCGCGCTGCCGCTGGCCGCCTGGCTCCTCGTGGGGAAGGGGCGCGCCGCGCTCGTCGCCCTCGTCGTCGGCCAGTTCGCCTTCCTCGTCGCCTTCGTCGGCGTCACCGACCAGCGGTTCGCCCTGACCGCCGGCCCCGCCCCCCTCCTCGCCGCCGCCCTCGGCATCGCCGCCCTACACGGCCGCCGCGGCCGCGCCCTCCTCGGCGGGGTCACCCTCGGGGGCCTCGTCGTCGTCTGCGCCGAGCACCACTTCGGCGTCCCCCCCCTGCCCCGCGACGAGATCGAGATCGAGAGCCTCAACGACCTCGTCCACACCCGCTCCTACGCCACCGGCGCCGCCCTCGCCGACTCCTTCGAGGGGCGAGGCTGGCGTGCCCGGTCCACCGAGCCGCCGTCCCACCGCGAGGCCCGCGACGCCGTCGTCCGCCTCCTCGACGCCTGCGCCCCCGCCCACGTCGCCGTCGCCGATCTCGGCCCCAACTCGCCCCCCGCCGAGGACTGGCTGTGGCACGAGTACCTCGTCGCCCGCGCCCGCCTCCGGGGCCACCCGTTCGAGTACAGCCGGGGCTGCGACGAGGCGGAGGGGGCCGACCTGATCCTGTCGGCGAACCTGGAGGAGCGCCCCCGCTGCGTCCCCGGGGACTGGGTCGACGCCGCCGTCCTCCCCCTGCCCGACACCTTCGACTACGACGGCCACGTCTGGCTCCCCCCCGACGCGGACTGCGCCCGGTGAGCTCCCCCCGCGAGGCGGCCACCGCCGCCGCCGCCCTCGACGCCCTCGACCGGGCCCGCGACCGGCGCGAGTGGGTCCTCTGCGGCGGGGTCCTCGCCGCCTACGCCGCGCTGCGCGTCGTCGCCGTCCGCCACCACGCCCTCGTCCTCGGCAACCCCGAGGAGCTCGTCCACCTCCGCCTCGCCCGCCAGCTCGCCGCCGACCTCCCCCTCGGCACCCTCGACCCCTACATGTACGGCCCCACGATGGGCGGCGGCGGCATCGGCCCGATCGTGATGAGCCTCGCCTACGTCCCCGTCTCCTGGTTCTTCGGGACGGGCCACGCGGGGCTGCGGGGGATGGCCCTGCTGTGGGCCCTCGCCTCGGCCCTCCTCGTCGGCGCCATCGCCTCCCACCTCTTCGGCCGCGGCGGCCGCCTCGCCGGCGTCACCTCCTGCCTGCTCCTCCCCCCCGCGTGGCTGGGCGGCAGCTCGACGCTCTACGCGAACTACTTCGAAGGCTCGACGCTGGCGCTGCTCGGGCTCTACGTCTTCCTCGTCGCGGGGGCCTCGACCGAGGGGCTCCGGCGGCGGACGGCCCTGGCCTTTGCGTTCGGGCTGATCGCCGGGTTCGCGACGGCCTTCTCGCCCGCCGCGCTCGCGCTGACCGGACCGATCCTCCTCTTCGCCGTGCTCCTGCCGGGGTCCTGGAAGCACCGCGCGGTCACCCTCCCGGCGGCCGCCGGCGGCGCCGCGCTGGGGTTCCTCCCGTGGCGCCCGATCCTCTTCGCGGACCGCGCCGGTCACCTCAAGCTGCCCGACTGGCGGGACTCCTTCCGGCACCTCGTCGACGACCGCGAGCGCTGGACGAAGAACCTCGACCTGACCTTCGACTCCCTCCCCGTCCACGGGATCTGGGAGCACCAGATGGAGCTCGCCGTCCCCGCGTGGGCGCCCACGACGTGGCGCTTCGCGACGTTCGCGCTCCTCGGCCTCTTCGCGCTCCGGGGCGTGCTCGGGGGATGGTTCCCGGGCGCCGCCGCGTGGTCCGCCGAGAAGCGCGCCGCGGCCTTCCTCGCGGGCGGCGTCGCCATCGCCCTCCCCCTCGCCCTGACGCTCGTCGGCCTCGGCCCCGACGGCATCGACGCCCCGCGCCTGTACCACTGGAACTGGCGCCGCCAAGTGCTCGTCTACCCCCTCGCCGCGCTCGCCTGGGCGTGGGCCCTCCACGGCCTCGTGGCCCCCGACGGGACCTGGCCGCGGCGGGCGCTCGCCGCCGTCCTCGGGGTCGTCCCCCTCGCCGCGGGCGTCGCCGCCGTCGCCGTCGCGTTCGGGGGGGAAGCGCCGCCGACGACCCACCGCCCCCAGGACTACGCCCTCTGCCCCGAGCGGGAGCCCCGGTTCGAGGGCGCCGTCTGCGTCGACATCTACACCAGCTGGAACCAGCTCGACGTCGTCGCCGCCCTGGTGGACGAGGTCGCCTTCGACCGGACCGCCGTCCGCCTCACGCTGTCAGGCTTCGGGTCCGTCCACCGAACCTCCCGGGAGTGCCGGTTCATCTCCTGGAAGCTCCCCCAGCCGGGGATCGAGATCGAGCGACGGACCCGCCACGCGTGGCGCGCCGCGGGGGCCGCGATCGTGGCGACGTGCGGCGCCGCCGAGGACATCACCCCGCACTGCGACGAGGCCCCCACGCCGGACCTCCGGGAGGCCTGCCTCGGCGGCGCGCGGGACTTCGCGGAGCACGCCTGGGACCCCGGCACGGGCTGGACGCCGGCCCAGACGAACTGAGGGGAGCTAGCGGCCGCCCCGCTGGTACTTGTTCACCATCCGCGCGTGCTCGGCGTAGGTCTCGCTGAAGTGGTGGGTGCCGTCGTTCCGGCTCACGAAGAAGAGCGCCTTCGTCTCCGTCGGGTGGAGCACCGCGTCGATCGCCTCGACCCCGGGCCCCGCGATCGGCGTCGGCGGCAGCCCCGTGATGACGTACGTGTTCCAGGGGTGGGGGCGCCGGATGTCGCTGCGGCGGATGTTCCCGTCGTAGTTCTCCAGCCCGTAGATGATCGTCGGGTCGGACTCCAGCCTCATCCCCTTCTTCAGCCGGTTGTGGAAGACGCCCGCGATGAGGGGCCGCTCCTCGACCGCGCCCGTCTCCTTCTCGACGACGCTGGCGAGCACGGTGACCTCGTACGGGGACAGCCCGACCGCGTCCGCCGCGGCGCGCCGCTCGTCGTTCCAGATCGCCTTCCAGCGCCCTACCTGCGCCTCGACCACGGCCTGCGCCCCGGCCTCCCGCCCGAAGCTGTACGTCTCCGGGACGAGGAGCCCCTCGAGGTGCGGGGGGGCGGGGTCGATGCCGAGGTCGAGCCCCCGGATGAACGCCTCGTCCCGCGCCAGCTCGACGTACTTCGCCGCCTCACCGCGCCCCGCCTCCTCCACCAGGGCGGCCATGTCCTCGATCCGGAGCCCCGGCGGGAGCGTGACGGCGTAGGTCACCTCCGGCGCGTGGAGGAGGACGTCGAGGACCTCGTCCGGCGTCTGGTCCGTCCAGAACCGGAACTCGCCGGCCCGCAGCCCCGGCGCCGCCTTGCGGTAGCGGAGGAAGAGCGCGAACCGGTCGGCGTCGGTGACGACCCCCGCGTCGGCGAGCTGCCGCGAGATCGTCTGCGGCCCCGACCCCCGCTCGATCTCCAGGATCACCTCCGTGTGCGCGTCCGAGGGCGCCTCCCCCATGAACGTCTGCACCTGCAGCCACCCCCACCACGTGGCCGCGCCGAACACGACGACGGCGATCAGCGCCGCCCAACCGAGGAACTTCGTCATCGTCCGTCCAGGTACCCCTGCAGGATGAGCACGGCCGCGATCTGGTCGATCACCTGCTTCCGCTTGCCCCGCCGGACGTTCCCCGACAGCAGCGCGCGCTCGGCCTGCGCGGTGGTGAAGCGTTCGTCGTGGAGCACCACCTCGATGTCTTCGGACAGGACCCCCGAGAGCGCCTCGACCATCCGTCGGACCTCCTCGCACTCGGGCCCCTCGGTGCCGTCGGTGCGGAGCGGCAGGCCGACGACGACCGTCCCCACCTCGCGCTCGGCGACGACGCCCCCGACGTACTCCGCGTCGCGTCGCCGCCCCACCCGCCGGTAGGTCTCCACGGGCTGCGCGAACATACCCAGGGGGTCGCTCACGGCGATGCCGATGGTGCGGGTCCCGACGTCGAGACCGAGGGTCCGCCCGGTCACGGCAGGGGCCAGATCCAGTCGCCGGACGGGCCGCCGTAGATGCCCATGTCGTTGCGGGTCGTGTCGGCGTCGTTGAACGCCGGGTTGGGGTCGCCCGCGTCGATGCAGGGCGAGTCGGGGGACGTCAGCGCGAGGTCGTCGTTCGTCCAGTCCCCGTCGTTCGTCAGCGAGACGAAGAGCGGGTCGCTGTAGAGGTTGTTGAGGGGCGTCGCGGGCACGCCGAGCAGCGCGCCGAACGCGCCGTCGCTGTTGCCGAAGACGTCGTTGTACTGGAAGTCCGAGGGGAAGCTCGCCCCGTCGGTGAACGCGCCGTAGCCCTGGTTGAACGCGATGATGTTGTTGTTGAAGCCGCCCGACCCGCTGGTCAGCGAGAACGCCTCGAAGTGGATGCCGCCGCCCTGGGGGCTGTCGTTGTAGACGAGGACGTTGTTGACGACGAGGGTGCCGCCGCCGTGGTTCGCGCCGACCGTGATCCCGCCGCCTCCGGCCAGCGCCTCGTTGCCGGCGAAGACGTTGTTGAGGACGAAGAACGTGTCGGCGTCGACGACCAGCGCGCCGCCCTCGACCTCGCCGAGGGGGTTGTCGCTGTCGAGCGTCTCGTTGTCGAGGAACGAGCTGTTGGCGACGGTCAGGTAGTCCTCCCCGCCGTGGACGTACAGCGCCGACCCGTCGCCCGCGGTGTTCCCCTCGAAGGTGCACGCGGCGACCGTGCCGTAGCTGTCCACGACGTACATCCCACCGCCGTCGTTGCCGTCGTCGACGCCGCCGTAGCCGCAGTCGTTGTCGAGGAAGTCGACCTGCTGAACGTCGAGGTCGACCGCGTCGACGTACACCGCCCCGCCCTGCCCGCCGGCGTCGCACTCGTTGGCCTCGAAGAGGACGTCCTCCATCACGAGCACGGCCTCCTCGGCGAACAGCCCGCCCCCCTCCTCGGCGAGGCCGCCGGTGACCGTAACGTGCTGGATGGTGACGACGCTGCCGGACTCGATCGTGATCGCGCGGCTCGCGCCGAGGGGGTCGATGACGACGCCGGTCCGGTCGCCGGAGGAGCGGAGGACGACCTCGCCGTCGATCGTGATCTCCTCGTTGTAGGTCGCCGGCCGGAGCCACGCCTCGTTGCAGGTGGCGCTGCCCGCGGCGCTGTCGACGGCGAGGTCGGCGAGCGGCCAGGGGCACTCCCAGCTGCCGTAGTCCGACGGGCTGCACCCCGACAGGGCGAGGTTGTAGCCCCAGATCGGGCACGTGCAGGACTGGTTGACGAGGCCGTCGCAGTCGTTGTCGACCTCGTCGAAGCACTCCTCGGGGGCGCCTCCGTAGATGGTGGCGTCGTCGTCGTCGCAGTCGGTGAGGCACTCGACGTCGCCGTCGCCGTCGTTGTCGAGCTCGTCGTCGGGGATGACGCCGTCGCAGTCGTTGTCGGCGTAGTCGCACAGCTCCGACGCGCCGGGGAAGCTGGTGGCGTCGTCGTCGTCGCAGTCCTCGCAGGCGAAGCTGCCGTCGCCGTCGTCGTCGACCTCGTCCTCGGGGAGGACCGTGTCGCAGTTGGTGTCCACGCCGTCGCACAGCTCGGACGCGCCGGGGTGGACGCTCGCCTCGGTGTCGTCGCAGTCCTCGCAGGCGAGGAACGTGTCCCCGTCGTCGTCCACCTCGTCGGCGGGGGTGACGCCGTCGCAGTCGTTGTCGGCGCCGTCGCAGACCTCGGTCGCGCCGGGGAAGGTCGCGTTGTCGGCGTCGTCGCACTCGGCGCAGGCGAGGAACGTGTCCCCGTCGCCGTCGACCTCGTCGGCGGGGATGACGTTGTCGCAGTCGGTGTCGAGCCCGTCGCACTCCTCGACGCCGCCGGGGAAGAGCGTGGGGTCGTCGTCGTCGCAGTCCTCGCAGGCGAAGAAGCCGTCGCCGTCCTCGTCGACCTCGTCGGGGGGGACGATCGCGTCGCAGCTGTCGTCGAGGCCGTTGCACTGCTCCTCGGCGGTGGGGAACCGGGTGGGGTCGTCGTCGGCGCAGTCGCCCGCGCAGATGTGCCAGCCGTCGCCGTCCGCGTCGACCTCGTCGGCGGGCAGCGAGCCGTCGCAGTCGTCGTCGGCGGCGTTGCAAAGCTCGGGGGCGCCGGGGAAGACGAAGGCGTTGTCGTCCTCGCAGTCGCCGTCGCAGACGCGGAAGCCGTCGCCGTCGTCGTCGGCCTCGCCGAGGTCGCCGTCGCAGTCGTTGTCGACGCCGTCGCAGATCTCCGCCGCGCCCGGGTACGTGGAGGGGTCGTCGTCGGAGCAGTCCCCTTCGCAGGTGGCGATGCCGTCGTTGTCGAAGTCGCTCTCGTTGGATGGCAGGAGCCCGTCGCAGTCGTTGTCCTCGCCGTCGCACTGCTCCGGGGCGTTGGGGTGCGTCAGCGGATCCTCCTCGTCGCAGTCCTCGTCGCCGACGTAGCCGTCGCGGTCGAGGTCGATGGCCCCGAGGAGCCCGACCCCGCGCAGCGCGACGTCGCGGCGGGCGCTCCCCTGGACGTTGGAGATCGTCAGGCCGAGGACGGCGAGGTGCTCCCCGGCCTCGGTGGGCTGGAAGCGGACGGCGACGAAGGTGGGATCGCCGGTGTCGAGGACGGGGTCGGGCTGCTGGACGATGGCGAACGGCGCGCCCGGCGGTTCGATGGTCGCGGTCAGCTCGGCGGGCCCCCCGAAGTCGAGCAGCACGTCGAGCCCCTCGTCGTCCGCGGAGCCGACCTCCACGTCCTCGAAGGTCAGCGAGCTGCGCGACAGGTCGAGATCGAAGCCGACCGGGCAGCCGGTCAGGACGACCGCCGCGCAGGCCCCCACGAGCGCCCCGATGAAGGTGCGGTTCGTCACCTGCCGGAGTGTACCAGCGGCTCCGTCGCGGCATGATCGCCCCGATGAGCATCGCCGCATTCGTCGTGAGCCAGGGCGAGGAGCTGCTCACCGGGCTGACCGTCGACACCAACGCCGCGTGGCTGTGCGGGCAGCTGACGGACCTCGGGCTGGTCGTCGTCGGCGCCGAGACGGCGGGGGATCGGCGGGGCGCGATCGCGGACGTGCTCACGCGCGCGGCCTCCCGATCCCGGGTCGTCGTCTGCACCGGCGGTCTCGGGCCGACCGAGGACGACCTGAGCGCGGAGGCGGCGGCGCACGCGTTCGGCGACGCGATCGCGTTCAACGAAGAGGCGTGGGGCCGGGTGGCGGCCCGGTACGCGGCGGCGGGCCGCCCCATTCCGGAGGCCAACCGGCGCCAGGCGATGCTCCCCTCCCGCGCGCGGGTGCTCCCCAACGCGCGGGGCACGGCGCCGGGGTTCGCGGTCACGACGGACGCCGGCGTGCGGCTCTACTTCCTCCCCGGGGTGCCGTCCGAGATGCGCGCCATGTGGCGCGACGTCGTGCGTCCCGAGCTGCTCGCGGAGCTCGCGATCACGCCCCCGCGGCGGGCGCTCTTCCGGGTCCTCGGGCGGGGCGAGTCGGCGCTGCAGGACCTCCTCGGGGACGTGGTCGGGGAGTTCGCGGGGGTGACGCTCGGGTTCCGGACGGCGATGCCGGAGAACCAGGTCAAGCTCGTGGCCGCGGACGACGTCCCGGACGAGACGTTCGCGACGGCGGTGGCGACGGTCCGGGGGCTGCTCGGCAAGGACGTGTTCAGCGAGGACGCGGACGTCTCCCTGGCGGCGCGCGTCGGCGAGCTGCTGGTGGCGCGGGGGGAGCGGCTGGCGCTGGCGGAGTCGTGCACGGGGGGACTGATCGGGCACCTCTGCGTCACCGAGCCGGGGAGCAGCCGGTGGCTGGAGCGGGGGTTCGTGACGTACTCCAACGAGGCGAAGGTCTCGGAGCTGGGCGTCTCGGAGGAGGCGCTGGGGGAGCACGGCGCGGTGAGCGAGGCGGTGGCCTGGCAGATGGCGGCGGGGGCGCGGGAGGCCGCGTCGGTGGCGTGGGGGGCCGGCGGGGGGGACACCGGAGAAGCCGGTGGGGACGGTCTGCGTGGCGATCGACGGGCCGGCGGGGGCGCGCGTCCGGACGCTCCGGATCCCCGCCCGGGACCGGTCGATGGTCCGCCGGTTCAGCGCGGTCATCGCCCTGGACATGCTGCGCCGGCAGATCCTGCGCCTGAACGGCTAGGCGGGACGAAATTCGTCCCGGGTGTGGTTCATCCTCGTCTCACGTTTCGGCCTTGATCTGGCCGCCCGGTCGGCAGATGCTTTGAACCTGCAAGGGATTCGTCGCATCACCGCTTGACCTGAACAGGCGTTCAGACCTAGGCTGCCCGCAGCAGCAACGGATCCCGGAGGCACCCATGATGAGCAGCAAGAGCAGCAGCAAGCCCACCCTCGACGCCAACCGCGCCAAGGCGCTGGACCTGGCCATCGCGAGCATCGAGAAGGCGCACGGCAAGGGCGCGATCATGCGCCTGGGGGACGAGGAGAACCTGTACCAGGACCTCGACGCGATCTCGACGGGGTCGCTCGGGGTGGACATCGCGCTGGGCGTGGGCGGCCTCCCCCGCGGGCGCGTGGTCGAGATCTACGGCCCCGAGAGCTCGGGCAAGACGACGCTGACGCTGCAGGCGATCGCCGAGGCGCAGAAGAAGGGCGGCCTCGCGGCGTTCATCGACGCGGAGCACGCGCTGGACGTGACCTACGCCCGCAAGCTCGGCGTCCGGACGGACGACCTCCTCATCAGCCAGCCGGACACGGGCGAGCAGGCGCTGGAGATCTGCGAGACGCTGGTCCGCTCGGGCGCGCTGGACATCATCGTGATCGACTCGGTGGCGGCGCTGGTCCCGAAGGCCGAGCTCGAGGGGAACATGGGCGACTCGCTCCCCGGCCTGCAGGCCCGCCTGATGAGCCAGGCGATGCGGAAGCTGACGGCGCTGGTGAGCAAGTCGAGCACCATCGTGGTGTTCATCAACCAGCTCCGGATGAAGATCGGCGTCATGTTCGGCAACCCCGAGACGACGACGGGCGGCAACGCGCTGAAGTTCTACTGCTCGGTCCGGATCGACATCCGCCGCATCGGCGCGATCAAGCAGGGGCAGGACGTCATCGGCAACCGGACGCGCGTCAAGATCGTCAAGAACAAGGTCGCCCCCCCGTTCCGCAAGTGCGAGTTCGACATCCTCTTCGGTGAGGGGGTCTCCCGGACGGGCGAGCTGCTCGACATGGCGCTGGACGCGGGCCTGATTCGCAAGAGCGGGTCGTGGTATTCCTATGGGGAGGAGCGGCTCGGCCAGGGACGTGAGCAGGCCCGGCAGTTCCTCGCTGACAACCCCGAGGTCGCCGAGACGATCGAGGCGCAGGTGCTCACCGAGCACGGCCTCGTCTCCGAGCCCGCCCCCAGCGCGTCCGAGAGCAAGGGCGCCGGCGGGGTCGTCGCGGAGGCGTAGCCAGCCCGCACCCCGGTCGGCCCGACGGACCGAGACGACGGAGTCGGGCCGAGTCGAGTGGAAATCAACGACATCCTTCGAGTCGCCATGTCCCGCGGGGCTTCCGACGTGCACCTGCGCGTCGGGATCCCGCCCATGCTCCGGATCCAGGGCGGGTTCCAGCCCCTGCGGGAGTACAACCGGCTGACGCCGGAGCAGACGGCGCAGTTCGCGGCGTCGATGATGAACAAGGCGCAGAAGGAGAAGTTCGCCGACACGATGGAGCTGGACATGGCCTACGGCGTACGTGGGCTGGGCCGCTTCCGGGTGAACATCTTCCGCCAGCGGATGACGCTGGGGATCGTGCTCCGGACGATCAGCAGCAAGATCATGTCGTTCGAGGAGCTCAACCTCCCGCCGGTGCTGGAGAAGATCTCGAACGAGCACCGCGGCCTGGTGGTCGTGACGGGGACGACGGGGTCGGGGAAGTCGACGACGCTGGCGGCGATGATCGACGTGATCAATGCGACGCGGTCCGGCCACATCCTCACGATCGAGGACCCGATCGAGTTCATGCACCGGGACAAGCGGTGCGTCATCAGCCAGCGCGAGGTGGGGACGGACACGAGGACGTACGCGAACGCGCTCCGGGCCGCCCTCCGTCAGGACCCGGACGTGATCCTCGTGGGGGAGATCCGGGACCTCGAGACGATGGAGATCGCGCTGGAGGCGGCGGACACGGGCCACCTCGTGATGTCGACGCTGCACACGATGAACTGCGCCGAGACGATCACCCGGATGGTGTCGATGTTCCCGCCCCACCACCAGGACGGCGTCCGCATCCGGCTGGCGTCGATGCTCAAGAGCGTCATCAGCCAGCGCCTCGTCCCCCGCGCCGACGGCAAGGGCCGGGTCCCCGCGCTGGAGGTGATGGTCAACACGGGCCGCATCAAGGAGTACATCGAGAACAAGGACCGGACGAAGGAGATCACCGACGCCCTGGCCCGCGGCCAGTCGACGTACGGCACCCAGACCTTCGACCAGTCCCTCTTCGGCCACTACAAGTCGGGCGCGATCTCCTACGAGGAGGCGCTCAAGTTCGCGAGCAACCCCGACGACTTCGCGCTCCGCGTCAGCGGCGTCGTGAGCAGCGCAGACCAGTTCGGTTAGAGGTGCTACATAGGCCGCCATGAAGGCCGCCGACATCCGCACCCGGTTCCTGAAGTACTTCGAAGAGCGCGGGCACGCGATCGTGCCGAGCAGCTCCGTGGTGCCGAGCAACGACCCCACGCTGTTCTTCGTCAACGCCGGGATGGTCCAGTTCAAGGACGTCTTCGTCGGCAAGGAGACGCGGCCGTACACGCGGGCGACCACCGTGCAGAAGTGCATGCGGGTCAGCGGCAAGCACAACGACCTGAGCAACGTCGGCTTCACCGCGCGACACCACACGCTCTTCGAGATGCTCGGCAACTTCTCCTTCGGCGACTACTTCAAGGAGGAGGCCATCGCCTACGCGTGGGAGTTCCTCACCGTCGAGATGGGGCTCCCGGCGGACCGGCTCCTCGTCACCATCTACAACGACGACGACGAGTCCTACGACCTGTGGCGCGCGCAGGGCGTCCCCGACGAGCGCATCGGGCGGTGCGGGGAGAAGGACAACTTCTGGTCCATGGGGCCGACCGGGCCGTGCGGGCCGTGCACCGAGATCCACTGGGACCTCCAGGAAGACTTCGTCCTCGACCACGAGCCCGACCCGTGGGGCTTCGGGCACGACGCCGGCCGCTACATGGAGATCTGGAACAACGTCTTCATGCAGTACGAGCGGTACGAGGAGGACGGCCGGATCGAGCAGCGGGACCTGCCGTCGCCGTCCGTCGACACCGGCATGGGGCTCGAGCGGCTCGCCGCCATCACCCAGGGGCACAAGTCCAACTGGGAGATCGACGAGCTCCAGGCGATCATCCAGCACACCGCGGGCGTCGCCGGGGTGACGTACGGCCCGGACGAGCCGACCAACCAGTCGCTCCGCGTCGTCGCCGACCACGCCCGCGCCTCCGCCTTCCTCGTCGCCGACGGCGTCATGCCGTCCAACGAAGGCCGCGGCTACGTCCTCCGCCGCATCATGCGCCGCGCCATCCGCCACGGCGTCAAGCTCGGCATCGACGAGGCGTTCCTCCACGGCGCGTCCGACGTCGTCGTCGAGCTCATGCACGCCCACTACCCCGAGCTGCAGGAGCGCCGCGAGTTCATCCGCCGCGTCGTCCTCAACGAGGAGACCACCTTCCGCGAGACCCTCGACCGCGGCCTCGCGATGCTCGACGACGAGTTCGCCAGGCTCGACGACGGCGGCGTCCTCCCGGGCGACGTCACCTTCACCCTGCACGACACCTTCGGCTTCCCCCCCGACCTGACCGAGGTCATCGCCTCGGAGCGCGGCTTCGGCGTCGACCTCGCCGGCTACGAGGCCTGCATGGAGGAGCAGCGGCAGCGCTCCCGGGCCGCCTGGAAGGGGACCGGCCAGGAGGAGGTCGGCGGCGTCTACCTCAACTTCGACGAGGCCGCCGGCAGCACCTTCACCGGCTACCTCGGGACCGCCGACCGGTCCGCGATCGTCGGGCTCATCACGGGCGGCGCGTCCGTCGAGGCCGCCGAGGCGGGGCAGGACGTCGAGGTCATCGTCGCGTCCACGCCGTTCTACGCCGAGGCCGGCGGCCAGGTCGGGGATCGGGGCACCATCACCGGGCCGAACGGCCGCATCGACGTCCTCGACTGCACCAAGCCCGCCGGCTCGCTGATCGTCCACCGCGGCCGGGTCGCCGCCGGCAGCGTCCGCACCGGCGAGGTCGTGGACCTGGCGGTCGACCCCGTCCGCCGCCACGACATCATGCGGAACCACACCGCCACGCACCTGCTCCACGCCGCCCTGCGCGAGGTGTTGGGAGCGCACGTCACCCAGAAGGGCAGCCTCGTCGACGACGAGCGGCTGCGGTTCGACTTCTCCCACTTCTCCGCAATCACTCCCGACGAGTTGTTGGCCGTTGAGGAGATGGTCAACGACCAGATCCTCGCCAACACGCCGCTGGAGGTGGGGACGACGTCGATGGACGACGCGCAGGCCCGGGGCGCCATGGCGCTGTTCGGCGAGAAGTACGGCGACGAGGTGCGCGTGGTCGAGGTGCCCGGGTTCAGCGTCGAGCTGTGCGGCGGCACCCACGTCGCCGCGACCGGCGAGATCGGCCAACTCAAGCTGCGCTCTGAGGGAGGCATTGCTGCAGGTGTCCGACGTCTCGAAGCGTTGACCGGCCGGGGAGCACGCCACTATCTGCGCGGGGTTGATGCGACTCATCGCATGCTCCTTGGCCGTCTCAAGGCCTCGAACGAAGAGGCCACTGAGAAGCTGGAGAGGCTCCTCTCCGAACACAAGGCGATGCGCCGCGAGATCGAGCAGCTCAAGCAGAGGCTCGTCGCCGGCGGCGGCGCCGGGACCGGCCCCACCGCGCGCGACGTCGCCGGCGTGAAGGTCCTCGCCACCGAGGTCGAGGGCGCCACCGGCAAGGAGCTCCGGGGCCACGCCGACGTCCTCCTCGACCAGCTCGGCAGCGGCATCGTCGTCCTCGGCTCGGCCAGCGGCGGCAAGGCCAGCCTCCTCGTGAAGGTGTCCAAGGACCTGACGGCCCGCGTCAGCGCCGGCGACCTCGTCAAGGAGCTCGCCCCCATCGTCGGGGGACGCGGCGGCGGCCGGCCCGACATGGCGCAGGCGGGCGGGCGCGAGCCGGCGCAGCTTGGCGCGGCCATCGAGCGTTCTTACGAGTTGGTGGGAGCGGCGCTGGCGTAAGCTGACTTCCGCTGGAGGACAGGGGGGACCGCGAGGGGCCATGGGGACGGGCGTGCCCGGACATCCGCTGGTGGACCTGCTGGCCGGCGTCGTCGCCGACGGGCTCCCGTGCGGGCTGCTCGTGCTCGACGCCGACGGCGTCCTCGTGTGGGAGAACGCCGAGGCGCGGTCCATCCTCGGGGTCCCTCCGGGCGTCGAGTCGCCCGCGATCGGCCGCCGCCTCGTCGACCTCCCGAACATGGCCGAGGCCGGGCTGCTGCCCCTGATCGAGCAGGTCCTCGCGGGCCGGCAGCTCCGGTCCGTGGTGGCCGAGTTCACGTCGCTCGTCGGCCGCACCGTCAGCCTGTCGGTCAACGCCGGCCCGTTCGCCGACGAGCACGGCGTCCGCCGCGGCAGCTGGCTCGCCCTGCAGGACCTCGGCGAGGACGGCGTGCTCGCGGGCCGCCTCCTCGCCGCCCAGCGGATGGAGTTCGTCGGCGTCGCGACGACCGGCGTCATCCACGACCTGAACAACCTCCTCACCGCCCTCGGCGGGACCCTCGAGCTGCTCCGCTCGGGCCACGCCGCCGACCCCGTGCTCCTCGGCGCGCTGGACGGGATGATCCGCCGGAGCACCGACGTCACCCGCCAGCTCCTCCGCGCCGCCCGCCCCGAGAACGAGCGCCGCGAGCCCATCGACCTCCGCACCCCGGTCCGCCAGGCGTCGGACCTGCTCCGCCACAGCTTCGACGACCGCATCCGGATCTCGGTCTCCCTGCCGGGCTCGGCGGTGGGCGTCGTGGCCGACCGGACCGCCCTGCTGCAGGCGCTCTTCAACCTCGGCGTCAACGCCCGCGACGCCATGCAGGGGCGCGGCAAGCTCTTCCTGGAACTGGACGTCGTCGCCGACATCGAGTTCAACCGGTCCCAGGACTGGCCCGGCCGCTACCACGCCCGCCTCCGGGTCAGCGACGACGGCCCCGAGATCCCCGTCGCGGCGCGGGCCCGCCTCTTCGAGCCGTTCTTCTCCACGAAGGCCCCCGACCGCGGCACCGGCATGGGGCTCGCCGTCGTCCACCGAGCCGTCACCGACCACGACGGCCTGATCGAGATCGGCGACCTCCCCGACCGCGGCGCCGTGTTCGAGATCCGCCTCCCCATGTACCTCGGCCCCGTCGACGACGACGAGCCCACCAAGGCGCTGTCCGTCCCGTCGTACGTGTTCGACGTCAACCGCCCGCCGCTCAAGGACAAGCGCATCCTCGTCGCCGACGACGAGGCGTCGCTGCGGCTGCTCCTCGACAGCGCGCTGACGGGCCGGGGGGCGATCGTCGAGACCGTCGCCAACGGCCGCCACGCCGTCGACGCCGTCCGCGAGGCGATCGAGCACGGCCGCCCCTACGACGGCGCCGTCATCGACCTCCGCATGCCCGGCGGCGACGGCACCGAGGCCATCCCCCGCATCCGCTCGCTCGACGCCGGCATCCGCATCCTCGCCACCTCCGGGCTGACCCCCACCGACGCCGAAGCCGCCGCGCTGGAGGCCGACGGCGCCACGTTCCTGGCCAAGCCGTTCCAGCTCAGCGAGATCATCGACTCCCTCGTCCGCACGTGACCCGCCCCGGCTACCGCGTCCCCGAGGGGCGCACCGGCGTCCTCCTCAACGCGAACGCCGGCCGCGTCCGCCGCTCCACCGCCCGCGCCATCCGCCGGGCGTGCCCCGAGGCGACCATCTTCTGGACCCGGTCGCTGGAGGAGGCGACGGACGCCGTCGAGGCCGTCATCGAGTCCCGCATCGAGACCCTCTTCGCGGGCGGCGGCGACGGCACCATCATCGACCTGTGCAACCGCCTCCTCCCCTACGAGCACAGCCCCCGCCTCGGCATCCTCAAGCTCGGCACGGGCAACGCCCTGGCGACCTGGGTGGGCGCCCGCCCCATCCCCCAGGACCTCGCCGCGTGGCACGCGGGGGAGGCGTGGAAGCCGAAGCGACTCCGCTTCGTGCGCGACGAGAACGAGCAGTTCCCCTTCGCCGGCATGGGCTGGGACGCCGCCATCCTCAACGACTACAAGTGGGTCAAGCAGCACCTCCAGGGGACGCCCTTCGAGAGCAAGCCGTACCACCTGCCGACGTACTTCGCCGCCGCCTTCGGCCGGACCGTGCCGCGGCTGACCGTCCAGCGGACCGCGCCCCACGTCACCATCGAGGTCCTCCAGGGGGAGGCGTGGCGGGTCGACCGGGTGGGCGAGCGGCGGGGGCGCCTCATCGGCGCCGGCATGACCGGACCCAATGCCGGTGAACTGATCGCC
>CAYFOA010000005.1:0-83340 GCA_964344575.1 uncultured Rickettsiales bacterium | reverse complement strand
CGCCTCATCGGCGCCGGCGAGGTGCTCTACCAGGGCCCCGCGCACATGACCGCGTTCGGGACCACGCCGTACTACGGCTACGCGATGAAGATGCTCCCCCACGCCGAGATGCTGGACACCCACTTCCACCTGCGCGTCTCGGCGCTGTCGATCCCGACGGTCGTCAACCAGCTCGCGAACATCTGGACGGGGACGTACGAGGACGACCGGCTGTACGACTTCGTGGCCGAGGCGGTCCACGTCCGGTACGACACCGAGGTCCCCTACCAGGTCGGCGGGGACGCCCGGGGGATGCGTCAGGAGCTGGTGCTCGCCTTGTCCCCGCTGTCGCTGCCCGTCGTGTCCTTCGAGGCGCCGTCGAGCTGACCCTGGGCGCGCTCCGCCCAGCGGGTGTCGGGCCAGCGCGCGATCACCGCCTCGAACGCGGCCGTGGCGCCGGCGACGTCGTCCAGCTGGAGCAGGCAGAGGCCCCGCCGGTACTGCGCCTTCGCCGCCAGCGGAGAGTCGGGGTACTCCTCGATCGCGAGCCGGTACCGCCGCTCCGCCGCCGACCACTCCTTCTGCTTCCAGTAGAAGTTCCCGATCTGGACGGCCGCGCGGGACAGCCGGAGCTGCACCTTCCCCCGCAGCCGCTCCACCTCGGGGGTGTACTCGGACTCGGGGAAGCGCCGCTCGAACTCGTCGAGCCGCCGCAGCCCGCGCTTGCTGTGCGTCTGGTCGCGCTGCGGGATGGTCGGCGCGAGCTTGAACTCGGCGCGCGCCGTCCGGTAGACGACGTAGTCGATGTCGGGGTGTCGGGGGTGAAGCCGCGCGAACTGCCGGTAGGCGTCGACCGCCTCGACGTACGACGACTTCTCGTACAGGCAGTCCGCCACCTTGAGCTCGGACAGGACCGAGTACTGGTTGAACGGGAAGTGGTTCCGGACCCGCTCGAACGTGATGATCGCCTCGTCGTAGTAGCCCCGCTTCATCTGCCGCAGCCCCTGGCCGTAGAGGCTCTCGGGGTCCTCGGGCTCGCGCACCTGCTGCGCCGCGGCCGGGACGGCGAGCAGGGTGGCGGCGATCAACAGGAGGAGCCGGGCGGTCATCGGACGGCGCATCTTGCAGACCCTAGGGGCGGTCGGCAAGCATTGTTGCGCGCGTCCGGCGCGCAATCCCTTGCGGGACGCGCCGCCTACGGCGGCACGCGACTCTCCGGCGTCCTGCCTGCGAGTTGACACCCCTCGCGCCGCTCTTAGGTTGCGGCGGACTCGGAGGTTTGCAGTGAACGAGCATCGACCGCTGGACTTCAGCACCTTCCTGGTGAGCCTCGGCACGTCCGCCCTGGTGCAGCTCGGGGAGGCCCCGGATCCGACCCAGGGGGGGCAGCCGTGCCCCGATCTGGCGGGCGCGCGGCAGACGATCGACCTGCTCGGGCTTCTCGAGGCGAAGACCGTCGGGAACCTCGACGACGGCGAGGCCAAGCTGCTGAAGAACCTCCTCGCGGATCTCCGGACCCGCTTCGTCCACGCCAGCAAGCGGGAGTGCTGAGATGCGCAGCGACAAGCTCACGGTCAAGAGCCAGGAGGCGCTCGCCACCGGCCAGCAGATCGCGTCCGACAACGGGCAGCAGGAGGTCGACGTCGAGCACGTGATGCTCGCGCTGCTGCACCAGGAGCAGGGGATCGTCCCCGCCATCGTCGCCAAGGTCGGCGCCGACGCCTCCGCCCTCGACAAGGCGCTCAAGGAGTCCGTCGAGCGGCGCGCCAAGGTCAGCGGGGGGAAGCCGTTCGTCAGCAACCGGCTCCACAAGCTCGTCGACGAGGCGCTCAAGGAGGCGGGCAAGCTCAAGGACGACTACGTCTCCACGGAGCACCTGCTCCTCGCCGCCACCGCCGACAAGCGCGACGCGGGCAAGGCGCTCGCCGCCGCGGGGCTGACCCGCGACGCCGTCCTCACCGCGCTCCAGTCCGTCCGCGGCTCCCACCGCGTCACCGACCAGGACCCCGAGGGGAAGTTCCAGGCGCTGGAGAAGTACGGCCGTGACCTCACCGAGCTGTCCCGCCAGGGGAAGCTCGACCCCGTGATCGGGCGCGAGGAGGAGGTCCGCCGGATCATGCAGATCCTGTCGCGGCGGACGAAGAACAACCCCGTCCTCGTCGGCGAGCCGGGGGTCGGCAAGACCGCGATGGCGGAGGGGCTGGCCAACCGCATCGTCGCGGGCGACGTCCCCGAGAACCTCAAGGGGCGCCGCATCATCGCGCTGGACATGAGCGCGCTGGTCGCCGGGGCGAAGTTCCGCGGCGAGTTCGAGGAGCGGCTCAAGGCCGTCCTCAAGGAGGTCCAGGACAGCGACGGCGAGATCGTCCTCTTCATCGACGAGCTCCACAACATCATCGGCGCGGGCAAGACCGAAGGGTCGATGGACGCGTCCAACATGCTCAAGCCGGCGCTGGCGCGGGGCGAGCTCCGGTGCGTCGGGGCGACGACGCTGAACGAGTACCGGAAGCACATCGAGAAGGACTCGGCGCTGGAGCGGCGGTTCGCCAAGGTGTTCATCGGCGAGCCCACGGTCGAGGACACGGTCGCGATCCTGCGCGGCCTCAAGGACGTCTACGAGGAGCACCACGGCGTGCAGATCCGGGACGCGGCGCTGATCGCGGCGTCGCGCCTGTCGCACCGCTACATCGCCGACCGGTTCCTCCCCGACAAGGCGATCGACCTGATGGACGAGGCGGCCTCGGCGGTCCGGATGCAGGTCGACTCGATGCCCGAGGAGATCGACACGCTGGAGCGGAAGATCCGGACCCTCCAGATCGAGAAGCAGGCGCTCGCCAAGGAGCGCGACCGGCACTCCAAGGAGCGGCGCGCGGCGATCGACGACGAGCTCGCGAACCTGTCCGAGGAGTCGAACACACTGAAGACCCGGTGGATGGCCGAGAAGGAGAGCCTCGCCGGGCTGCAGGCGCTCAAGGCCGAGCTGAACGCGGCCCGCGGCGCGATGGAGCGGGCCGAGCGGGACGGCGACCTGACGAAGGCCGCCGAGCTCAAGTACGGCACCATCCCCGACCTCGAGAAGGGCATCGAGGAGGCGACCGCGGCGCTCGAGAACAAGGGCGAGGGGTCGCTGATCGTGGAGGAGGTGACGGAGGACGAGATCGCCGCCGTCATCGCCAAGTGGACCGGCATCCCGGTCTCCCGGCTCAAGGAGTCCGAGGTCGAGAAGCTCAAGCGGATGGAGGACGAGCTCCGGAAGCGCGTCATCGGGCAGGACCCGGCGCTGGCCCTGGTGTCCGCCGCCGTCCGCCGGGCGCGCGCCGGGCTGCAGGAGGAGAGCCGCCCCATCGGGTCGTTCATCTTCCTCGGGCCCACCGGCGTGGGGAAGACGGAGACGGCCAAGGCGCTGGCCGAGTTCCTCTTCGACGACGAGAACGCGGTCGTCCGGATCGACATGTCGGAGTTCATGGAGAAGCACAGCGTCGCGCGGCTGATCGGCGCCCCTCCGGGGTACGTCGGCTACGACGAGGGGGGCGTGCTGACCAACGCGGTCGCGACCCGGCCGTACAGCGTGGTGCTCTTCGACGAGATCGAGAAGGCCCACGGCGACGTCTTCAACATCCTGCTCCAGATGCTCGACGACGGGCGGCTGACGGACAGCCACGGCAAGACCGTCGACTTCCGCAACACCGTCGTCATCATGACGTCCAACGCCGGCGCCCACGCGATCATGGAGAACGCGGGCAACCGGGAGAAGATGACGGCCGTCGCGATGGAGGCGCTCCGCCAGGGGTTCCGGCCCGAGTTCCTCAACCGGATCGACGACATCGTGGTCTTCAACCCGCTGACGCGGGCCGACATCGGGCGGATCGTCGACATCCAGATGGGCTACCTCCGGAAGCTGCTGGCGAAGCGCGAGATCACCATCGAGCTGACCGACGAGGCGACCGAGCTGATCGGCGACCTCGGGTTCGACCCGGCGTACGGCGCGCGGCCGCTCAAACGGGCGATCCTCCGGAACTTCAAGGACCCCCTGAGCCTCGCCCTCATCGACGGCAAGTTCGGCGAGGGGGACCACGTCACCGTCGGCCGCGAGGGGGACTCGTTCACCTTCGAGGCGACCGGAGCGACGCAGCTCAGCGCCTGAAAAGGGGGTTTTTTCACCTATTTGCAAAGGTGATCGGGGATCCGGTCGATAATGGACCGGGATGACCCGCAGCAGCACCGAGTGGCCCGCGGTCGGAGGCTCCGCCGCGACCGAGGAGCACACGCTGTTCACGACCCGCGGAGGCTCCACGGTGGACACCGCGGGGCTGCCCGCCGTCGGTCCCCGCCCCGCCCTCCTCGTCCAGCGCGGCCCCACCGTCGGGGACTGGTTCCTCTTCCCCGAGGAGGCCGAGGCCATCGAGGTCGGCCGCGGGGAGATCGCCAACTTCCAGGTCAAGGACGCGTCCGTCTCCCGCTGCCACGCCCGCTTCACCTGCATCCGCGTCGAGGGGGCGCCGCTGGAGGTCCGCGTCGAGGACCTCGGCTCCACGAACGGCACCCGGGTCGGCGGCGAGATGCTGGAGGGGCCGGTCAAGATCGTCGACGGCGACCTCATCCGCATCGGCGACGTCGTCCTCCGCTTCCGCCTCATGGACCACGCCGACATCGCGTTCCAGGAGGACATCAGCCGCCAGGTCCGGAACGCCCGCAAGGACACGCTGACGGGGCTCTACAGCCGGCGCTACATGGACGAGCAGCTGCCCGGGCTGATGAAGGCGCACCGGCGCAACCGGCAGGCGCTGTCGCTGCTCATCATCGACCTCGACCACTTCAAGGCGATCAACGACAACCACGGCCACCTCGTCGGCGACGAGGTCCTGTGGCGGGTCGCCGAGGCCGTCCGCGCCACCGTCCGGACCGCCGACTCGGCCGTCCGCTACGGCGGCGAGGAGTTCTGCGTCATCCTCCCCGGCACCGACGCCCCCGAGGCCGCCCACGTCGGCGAGCGGGTGCGGCGGTCGATCAGCCGGCTCAACCTCGACAGCCTCAGCCCCGGCCTCCGGGTCACCGCGTCGGTCGGCGTGGCCACGCTGGAGGAGGACGAGGAGCTGCACGAGTGGCTGCAGCGGGCCGACCTCGCGCTCTACGCGGCCAAGCACGGGGGCCGCAACCAGGTCCACATCGCGCCGTCGAGCCCCGACAGCAGCGAGGGGAACACCGACCCCACGCCCGTCATCATGGAGACGCTCAAGCGCCGCTCGACGTCCACGCGGAACGAGAAGTAGCGGCCGCGCCGCCTACCAGGGGCGGGTGCCGATCTTGGGGCAGCCGTCGCACCCCTTCGTCTCGAAGCAGCGCCCGCCTTCGGTCTTCTCCACGATCTCCGGCTCGACGCCGAAGCGGTCGAGGCGGGCGTCGCAGTCGACGCAGCGGGTCTCCAGGGGGGCCGTGAGGGGGTCCTCGCCGAGGGCGACGGTGCGGTAGACGACGACGTCGGTCCGGCACCGGGGGCACCGGGCGACGGGGAGCTTCACGCGGCGCCCTCGACCCAGCTGAGCAGCTCGTCGTAGACCACCTGGGGGAGGTCCCGGAAGACGACCCCCATCCCGGGGTGCTTGACGCGCGTCCCCGGGGCGGCGGCGAGCTCGGTGTTCCACCGCACCTCGGCGGCGACCTCGACGGCGTCGGCGCCGGGGAGCTTGAACTCGAGCTGGAGCGCGGTCCCGGGGGGGAGGGGGACGGGCGTGTCGATGAACATGCCGCCCGCGCTGACGTTGCGCGCGGTGTAGAGGTAGACCTCGTCGCTCTGCTGCACCTGGACCTCGACGATGAGGGGGCGGCGGCGGCGGCGGCGTTGCTCGGGTGCGCTGGTCACGACTCGGCCCGCATGCTATCCGATCGCACCCTTCACGGAGGAAGTCGATGGCCGGCCACAGCAAATGGGCCAACATCAAGCACCGCAAGGGTGCCCAGGACGCTCGCCGCTCCAAGCTGTTCAGCAAGGTCGTCAAGGACATCATGGTCGCCGCCCGCGTCGGCGGACCGGACCCCGACGCCAACCCCCGCCTCCGCCTCGCGATCGCCAAGGCGAAGGCCGTCTCGCTCCCCCGGGACAACCTCGACCGCGCCATCAAGAAGGGTGCCGGCCTGCTCGAGGGGCAGGAGTACGAGGAGATCATGTACGAGGCCTACGGGCCCGGCGGGGTGGCGCTGCTGGTCGAGGTGCTGACGGACAACCGGGCGCGGACGGGGCCGGAGATCAAGCACCTCCTGAGCAAGCGCGGGATCGCCCTCGCGGCGAGCGGCGCGGCGGCCCACAGCTACCGGCGGGTGGGGCGCGCGCTCGTGGCCCGGGACGCCATCGACGAGGAGTCGTTGATGATGGCGGGGATGGAGCACGGCGCCGACGACCTGACGGAGGACGTCAACGACAACGGCGACGCGGTGTGGCAGGTCGTCTGCGAGGTCGGGGACCTGGAGATGCTCCGCGAGGGGCTCGAGGGCGAGGGCGTCGAGCTGCAGGAGTACGGCCTGTGGTGGATCCCGTCGACGACGGTCCCGGTGGAGGGGTCGGACGCCGAGAAGCTGCTGGCGCTGATCGAGGCGCTGGAGGACAACGACGACGTCCAGAACGTCCACGCGAACTTCGAGATCTCGGACGCCGAGATGGAGCGGATCGCAGCCGGGTGATCGTCCTCGGCGTCGATCCCGGCGGGTTCTGCACGGGCTGGGGCCTGGTGCGGCGCGACGGCGGTCGCCTCCTGCACCTCGAGTCGGGACTGATCCGGCCGCCGAAGAAGGCGGCGTTCCCCGATCGGCTGGCCCACCTCCACCGCGAGCTGGCCGCGATCCTGACGCGGACGACGCCGGACGCCTTCGCCATCGAGGCCGTGTTTCACGCCGAGCACGCCCGGTCGGCGCTGCAGCTGGGGCACGCGCGGGGGGTGCTGGTGCTGGCCGCCGCGCAGGCGGGGCTGAGCGTGTGCGAGTACCCTCCGGCGACGGTCAAGAAGGCGGTCACGGGCAACGGGGCGGCCGACAAGGAGCAGGTCCGGGCGATGGTGTCGAAGCTGCTGCGGGACGAGATCGAGGGCGCCGCGGACCGGACGGACGCGCTCGCGGTGGCCATCTGCCACGCTCACGCGGCGAAGTTCGCGAGCAAGGTGGTCGAGGCGACGGGGGGCGGCGGCGGCGAGCCGCGGAAGCCGCTGCGGAAGGTGAGGGGGTAGCAGGGCGATGATCGGGCGACTGCGGGGCAAGCTGATCGCGACGGAGCCGGACCGGGTGCTGGTCGAGGCGGGGGACGGCGTCGGGTACGAGGTGCTGACGGCGCCGCGGGCGCTGATGGAGCTGCCGGCGGTCGGCGCCGAGGTCGTCCTCCACGTCCACACCCACGTCCGGGAGGACGCGATCACGCTGTACGGGTTCGGCACGGAGGCGGACCGGCGGGTCTTCCGGGTGGTCCAGAGCGTGACCGGGATCGGCCCCAAGCTGGCCCTCGCGGTGGTCGGGACGGTCGACCCGAAGGCGCTGGCGGACGCGATCGCCCGCGACGACGTGGCCGGCCTGACGCGGATCCCGGGCCTCGGGAAGAAGACGGCGGCGCGGCTCTGCCTGGAGCTGAAGGACAAGCTCGGCAAGCTGCTGCCGCACCCCGCGCTGTCGGCGGCGTTGGACGAGACGATGCCCGTCGAGCCCCCCGCGGTGGAGGACGCGACGGCCGCGCTGGCGGCGCTCGGCTACAACGCCCGGGAGATCAAGAAGGCCCTGGCGGCGGCCGACCCGACCCCCGACGACACGGTGCAGACGCTGCTCCGGCGCGCGCTGAAGGCGCTGAGTCCGGCGTGAGGGCCGCCGCCGCCGTCGGCCTCGCCCTCGCCCTCGGCCTCGCGGGCGCCTGCTCCGGGGGCGGCGACCCCGCGCCGGCGGCCGCCCCCGCCGCCGACGCAGCGCCCCGGCTCGACAGCGCCGGGTTCGAAGCGGCGTACTGCAGCCGTCCGGAGGTCTTCGTCACCTCCGAAGGACTCCTCGCGTGGGACGGCCCCACCACGCTGCCGGAGCTCAGCGTCTCGGCCGTGCTGAAGCCCGACGAGACGGTCCTCGACGGAGTCCTCGTCCGCGACGCGCAGGCCCTCGGGGACATGCTCCGGGAGAAGGCGGACCAGGCACGCGCGATCGCCGAGATGGCGCCGAAGTACCGCTTCGAGGGCCGGATGATGTGGTCGATCCAGCCCGACGTGCCCGCGTCGCGGGTCGCCGAGGCGGCGGCGGTGGCGGACGCGGCGGGGTTCCACACGATGCAGTGGCTGGTCCGGATCCCCGGGGCCGCGGAGCCGCCCCCGTTCGTCGTCCCGGAGCTCGCCGAGTCGGTGTTCGCCGAGCTGGAGACGAGAGCGCCGGGGGAGCTCCAGACGCGGCTCGCCGAGCGCACCTCCTCGGAGGTCGACGGCTGCGAGGTGGCGGTGCATGCGTTCACGGCGGTGGCGGTGGCGGCGCCGGAGGCGAAGTGCTCGCTGCTCGCGGCGAGCATCGACTCGATCTGGAAGGAGTGCCCCAAGCAGGCCCCCCGCATCGTCACGATGCTCCAGATCCCGATGTTCCCCGGCCCCCCGGTCGGCGCCATCGTGACGACCTGGACCGCGGACGCCGACCCGATCGAGGTCGCCCCCGAGACCCCCTGGAAGGACCTCCTGCCGGTCATCGCGGCGGACGCTGATCAGATGTTCCGTCTCTCGGTCCCACAGACCCCTCCGGGGGGCTAGACTCGGACCGTGGAGCGCGACCTGTCCCCCGAAGTGCAGGAAGACGCGGACGAGATCGGCGAGGAGATCAGCCTCCGCCCCTCGACCCTGGACGAGTACGTCGGGCAGCGGGCGATCCTCGACAACCTGAGCGTCTTCATCGAGGCCGCGCGGCGTCGGTCGGAGGCGCTGGACCACGTGCTCTTCGCGGGTCCCCCGGGGCTCGGCAAGACGACGCTCGCGCACGTCATCGCCCGCGAGATGGGCGTCCAGATCAAGGCGACGTCCGGGCCGGTGCTGGAGCGCGGCGGGGACCTCGCCGCGATCGTGTCGAACCTCGACGAGGGGGACGTCCTCTTCATCGACGAGATCCACCGCCTCAACCGGGCGGTCCAGGAGGTCCTCTACCCGGCGATGGAGGACTACGAGATCGACATCGTGCTCGGCGCGGGGCCGGCCGCGCGGGCGCTGAAGTTCGACCTCCCGCCGTTCACGCTGGTCGGCGCCACGACCCGCGAGGGGCTGCTCAGCTCGCCGTTCCGGGCGCGCTTCGGGTACGTCGCCGTGCTCGACTTCTACTCGGCCGAGGAGCTCGCCACGATCGTCCGCCGGAGCGCGGGCCTGCTCGATGTCCCGATCGCGGACAGCGCGGCCCTGGAGCTGGCCCGGCGGTCACGGGGGACGCCGCGGATCGCGAACCGGCTGCTCCGCCGGGTGCGGGACTTCGCCCAGGTCGAGGGGGACGGGTCGATCGACGACGCGGTGGTGGCGTCGTCCCTGGAGCGGCTGGACGTCGACCGCGCCGGGCTCGACAAGATGGACCGCCGCCTCCTGACGGCCCTGGTGGAGCGGTTCGCCGGCGGCCCCGTGGGGATCGACGCGCTGGCCGCCGCCGTGGGCGAGGAGCGGGACACGCTGGAGGACGTCTACGAGCCGTACCTCGTCCAGCAGGGCTACATCGTCCGGAGCCGCCAGGGCCGCGTCGCCGGCGACCTCGCCTACCGCCACCTCGGCGTCCGCACCCCCGCGGGCAAGACGGGGTCGCTGTTCTGAGGGTCCTCACGCTCGCGTTCGCCGCGCTCTTCGTCCTCCAGGCCCCGTCGTGCACGGGGACGAGCGAGGCGGGGCTGAAGGTCATCAAGATCGACGTCGCCGGCCACACCGTGAAGGCGGAGGTGGCGCTCACGCCGGACCAGCAGAGCCGGGGGCTGATGTACCGCCGCGAGCTGGGGAAGAACGCCGGGATGCTCTTCGTCTACGAGTCCGAGAAGACGCTCGGCTTCTGGATGAAGAACACGTTCGTGCCGCTGTCGATCGCGTTCCTCGACGCGGACGGCGTCATCGTCGACATCCAGGACATGCAGCCCCAGTCGAGGAAGTCGCACCGCTCGGCGAAGCCGGCGCTGTACGCGCTGGAGGTGAACCAGGGGTGGTTCGCGGAGCGCGGGATCGGGGTCGGCGACAAGGCGACGTTCGAGCTGCCGGACAAGTGAGGCGGCGCGGCTTCCGGATCGCCGGGCGGGCGCTGTTCGGGGGCGGTCCGGCGACGGTCGTCGTGACGCCGGGGCGCGCCGGCGCGGGGTGGCGGTGGGCGGTGGGGACCGAGCCGATGCGGGCCCTCAACCCCGACGACCACGCTCCCCTCCCCCACCGCTCGTCGATCGCGGGCCAGGTGCAGATGCCGGAGCACCTCTTCGCGGCGCTCGTGATGCTGGACGTGGACGACGTGGACCTGCGGTTCGACCACGGCGAGGCGCCGATCCTCGACGGCAGCGCGCGGCCCTGGGTCCGCGCCCTGCGCGCGGCCGGGTTCGGGGGACGCCGGCCCGATCTGGACGTGTCGGTGACCTTCGGCAGGGCGACGGTGCGGTGGCGGGGCGGCGCGGCGCCGGCGGACGCCCGGACCTTCATCGACGCGGATCACGCCCGCGACCTCCGCCCGCTGTTCCCCGGCGCCCGCCCCGACGACGCGGTCGTCTTCCGCGACGGCGCCGCGCTCTACGGCGGCCGTCCGCGGATGCGCGACGAGCCGGCCTGGCACAAGCTCCTCGACGTGCTCGGCGACCTCGGCCCGTGGCGGGCGCGGGGGCGGCTGACGGGACGCATCGAGCGGGTTGATCCGTCCCACGCGACCAACGGGGACGCGACCCGCGCAGAGCTGGCGGCGGGCGCGCTGAAGTACGCGGAGGACGCGACCTAGGAGTTCTCCTCCTCGGTCTTCTCCTCGTCGAGCTCGAAGTCGACGGTCTCCATCTCGACGCCCTTGCGCTTGCTCTCGCTGAACGTGTCGTTCCAGATGAGGTGCCAGACGCCGTCCTCCTCCATGTCGAAGATGCCGGAGTCGATGTCGGAGCTGACGGCGAACTTGGCGGACTTGCCGCGCGTGAGCATGACCTTCTTGGCGTTCCGCTCCTCGTTCGCGAACTCCTGCCCCGAGGGGATGCGCCAGCCGGCGACGCTGGGGTCGATGAAGCCGACGTGGTCGCCCTTGTAGGTGCAGCTGAACTGCGCCTTGGTGAAGTGGGTGTCGTTCTTGAGGTGGTCGAGCTTGCAGTCGAAGTCGTTGACCTTGAACTTGTTCTGCGACGGCGGGATCTGGAAGTCGTCGGTGTCGATGGAGACCCCCTCGTTGGTCGCCACGCTGAACCCGTCGAGCTTCAGGCTGCACTCCTCGACGTGGTAGTCGGCGCCCTTGTCGAGGTCGCCCTTGATCTTGAAGGTGACGCTCTTCTCCTTGAACGGGTGGATGAGCACCGACTTCGGCTTGCTCGCGTCGGCCGCCTCCTCCTCGCCGTCGACGATCCAGCTCGACTCGCGCGGCTCGATGAAGAGGTACTGGTCGGCGTCGTTCTTCACCTTCGCCTTCACCATGATGAACTCCATCTGCGCGTGCTGGTTGGAGAACGTGACGGTGATGTCCCCCACCTCGACGGGATCGACCTCCTCGAAGTGGTTCTCGTGGTCCTCGGGATCGACCTCGTCGCTCTTCTTGTCCTTCTTGGCGAAGGACGACGCGGGGAGCAGGACAGCGGCGCACAGGGCGCAGGTCAGGAAAACGCGATGCATGGGTGCCTCCTCCGGGGTGGGGCGGGGCTTCTAACACACGGGGGACTGGGGCAGCGCTCGAATGTGGTCCGCGACGGTAGGATCGCGGGATGCCTGGCCGCGTCCTCGCCGTCCTGCTGCCCTTGTGGCTGGCCGGCTGCGCCGACGGCTCGGGGGGCGCGCTCTCCGACTTCGACGGCGACGGGGCCGCCGACGCCGCTGACTGCGACGGGGACGACCCCACCATCTACCCCGGCGCTCCGGACCGGGTGGGCGACGGCGTCGACCAGAACTGCGACGGAGCCGACGGCGTCGACGCCGACGGCGACACCTTCGCCTCGGAGGCGTCCGGCGGCGAGGACTGTCGGGATGACGACGCCGCCACCCACCCCGACGCCGAGGAGGTCGCCGACGACGGGATCGACAACGACTGCGCCGGCGGCGACGTCCGCTGCGACGTGGACGGCGACGGCGTCCTCAACGACCACCCCCTGTGCGGCGGCTCGGACTGCGACGACGCCCACTCGGGCTGCTTCGCCCCCGGCGACTGCGCCGACGCGGACGGGGACGACTACCGGGTGTGCGACCTCGACTGCGACGACGCCGAGCCCACGCGGCACCCCGGGCACGACGAGATCTGCGACGGCCTCGACAACGACTGCAATGCCGAGACCCCCGCCGACGAGGCCGACGCGGACGGCGACGGGTGGCGGATCTGCGACGGCGACTGCGACGACGCCCGCGCCGATGCCGCGCCCGACGCCCCCGAGCTGTGCAACGGCGCCGACGACGACTGCGACCCCGCCACCGCGGCCGCCGGCGGCGAGGAGGACGCCGACGCCGACGGGGACTTCGCCTGCTCGGACTGCGACGACAGCGACGATGGCGTCGACTCCCGGGACGTGGACGGCGATGGCTACGACACCTGCGGCGCGGCCTGCCCCGGCGACGGTCCGTGCAGCCCGGACTGCGACGATCTCGACGCGGCCGCCTACCCCGCCGCCGCCGACGGGTACGCCGACGGGGTCGACCAGAACTGCGACGGGACCGACGGCGTCGACGCCGACGGCGACGGCCTCGCCCAGGAGTTCGAGGACTGCGACGACGAGGCCCCCGCCTGCGGCCCCGCGGGCGACTGCGACGACGCCGACGGCGACGGGTACCGGGTGTGCGACGGCGACTGCGCCGACGACGACCCCGGCGCCTCCCCCGCCGCCCCCGCCGAGCTGTGCGACGGCCTCGACACCGACTGCGACGGGACGCTCCCCCCCGACGAGGCGGACGACGACGGCGACGGCGACCCCGCCTGCTCCGACTGCGACGACACCGACCCCGCCCTGACCTCCCTCGACGCCGACGGCGACGGCGAGACCTCCTGCGCCGGCGACTGCGACGACGGCGACCCGCTCCTGAACACCGCCGACCTCGACGCCGACGGGGTCTCGCCGTGCGAGGGAGACTGCTCCGACTTCAACCCGGCCGTGCTCCCCGGCGGGGGCGAGGCCTGCGACGGCGTCGACTCCGACTGCGACGGCGTCGTCCCCGCCGACGAGGCGGACGGCGACGGCGACGGCTACATCGCGTGCGCCGACTGCGACGACCTCGACGCCGCCTTCCACCCCGGCGCGGTCGAGGTGTGCGACGGCCTCGACGAGGACTGCGACGGTGTGGTCCCCGGGGACGAGGAGGACGACGATGCGGACGGCTGGGTGGAGTGCGAGCCGTGGTCGGGGACCGCCCCGGAGGTGCTGGGGGGCGGCGACTGCGACGACGCGGTCGACTCCACGTCGCCCGGCGAGCCGGAGCTGTGCGACCTCGTCGACAACGACTGCGACGGCGTCGTGGACGACGGCGTCGACGCCGACGGCGACGGCGACGGCTGGTTCCCCTGCCAGGGGGACTGCGACGACCTCGACCCCGCGATCTTCCCCGGCTCGTGGGACGACGCCACGGCGGCGGGACGGACGGACGGGGTCGACGCGAACTGCGACGGCGGCGACGCGTTCGTCGTCACCGCGGCGACGCTCCGCTTCCCCGGGAGCGGCGTGTGGGGCCAGTCGCTCGTCGCCGGCGCGGACGTCAACGGGGACGGCTTCGACGACGTGGTGATCGACGGCGAGGTCTGGTTCGGACCGCTCGACCTGGGGGAGCACTTCGCCGCCGACGCCGTGCTGGCGGTGGAGGAGACGGCGGCCGTCGCGCTCGGCGACCTCGACGGCGACGGCCGCGACGACCTCGCGTTCGTCGGGGGCGACGCCACGATCGTGTTCGGGGTCGACGTCGTCACCGATCCCGCGGGCCTGCCGGCGGCGGTCTCGATCGTCCACACCGCGGGGGGCGACGGGTTCCGGTCGGTCGCCGCCCTCCCCGACGCGACCGGCGACGGCCTGCCCGACCTCGCCCTCGGCGGACCGCACTCCCCCCTGGCCGCCAACGGGGGCAGCGCGTTCGTCTTCGACGGCACGGACCTGCTCGCCGGCGGCGCGCTGGACGAGGCGGACGCCTGGTTCGCGCTGTGGGGCGAGGACGCCGACGGCTTCCTCGGCGCCGGCTCGCGGAGCGGGGCGTGGACCGGCGCGCTCTCCGGCGCGGACGTCGACGGGAGCGGGCTCACAGACCTCGTCGCGGGCGCCCCGGGGACCACCTTCCCCGAGTTCGCGGACGGCGACGCGTTCATCGTCTTCGACGCCACCATGGCGGCGAACGGAGGCCTCGCCGCCTCCGCGTCCGACGTCCAGGTCACGGGAGCGGGCGGGGCCCAGGCCGGCTGGGTCGTCGGCGGCCTGCCCGACTGGAACGGCGACGGCCACGACGAAGTGCTCCTCGGGGGGAGGAGCAGCACCTCGATGCAGCTCCACTCCGGCGCCTACCTCGTCGCCAACCCGGTGGTGATCTTCGGGGCCGGCGCGGACATCCAGTACGAGGGCGTCCCCATCCCCTACCGCCAGCCGCGGGCGGCCGACGTCGACGGGGACGGCGTCCCCGACCTGCTCCACGGGTTCGCCCGGTCGTGCGGCCCGATCGGCAAGGCGTTCGTCCTCCCCGGCGCCGAGATCGTCGCGTACTACGCGGGCGGCGGCGGCCTCAGCGCGATCGGCGACGGCTGGTCCTTCGAGGCGACGGACGCGTGGGCGACGGCCGGCTGGGAGGTGGGCGCGGCGGACCTCGACGGCGACGGCCGGCTCGACCTGGTCGCCACGACGGCGGGTACGTGCAGCGGGCTGAGCACCTCCGGGGTCGACGGGGTCAACGTCTTCGTCAACCCCCTGCCCTGAGCCGAGCCCGCCCGTCTGCGTCTACAGTGGCGGCGTGAGCGCGGTCGCCTGGAACCTCGCCGGCCTGCACAAGGGCTGGGCCGAGTACCCCGAGTGGATGGACTTCCTCGATCCGGAGTCCCCTGGACGGGCGTTCAAGGCGCTGCAGACGCGGCTGTATGGGGACGCGATCGGGGACCTGCTGGAGGCCGACCGGCCGCTCCGGGTGCTCGACGCGGCCTGCGGGATCGGGCGGTGGGCGGTGCCCCTGGCGCGGGCCGGGCACCACGTCGTCGCCATCGACGCCTGCGCGCCGTCCCTCGACGCCGCCCGCCGGCACGTCGCCGCCGCCGGGGTGGGCGACCGGGTGGAGCTCCGGGAGGGGGACGTCGACGTCGCCGACCTCGGCGGAGGCTACGACCTCGTCCTCGCCATGGAGCTCCTCTGCTACCTCGACGACGCGGCCGCCACGGCGAAGCGCCTCGCCGCGACGCTCGCACCCGGCGGGCACCTGATCGCGTCGGTCGAGGCCTGGCCCGGCGGCCTCCTCGCGGACCCCTCGGGGCTGTCCCCAGAACAGGTCGAGAACGCCGTACGTCGCCGCATCATCGAGGTCCCCGGGGACCGCTGGGTCAGGCTCCTCGCGGCCGGCGAACTGGCGGCTATACTGCTCGGCGCCGGGCTGGACGTCGTGCGATCGAGGGGGTTGTTCCGGGTGCTCGACGGACCCTTGATGGGGTGCGTCGATCCGGACCGCCTGCCGGACGCCGACTACGCCGATGCCCTGCTGGACCTGGAGCGCCGGCTCGGGGACGACCCCGACCTCGCGCCGCTGCCGCGCGCCCACCTCGCCGTGGGCCGCAAGGAGGGATGAGCGAACGATGAAGGTCATGTTCGTCTTCAGCCCGCGGTACTACTGGCCGTTCGTCAGCGAGGGCGACAACTACCTCGTGCCGCAGTCGCTGGTGTACCTCTCGGCGGTCCTCCGGGAGGCCGGCCACGACGTCTCCGTCTACGACTGCATGCCCCTGAAGATGGGCTGGCGCTCCCTCGAGAACGCGATGCGCGAGCGGGACCCCGACGTCCTCTGCGTCGGCGAGAACCACGCCCTGTACGCCCACGAGGCGATGCGCGTCATCAACATGGCCGCAGACGTCATCCCCCGCGCCAAGCGCGTCGTCGGCGGGGCGCACTTCACGAACCTCTTCAACAAGTACATGGGCGAGAACCCCATCGACTTCTGCGTCTGCGCGGAGGGCGAGTACACGCTGCGGGCGCTGGTCGAGGAGATCGGCAAGGCGAAGCCCGACTACAGCTCGGTCGCGGGCATCGTCTACGTCGAGGGCGAGGGCGACGACAAGCAGTTCATCAAGACGCGGGCGCGGCACCTCATCGAGGACCTCGACGAGCTCCCCATGCCGGCCTACGACCTCGTACCGATGGAGCTGTACGGCACGTCGTCGCTGAGCTTCAGCCCCGGCGGCGCGACCATCCACCACAGCCGCGGCTGCACGGCGTCGTGCAGCTTCTGCGTGTGGTGGACGCAGATGGCCCACCGGGACGAGGACGAGGACGGCTACATCAGCCTCCGCCCGCGGTGGCGGACGAAGTCGGTGGACTCGACGATCGCCGAGATCCACGAGCTCTACTACAAGCACGGCAAGCGGTCGTTCGTGTGGGTCGACGAGTCCTGGAACATCGACGCCCGCTGGAACGACCAGTTCGCCGAGGAGATCATCCGCTCCGGCATGGACATCGACTGGTTCGCGTTCATGCGGAGCGACTGCATCATCCGCGACGAGAAGCGCGGGATCATGGAGAAGCTGGTCGCCGCGGGGCTGCGGCACCTCTGCATCGGGGTGGAGCGGGCCGAGGACGAGCGCCTCAAGGACTTCAACAAGGGCTTCTACAACAACGACCAGCTGCGGGAGACGTTCCGCATCCTCGACAAGTACCCCCAGATCTTCAAGCAGGCGACGTTCATCGTCGGCACGAAGTACGAGACCCGGGAGTCGATGTTCCGCCAGGCGGAGCTGGCCAAGGAGCTGAACGTCGACTACCCCGCGTTCCACCCCATCACCCCGGTGCCGGGGACGCCGCTCTTCGACGAGGCGATGGAGAACGGCTGGATCACGCTGGACGACTTCACGGAGTTCGACTGGATGACTCCGATGATGGAGAGCGACTACATGACGCGGGACGAGATCTCCCGCGCGCTGTACGACATCAACCGCAAGTTCGTGAACCCGAAGTGGCTGATGAAGGGGCTGCTCAGCCCCGAGAAGTACAAGCGCCAGATGTACCAGTGGTGGCTCAAGGTGGCGCTCGGGGTGACGTTCGACGCGGTCAAGCAGCGCATCAACCCCATCAAGCAGCACGAGACGTTCACGAACCTCGTGAAGCCGGAGTGGTACGACACCTAGGGGGCGGCGTCAGTCCAGCCTCGCCAGCTCCTCTTCGAACGTCTCGAAGCTGACCCAGACCGTCTCCTCGGCCTGTGGGAAGCGCTCGTAGAAGGACTCGATCGCCCGGTGGTGCCGCTCCTGGGGGCCGTCCGAGCACACCTGGACGGGGATGATGCGGCCCTCGTGGTGCACGACGAAGTCCACTTCGCCGCGCTCGCGCCAGTAGAACACCGGGCCGAAGCGGCGGCGCAGCGCGAGGTGGGTGGCGCACTCCAGGGACTTGCCCCGGTCCTCGCCCGTCCGGGTGACGCAGACGCGGCGCAGCCCCGTGTCGACCGGGTAGTACTTCTTGTTGCGGCTCGCCCGGCGGCGCTCGGAGAAGGCGAAGTAGGGGCAGCTCAGGACGACGTACGCCGACTCCGCCGCGGCGAGGTAGGCGCCCGCCGTCTCGATCGCGAGGCCCGTCGCCGCCGCCACGCGACGGAGGCTCAGCTCGGAGCCGGCCGCCTCGAACACCATCTGCACGACCTGCCGGACCGGCAGCGCCGAGCGGGCGCCGGCGCGCTCCCGGACATCGCGCTCGACGATGTCCGCGAAGTACTGCCTCAGGAGGCGGTCGCGGTCGGGGCTCCCCACCGGCTCGGGGAATCCGCCGTGGGCCAGGTAGGCGGCGAGATCGGCGGCCGGATCCGCGGTCCGGAGCTCGTCCAGATCGAAGGGGAACAGCTCGACCACCAGGTGGCGGCCCGTCAGGGACGTGGACAGCTCCCCGCTCAGCAGGTGGGCGTTCGAGCCCGTGATCGTGAAGACATGGCCACGCGGGCGGTCGAGCTGGGCGCGCAGCCACCGCTGCCACCCGTCGACATGCTGGATCTCGTCGAGGAAGAAGTAGAGCGGCTGGTCGTCGTCGTGGCGCGCGCGGAACGCGGTCACGAGCTCGTCCAGCACCGTCCAATCGAGCCGCGCGACGAGGCGCGGGTCCTCGAAGTTGAGGAACGCGCAGCGCAGGGGATCGAGCCCGTAGCGGTCCACGAGCTGTCCCAGCAACGTCGACTTTCCACACCGGCGCACGCCCTGAACGACGAGGCAGAGCGTCTCGCTCAGCGCCGCGGGGAGCTCGACGCCCCGGGGCACAGTGGCCCGCCGCGGCCGGTCCCACCAGCTCCAGTCGCGGACCACATCGAGGAGGGGCGTCGACATCTTGTCGATGGTATTCGACAAAAGACACTATGTCGATTTACTTCGACAGAAGTGAGATTGTCGAATTCCTCCGACGCGGCGGCGGGGGTAGGCTCGCGAGAGGGAGGGCGAGATGAGCCGAATCTCGATTCCAGTGGTGCTCGTGGCCGCGCTTGGGACGATCTCCTGCACCGAGACCAGCTTGGAGACCGCAGCCCTGGCCGTCGCGGGTTCGACCCCGGACTGGTCCTTCGAGGGCCCGCACGAAAGTCGGGAGGTAGGTCAACCCGTAGCGGACGCGGGCCGGCCCGGCTGTTCCTGGGTTCGACGACGGGACCGGCGGAGGAGCCGGACTGGGAGCAGTACTCCAACGGCCTCTTCGGGTATTCGCTCGATGGTGCGGGGGACGTCGATGGGGACGGGTTCGACGATCTGCTCGTAGGAGCCCGCACTGCGAACGACGACGACGGAGAAGCCTTCCTCTACCGCGGCAGCACAGACGGACTCGTCGACCCGGCCGCGTGGGCCTTCGACGGCCAGTCGGACGAGGAGCAGTTCGGACTCGTCGTAGCCGGCGCCGGCGACGTCGACGGCGACGGCTACGACGACGTCCTCGTAGGCGCCCGCACCTACACGGGTGACTACGAACAGGAGGGGCGGGTCTACCTGTTCCATGGTGACCCGGCGACCACCCTGAGCCTCCTCCCCGGCTGGATCGTCGTGGGTGACCAGGAGTTGGCCCAGATCCCCTACAGCCTGGCCGGACTCGGAGACGTGAACGGCGACGGCTACGACGACGTCGCCTACGGCGCGCCGAACTGGGATGGCGTGGTCGAGAACCAGGGCAAGGTGGAGGTCTACCTGGGCTCGGCCTCCGGCCTCGAGTCGGAGCCCGTCGCCACGATCGAGGGCCCGGCACCCCAGTGGACGTTCGGCCTGAGCGTGGACGGGGGGGACGTCAACGGTGACGGGTACAGCGACGTGGTGATCGGCGCACCGGACTACGTCGATCCGCCCGATGCCCAGGGCGCGGTCTACGTCCACTACGGCTCGACCGCGGGACCGTCGCAGGCCGCGGACGCCGTGATCGCCGGCGGCGTGGGCTCCGACGACTTCGGTTTCGCCGTGTCGGTCGCGGACGTGAACGGCGACGGCTACGCGGACATCCTCGTCGGCGATCCGTCGATGTCCGCACCCACCGACAACCATGGGCGGGCCTTCCTCGTCCTGGGGTCTCCCTCGGGCCCGTCGGCGACAGACGCCTGGGCCGACACGGAGGGGTCCGACTCGGCGCGATTCGGCGACGCGGTCTCCATCGTCAGCGACGTCAACGGCGACGGCTTCGCCGACCTCGCCGTCGGGGCGCCCAGGCACGACGCCGTCGCCGAGGACGCCGGGGCGGTCTTCCTCTGGTTCGCCTGCGCCGATGACGATGGCGACGGAGTCCCGGACTCGACCGACTGCGAGCCGGCCTCTGGAGACGACGACGACACGGCAGACGACGACGATGCGGCGGACGACGACGACGCCACGGACGACGACGACGCCACGGACGACGACGACGCCACGGATGACGACGACGGCACGGACGACGATGACGACTGCACCGATTGCGACGGAGACGGCTACGACGCGTCCGTCGACTGCAACGACCAATCCTCGGCCATCTACCCCGGAGCAGAGGAGATCGAGAATGGTCTCGACGACGATTGCGACGGGGTCGTCGACGGGGCCAGCGGCGGCGGCTGCACCTGCGGCGGTGACGGAGCCGTCGCGTTCCCGGTGGTGCTCCTTCCCCTGCTCTGTCTCCGCCGGCAACGCGACAGAGCGTCAGAGCGGACATGACCCAGCGGGTGGAGCGCCGGATGGACAGCAGCCGCGACAGCCGGGCTGTTGGGAGGGGTCGCGCGTTGTCGGCGTGCGTGGAGTGTCTCCCCCTCGTCCCGACCTCGGCGGCAGCGATCCTCACCATCGTCTCTCTCCGACCGTGTCCGCGGGGACCTTGAACGGCCAAGACTGGTATCTCGAAGGCGACGACGCGGACGAACAGCTCGGGTCCGAGTTGGCGATCGGCGACTTCGACGGCGACGGGTTCGACGACTGGGCGATCGGCACGCACCACTGGCAAGGCAATGGATTGGTCGTCGAGGGGCGCGTCCTCGTCTTCTACGGTGCCGACGAGCTGCCCCTTGCCGCCGGATGGGAGGCCACCGGCGGCTCGGCCAACGCCATGTTCAGCGCGTCCCTGGCCTCAGTCGGCGATCCCAACGACGACGGGTTCGACGACCTGTTGATCGGCGCCCCCGGAACCGGTGCGCTCGAGGGGGTCGTTCTCTACCTCGGCAGCGCCGAAGGTCTGCAAAGCGAGTGGTCTTGGGCAGCCTCCCAGGAGGGCCAGGGCTTGGAAGTCGCGGGCCCCGGCGATCTCAACGGCGACGGATGGGACGACGCGGTGCTCTCCAGATCGGGAGGCTCGGCGCAGGTGTACCTCGGAGGCGCCCTCGTCGGCCTCCAACAGGCTCCGGTCGCCGAGCTGTCCGACGGCGAACTCGCGATTCTGACGGAGTTCGTCACGCCAGGAGGGGACCTGAATGGTGACGGCCTCGACGACTTCGTGGCCACCAGAACCTGCACGCGCGCATACGCCGGCGCTGAGCCCGACGGACCGCTGGGGGGTACGCCGCTGTGGGCGGTCTGCGGGGCGGATGGGCCCCCTTTGACGGCTTGGGGAGCAGCCCTCGGGGACCTCGACGGCGACGGGTTCGACGACATCGTGATGGGCAACCCGCTCCACACCAACCCGGACTTCGTAGGTGAGGACCACGGCATCGTGAGGGCCTGGGGGGGCGGCCCCGACGGGCCCTCGTACGAGCCGTCGTGGAGCCATCAGGGCGAGGGCGGCCAGCAAGTCGGGGCCTCCGTTCGGCTGGGGGACCTCAACGGTGACGGCCACCAGGATCTCGTGACCGCCTCGATCGGTCCCGACGAGGTGCATGTGTTCCTCGGAACGGGCTCCATCGCCCTCCCCGACTCCGCGGCGCTGACCTGGTCGACCGGACTGAAGGCGGAATCGCTCGGGCTGAGGATGGTGTCCGGGGACGTCAACGGAGACGGATTCGACGACGTCGTGGCGAGTGATCCCGGCTTTCCCTTCGGCGGCGACAACCGGGGGGCCGTGTTCGTCTTCCTGGGGTGCGGCGACCTGGACGGCGACGGCTCACCGGATCTGCCGGGCTGTCCCCCCGTGGACGACGACGACGACGACGCCGACGACGACGACGACGTCACCGACGACGACGACCTCGGAGACGACGACTTCGGGGACGATGACGACGCCGACGACGACGACCTCGGGGACGACGACGACACCGACCAAGCGTCCGGCGGCGGCGAGCTGGCGGGCGAGGGCTGCGCCTGCGAGACGTCCGGCTCGTCATCGAGCGTGCCGGTCCTCCTCGCGGCGGGGTGGCTCGTCGGGCTCCGCCGCCGCGTCCGCGCTCAGGGGGCGGCGAGGTCGTAGCTGCACTCCCGGCCGCCGGGGGCTGAGAAGGCGCCGTCGCCGTCGAAGTCGACGTAGATCGGGTTGACGAGGACGCGGGGGGTGCGGGTGGCGTCGTACTGGCGGAGGCCGAAGGGCATGCCGCCTTCGCCGAACGCCGCGACGACCACGCTGCTGTCGCCGTCCACCGGGACCGTCACCGTCGCGTCCAGCTTGAGGACCGCGTCGGGATCCGTCGCCGCGATCGACGCCGCCTGGTCGCAGTTCACGAAGACCACCGCGTGGGTGACGTTCACCTCCGCGAGGGCCTCCACCGCGATCGAGACCGTGACCGCGCCGTCGTCGTCCGCGACCAGCTCACCGGGGCCCGCGCCGTCGATGGTGACCTGGGCGTACGCACCCGCGCTGGCCATCGCGCGGCCGCTCTGGAACGAGTCGGTGAGCGCGTCCGTGTCCAGCTCCGTCACGTCGTCCGACGGCGCCGTCACGTACGTCCGGGGGAAGCCCACCTCGCGGCCGTGGGCGTCGCTGCAGCCGACCCCGATCACCCGGTGGCCCGCGTTGACCATGCTCATCCAGTCGTCGAACCGGCCGTTGCCGTCCGCGAACGGGCTGCTGTGGCCGTTCATCACCTCGACGCCGTCCAGGTCCCACGACCAGAGCGCGTCGTCCTCCGTGAAGCCCAGCAGCGTGGGGTCGACGGTGGGCTCGGCGGCGACCCGGTCCCAGCCGATGTCGTTCATCCAGCCGGGGTGGTTGAGCAGGTTGACGCCGCCGTCGCTCCGCGCCCGCATCGCCGCGAAGAGCTCCTCCATGTCCATCCCGTACCACTCGACGTAGCCGCCCCGGGGGCTGCCGTCGGGCTCGACCGGAAACATCGTCATGTGCTCGACGGCGACGCTGGTGACCTCCTCCCCGATCACGCTCGTCGACCACCCGTCGACCCCCACCTCCGCGGGGACGTACCGCCGGTCCACGATGTGCTCGTGCTCGGTGTGGATGACGACGTCCAGCCCGTGCGCCGCCGCGCCCTTCATCTGGTCGCCGACGTCCGTCCGGCTGTCGGGGCTGTCCATCGTGTGGACGTGGGTGTCGACCGAGATCCAGCCGTCGGTCTCGAACGCCCGCGCCAGCGACGCCTCGACCGCCGCCTCGCCGCCCGCCGGCACCGTCACCGTCCCCCGATCCGGGGTGAACTCGTACCCCCGCGTGGCCGTCCACTCCCACGTCCCCGGGGGGAGGTCGAGGCGGCCCTCGCCGTGCTCCCAGAAGTCGAACCGCTTGCCGTCGTCGCGGAGGAACGCCAGCCGCGCGGGGGACGGCTCGCCGTCCGCGGTGATCGCGTACGCGACGTTGCCCCGCGGCTCCAGCGTGAGCGTGACCCCGGAGTCTCCCGGATCGACGGACACGGGCGCCGCCGCGTCCCTCCCCGGGCCCTCCGCGAGCAGCCGGTAGGACCACGGCTCGTCGAGCTCGGGGACGGCGACGGTGAAGGCGCCGTCCTCGCCCGCGACCGCCCGGTAGAGGTTCCCCCACGAGGCGTCGCCGGCGCGGGCCTGCACCAGCACCGTGCCCGCGGCCGGCGACCCGTCCGCCTCCTGGAGCGAACCCCGGATCCGCGCCGCCGTGGCCGGCTGGTCGCGCAGGGGCACGGGGTTGGCGGTGAGCAGCGCCTCGATGGCGGCGGTGCCGTCCCCGGGCCCCACCGCGAGGTAGCGCCGCAGCGTCTTGCGCTCCCCGATGCCGAGCGTGAACCCGTCGTTGAGCTGGTTGACGTCGACCCCCGTCTGCACGCCGCTGAACGTCACGGTGGCGAGGTTGGCGTCGCTCATGTTGAGCGCGTAGGCGCCCGCGCCGTCGGACGCCAGGATCCACGGCAGGCCCGCGTCGAGGTTCAGGCTGGCGACCGAGATCGGGCCGCTGCTGTAGCTGAACTCGTCCATCGTGTGCCCGTGCTGCATCAGCGCGGCGTCGACGAGCTGGACCTGACCCGAGCTGAGGTTCAGCACGCCGACGTCCATGAAGAGCACGGAGCTGTCCGGCTCGAGGACGTAGTCGATCGTGATCTCGACGCCGTACGGCTCGCTGAAGTCCCGACCCCCGCTGTCCGCCGCCTCCTTGATGAGCGTGTGCTCGACGAGCCAGTGGATCGAGTCGGACCCCCGCGCCCGGACGACCGCCGCCCCGCCGTCGGAGCCGTCGTTCACGACCTCCACCGTCTCCGCCTCGAACGCCCGCAGGATCGACTGCTCGAACTCGAACACGTCGGCGACGACGAAGACGTAGCCGAGCTCGTCCAGCTTGTCCGGCGCGGGCACGCAGTCGGCCACCGTCGTCGCGTCGGCGAGGACGCCGGGGTAGTACCAGTACGTCGACTGCGGCCCCGTGTCGGTCACGACGAAGGCGGCCCGGTCGTTGGCCAGCAGCAGGTCCCCCTTCGTCCCCGTGGCGGCCGCGCCGGGGCGCGGGCCGGCGACGCCGATGACGCGGGCGAGGGCTTGTCCGGGGACGGGGCAGCCCTCCGCGAAGAGCGACGGACCGACGGGCGGCGGCGGCTCGGTCGTGGGGCACGACGACAGCAGCAGGGCGACAGCGGAGGAGGCGACGACGAGGGGGGCGACTCTCACGCGGGGCACGCTATCACCGCGTCCGGTCAGGCGAGGATCGAATACCCCCCGTCGACCGTGATCGTCTCGCCGTTGATCATCTTCGCCCCGTCGGACGCCAGGAAGAGGGCCACGTCGGCCACGTCCTCCGGCGTCGCGATGCGGCCGACAGGGGTCCGCAGGCGGGCGATGTGGAGCATCTGCTCGCGGTTGGGGAAGTACTCCAGGGCGGGCGTGTCGACGACGCCGGGCCGGATCGCGTTGACCGTGATGCCGCGCGGGCCGAGCTCCATCGCGAAGTGCCGGACCAGCGACTCCAGCGCCGCCTTGGACGCGCCGATCGCGCCGTAATGCTCCAGCGCGCGGACGGACCCCGCCGACGTCAGGGCGAGGACGCGACCGCCGTCGCCCATCGTCGGGGCGAGGAGGTTCGTCATCTCCAGGAACGCGCCCGCGTTGACCTGGAGCACCCCCTGCCAGCTCTTGGGGCTGACGCCGGCCAGCGGCTTGAGGACGCCCGTGGCCGCGTTGGAGACGAAGACGTCGACGCCGCCGCCGAGCGCCTCGAGCGCGCCCTCGGCCGCCTCCTTCGCGCCGGACCGGTCGCGCAGGTTGCACTGCACGGCCCGCGGCTCGCCGCCCGCCTCGCGGATGGCCGCGCTCGTCGCCTCCATCCCGTCGTGCCCCATGAAGTAGGAGAACGCGACCGTCGCCCCCTGCCGCGCGAACGCCACCGCCAGCGCGCGCCCGATCGCGCCGCTGCCGCCCGTCACGAAGACCCGCCGTCCGTCGGTCGTCGCCATCACTTCTGCCGCTCCGCGTCCATCGCGCACCGGAACCCCACGTCCGCCGCCCAGTGGTCCATCTCCACCCCCAGCCGCGCCGCCCGCGTCAGCTCCTCCCCCGTCGTCGAGAACGCGCCCCCCTTGATGACCTTCAGCACCGATCCCCCCGCCGGCGCGAGGTCGCCCGTGCCGGGGCGGCGGTTGGGGAGGTAGTCGCTGTTCGTGAACTCCCAGACGTTGCCCGCGAGGTGGACGGGGGCGTCGGGGTCGCCCTCGTCGGGGAAGATCGCCTGGGGCGCCGCCACCAGCCCGGGCGTCCCGCAGGGGCCCGTCGCCCACGCCCCGAACCACGCGTTGCCGCAGTCCGGCTCGCCCGCGCCGACGCCGAACGCCGCCGCCGACGCCTCCCACTCGTTCTCCGACGGCAGCCGCTTCCCCGCCCACGCGCAGTACGCGTTGGCCTGCAGCCACGTCACCCCCACGACCGGCTCCCGGAGGTCGTCCTGCCGCCGCTCCAGCCGCGTCCCCACCCCGCTGCAGCCGCCGTCGGCGACGCACGCCTCGTACGCGTCCACCGTCACCTCGGTCCGGTCGAGGAAGAACCGCGGGTGCGTCCACACGAACCCCGGCCGCTCGTCCGACGGCCCCTCCTCGCCGCCCACCGCCGTCGCTCCCCGGGCCACCGCGACCATGCCGTCGGGGACGTCGGGGAGGATGCCCTTGATCCAGACCCCCAGCCCCACCAGCGCCGCCACGCCGACCACCGCCGCCGCCGCCTTGGGCGCCCAGGGCGGGATCTTCTCGGCCGGGGGGGCCGCCCGCTGCGACCCCGTCACCCGCTCCAGCGCCTCCTCGTCCCAGTCCGCGGGCGCGTCCTGCGTCTTCCGCGGCGGCGGCGAGGCCCCGATCCGGACGCCCATCAGCGCCCGCTTGAACGCCCGCACCGTCGGCGGCCGCATGCTCGGGTGCGACGCGAGCGCCTCGGCGATGACCTGGATCAGCTCGTCTTCCTCGGTCTGCCCGCTGGTCAGCTGGAAGCCGCCGGTGCCGTCCTGTTCGCCGTTCAGGGCCGCGTCGAGGCACGCCGCCAGGGCGTAGATGTCCGTGCTCGGCGAGGCGCCCGCCGCGTTCCGCATCTCGGGGGCGTCGTAGGGGTCGCCGAACATCGTGCTGCTCTTGCGCCGCCGGTTCGTCCGCGCCGCCACCCCGATCCCCGTGAGCCGCGCCCCCCGCGCCGTGAGCATGATGTTCGAGGGGGAGACGTCCCCGTGGACGATCCCCGCCTCGTGCAGCTCCTCGAGGGCCTCGCAGACCTCGACGCCGAGGGTGAGGACGTCCTCCCGGGGGAGCGCCCCCTCGCTCAGCCGCTTCCGCAGCGTCGTCCCCTCCACCCAGGGCTCGACCACGCAGATCGCCCCCTCCACCTCGAAGGACTCGACCACGGGGACGATGACGACGTTCCGGAGCCCCGCGCACTGCTGCTTGAGCCGGCAGATCGACTCCGACACGCCCGGCTCCTTGGCGAGGCGGGGCTTGACCTGGCGGAACGCGACGCTGGCGCCGTCGGCCTTCCGCGTCGCCTGGTAGACGCGCCCGGTGCGCCCGTCGCCGGCGATCTCGTTGAGCTGGTAGCCCTTGATCTCCATCAGCGCCGCGCCTCGACGATCCAGGGCGCGTCGCGCAGCTCGGACGCCCGGATGCGGGGCCGCTCGACGGTGAACTGGCCGACGCGGCCGCCGAGCCCGCCGAGCACCTTGCCGACGACGATGACGCGCTGCCCCTCGGCGACGTCGGGGCAGGAGTCGAGCTCGATGACGGCGGGGAGCTCCTCGCCGTCGCACGCCTTCGCCTCGCGGGTCTCGAACCCGACGCGCACCTCCTGGGAGACCTCGTGCGTGCACGCGTCCCCCTCGATGCGGGCCTCGCAGCCCCCCTTGACGAGCGACGTGGCCATGTCCCGGAGCACCATCGGGAAGGTCACCTTGGCGCCGACGTGGCCCCAGGGGTCGCGCCCCAGGTCGGCGAGGACCTCGGCGTTGGCCGCCTCCAGGTCGGACGCCGCGTACTGCCGCTGCTCGATCCGCTGCTCGTCGTCGCCCTCGACGCGCACCGCGAAGCTCCGCTTGGTGGCGGGCCGGGCCTGGATCCGGGGGCCGGGGTCGACGACGGCGAGGACCTCGATCTCGTTGTCCCCCTCGTCCAGCGGGACGACGAACTCGAAGCTGCCGTCGCGGGCGATGTCGGCGGGCCGGTTGGCGAGGTAGACGCGCGCCTCGGGGATGGTGCGGCCGCGGATGCGGACGAAGTGGTCGGACGTCGTCAGCTCGGCGACGGCCGGCTCGTCGATGTACAGCGGCGTGTCGGGGGCCTTGCCGCGGATGGACAGGTCGACGACGGCGTCGACCCGGTCGGGGAGCCTCGCCTCCACGCGGATCCGGTTCGGTCCGGGCTTGATCTTCACCTCGCGGACGAACGATGCGCCGTCCCGCTTGGGCCGGACCGGCTCCCCGTCCACCAGGATCTCCGCCCCCGCTTCGGCGCGGATGCGGAGCGGCAGGACGTCCTCGTACCAGGGGTCCTGCCAGCCCGTGACCGACAGCTGCACCAGGGGCAGCGGGACGACGACCTTCAGGGGGCGTTCCCAGCGACCGCCGGCGCGGTTCGTGACGACGATGGGGAGGTCGCCGACCACGAGCGGGCGGAGGACGCCGGCGTTGGCGGGGTTCTCGTCCACCCGGACCTCGGCCGCCTTCACGATGGCCAGCCCGCCGGGCATCGCCTCCCCGAAGAGCTCGCCCGCGAAGCCGTCCTCGAACTCGCACTTGATCTCGTACTGGAGGGTGCGGGGGTCGGGGCCGCCCGACTGGCGCACCTCGCAGGTCCGCCGGAACGCGTCCTCGCCGACGAACACCCGCGCCGTCAGCTTCTCCTCCTCACCGGTGCGGCGGCGCGTCTCGATGGGGATCTCGTTCCACCCCGCCTGGAGGTCGGCCATCGAGATCTCGACGACGCAGGTCCCGCCCCGGGGGGCGTCGCAGGAGGCGCCCGCGACGGTGAAGCTGTTCTTCCCCTCGGTGGCGAACTCGAAGCGGACGAGGCCGTTCTCCGAGACCGCCTCGGTCTGCACGCTCGCGGGCCCCGCCGCGCACCCCGCGAGGGACGCGGCGGCCGCGACGGCGATGGCGGTCCGGCTGAACACGAGCCTCCGATTATCGTAGGCTGCGCGCCATGGATCCAGCCCACCCCACGGCGATGTGTGCCGTCCACGACGGCGTCCCGTCGGTCGGCACGTGCTCCCACTGCGGCAACTACGGATGCGGCGAGTGCCTCGGCACGATGGACGGCGAGGTCATCTGCCGGACGTGCGTCGAGGAGGGGCGCGTCAGCGAGCAGCAGCTCTGCGCCTGGGAGCGGCGCGCCGAGCTCGGCCTCTTCGCCGCCCTCGGGCAGACGATGATGGAGCTGACCCTCCACCCCGTCTCGTTCTTCGAGTCCCTCCACCCGACCGAGCGGATCAAGGACGCGATCATCCTGCTGCTGATCGTCCTGATCCCGGCCGGCTTCGTCGCCGCCGGCATCAACTACGGCTCGCAGGCGGTCTTCCCCCAGGATCCGCAGCCGGTGATCGACCTCCTCGGCGAGGACCACGTGGTCACGCAGATGTACCTCCGGTCGATCGAGCCGTCGATCCTCCGGTCCGGCTTCCAGGCGCTGACGTTCCCGCTGCAGTCGCTGTTGTGGGCGACGGTGGCGGCGCTCCTGATCCACCTCGGGCTGATGGTCGTCGGCGGCAACGAGCACGGCCTCAAGGGGACCCTCAAGGCGACGTACTACGGCTGGTGCATCCTCGCGTGGGGCGTGATCCCGATCTGCGGGCAGCTCGTCGCCGGCCTGTGGCTGTACGTCCTCCTCATCCTCGGGGTCATCGGGATCCACCGGACCGCCGGGTGGAAGGGCGCGATCGCGGTGCTGTGGCCGCTGGCGGTGACGATCTTCTGCGTCTGCGCCGGCGCGGTGGTGTTCGGGTTCGTCGCGGCGGGGCTGATGAGCGGCTCCGGCTACTGATGCGCCTCGAGCTGGACCGCGACGCCCCGCCGGCGGATCCCTGGCTGACGGGGTCGCTGGCCCTGATCGCGGGGGCGGCGCTGGTAGCGGCGCGGTTCGTCCCCTTCCACGCGCTGCCGTCGATGTGCGGGTTCAAGCTCGGGACGGGGTACCCGTGCGTCGCGTGCGGGATGACGCGGTCCTGGATCCACGTGATGCACGGGCACGGCGTCGCCGCCTTCCTCCAGAACCCGCTGGGGGCGGCGCTGGCGCTGAGCGCGATCCTGTTCGTCGCCTACCTGGCCCTGCGGCGGTTCGCGGGCGTCCCCGCGGTGCGGCTCCGGACGGGGTCGGAGCGGGAGGCGTGGACGCTGCGGGGGGCGGTCGTGGCGGCGGTGTTCGTCAACTGGGGCTACGTCTGGATCGCCGATGTCGCTTGAGACCGAGCCGACCGCCGGCCCCTCGGAGCCCCTCGGCCCGACCTGCGCGAACCATCCCGACCGGCCGTCGGTGGGGACGTGCGAGCACTGCGGGACGTTCTCCTGCGGCGCCTGCCTGGGGTGGCTGGGGAGCCGCCAGATCTGCGCGACCTGCGTGCGCGAGGACCGGGTCAGCGTGTTCGGCCTGCCCTGGGACGACCGCGCCAACCTCGGCATGCTTCGGGCGTGGGCGCAGACGGCGGGCATGCTCGCGGTGCAGCCCGTCGACTACTTCCGCAAGCTCGACCCCCACGCCCCCATCGGCGGCGCGGTCCTCTTCGCGCTGATCAGCACCGCGTGGCTGGCGATCTTCTACTTCGGCCTGGTCACCTGCATCGGGGGCGCGGTGGGGATCTTCATCGCCGCGGGGGAGATCCCGTGGGAGCCGGAGATGGGGCTCGTGATGGCCTTCGTCGGCGCCATCTACACCATCATCCCGCCCGTCTGGCTCCTCGTGATGATGTTCGTGTGGGCGCTGGTCCACCACGTCGTCATGCTGCTCGTGGGCGGCGGCCGGCAGGGCGTGGGGGCGACGCTGCGGGTGGTCCTCATGACGAGCCCCGTCCAGATCCTCCAGCTCATCCCCTGCTGCAACTACGTCGCGTGGGCGTGGTACCTGCCGCTGCAGGGCATCGGGTACACCCAGATCCACGAGCAGGACGGCTGGAAGTCGGCGCTCGGGATCCTCATCCCGTTCGCGGTCTGCATCGCCTGCTACATCGTCTACATCATCTTCATCATCAGCCGCGAGGGGTTCTGATGACGGCGACGATGCGGGTGCTCGACGGGGGGAAGGCGCCGGCGCCGGCGCGGCCGGACGTGACGGTGGTGGTCCCCGCGCACGACGAGGAGGCCTCGCTGGTGGTGCTGGCGCACTCGCTGCGGGACGTGCTGGAGCGGGACGGGCGGACGTTCGAGCTGATCGTGGTGGACGACGGGAGCGCCGACGGGACGGGGCGGACGCTGCACCGGCTGCACGACGAGGACGGGCGGTTCGGGGCGCTCCGGCTGGGGGCGCGGCACGGCAAGTCGGCGGCCCTGCAGCGGGGGATCGAGGCGGCGCGGGGGCGGTTCGTGGTGACGATGGACGCCGACCTGCAGGACCTCCCCGAGGAGCTCCCGAAGCTGCTCAGCGTGCTCGACGGCGGCCACTTCGACGTGGTCCAGGCGTGGCGCCGCGACCGGCAGGACGCCCGCGCGAAGGTGGCGGCGTCGTGGGCGTTCAACGTGCTCTGCAGCTCGTTCTCGGGGCTGAGGCTGCGGGACGTCAACTGCGGGATGAAGGCGATGACGGCGGAGGCGGCGGCGGCGCTGGAGCTGGGGGACGACATGCACCGCTTCGTCCCCGTGCTGCTCCACCGTCGCGGGTTCCGCGTCACGGAGGTCCCCGTCCGCCACGCGCGGCGGCCGTTCGGGCGGTCGAAGTACGGCCCCTTCCGCTACCTCCGGGGGTTGCAGGATCTGGTCGGCGTCGTGCTCCTGGACCGGATCGGGACCGGCCGGCCCAGGCGTCGGGGGCGGCGGGAGGCGGAGGTGGTGGAGACGATCGGGGGGCGCTGAAGGGGGACGACCGCTACCAGAGCTTCCACCAGGGCTTCTTCGGCGGCGGCGGCTCGGGCTCGGTTTCGTCCTCGTCGTCGAAGATCCCGTGCACGCGCCCGATGGTCGCCTCGTAGCCGGCCACGACGGCGTCGAAGTCGGCGCCGAGGTCGAGGAACGCGTCGCGCTGGGGGTCGTGGATGGCGTAGCCGGCGTCGGCGGCGAGGACGCGGACGGCGGCCCAGATCACGGCGAACGCGGCCCGGGCGGCCTCCCCCTCGTGCCAGTAGGGGACGCTGACGAAGGCGGAGTCGGTCGTCAGCGTGACCTGGACGCCGATGGGCTCGGCGATGAGCTCGACGTCTTCGCGATCCGTGTCGAACCGGACGAGCTCGGGGCACCTCGCGACGAGCGCGGCGGCGAGCCGCTCGTTCGACTCGCGAGCCTCGGGCGGCGCGGGCGCCGGGGGCCGGGCGGCGGCCTCGAGGACGGCCCGGGCGTGGTCGGCCGGGGAGACGCCGGGGGGGACGAGGAAGGCGTGGAGGTCGTAGCTCACGGGCCGATCATGCCCGTCCCGCGAAGCTCAGTCGGTAAGCAGCCGGACGCCGACCTCCGGGTGCTCGCGGTCGTTCGAGCCGATCCGGAGGACGCCCTCGGCGGGGAGCTCGGCGAGGGGTTCGTAGTGGAGGACGAGGACGGTCGAGTCGTCGGGGCCGAGGAGCCGTGTCAGGTCGGTCGTGTCCACCGTCCAGGCGGTGGTCCGCTCGATCTCGACGAACTGGAGCTGAAGCGTGTCGTCGCCGACGTTCCGAATCGTGACCTCGCCGAGGCCGTCGTCGGGCTCCAGCGCGAGCGGGTCGGCGCTCCCTGTCTCGACCTCGATGATCGCGTTGGTGCGGATCGGTGGAGCCGTCCCGAAACCGCCGAGGCAGGAGTCGAAGGGGCACATGTGGGAGCACCCCGGCCAGGTGTCGAGGACGAACAGCGGGCTTCCTTCGAGGCACTGATCCAGGATCGAGGAGCCGCGACAGCCGCAGGCCGCGACGGCCAGGAGGATGGAGAGCAGGAGTCGCTTCGGCACCTCGTCCGTGCCAACCGGCGCGGGAGCGCTCCGGAAAGACTCAGGTCGGGTCCCAGGCTCCTCGTCCGTCGGGGAGCGTGGGGGGCGGCGACGAGCGGCGGGCGTCGAGCTCCTCGTCCGTCGCCGCGAACCAGGCGCGGATGTCCTCGACCACGAGGTACAGCGCGGGGACCAGGATCAGGACGATCAGCGTCGCGAAGAGCACGCCGAAGCCGAGGCTCACCGCCATCGGGATCAGGAAGCGGGCCTGGGGGTCCGTCTCCAGCAGCATCGGGGCGAGCCCGAAGAAGGTCGTCAGCGACGTCAGCAGGATCGGCCGGAAGCGCCGCGCCGCGCCCGCCTCGATCGCCTCCCGCGCGGTCCTCCCCTCCGCCTTGAACCGGTTCGTCGCGTCGATCAGGACCAGCGAGTCGTTCACCACCACGCCCGACAGCGCCACGATCCCGAAGAAGCTCATCAGGCTCAGCTCGAACCCCATGATCGCGTGGCCCAGCACGGCGCCGACGAAGCCGAAGGGGATCGCCGACATGATGATCACCGGCTGCACGTAGCTCCGGAACGGCACCGCGAGCAGCGCGTAGATCGCGATCAGCGCCAGCAGGTACCCCATCCCCAGCGCCCGCATCGACTCCTTCTGCGCGCGCTGGCTGCCGACCGGGGCCCAGCCCAGGCCCGGGTGGCTCGCGAGCAGCTCGGGGAGCACGACCCCCTCCAGGTCCTCCCGCACCTCCCGCGGCGAGTCGATGCCCGGCTTCAGGTCCGCGGTGATGTTGACCACCCGCTTCCCCCCCTCCCGGTCGATCGACGTCGGCGAGCGGCCCCGCTCGAACTCCGCCACCGACAGGAGCGGCACGTGGCCGCCGGCGGGGGTCCGGATCTGCATCAGGCGGAGGTCGTGCTCCGAGGCGCGCTGGTCCGCGGGCAGCCGCACCATGACCTTCAGCTCGTTCCGCCCCCGCTGCTCCCGGAGCGCCTCCGCGCCGAACAGGCTCCCCCGCAGCTGCGCGGCGACGTCCTGCGCGGTCAGCCCCAGCGTCCGCGCCTCGGGCTTGAGGTGGAAGTCCAGCTGCGGCTTCCCCGCCGCGAACTCGTTGGCGATGTTCGTCAGCTGGTCGTAGCCCCGGTACGCCTCCTCCAGCTCGCGGCTCGCCTGCTCGAGGACGGCCGTGTCGGCGTGGCTCAGCTGGATCGCGATGTCCGCTCCCGCGCTCGGCCCCCCGCCGCCGCTGAAGCTGATGGTCTCGACCCCCGCCAGCGGCGGCGTCGCCTTCCGCCACGCCGCCGCGAAGGCGTGCGCGCCGTACTCCCGGGCCTCCCGGTCCACCAGTTGCAGCTCGATCGCGACGAGGTGGCCGCCGATCTCCTGGCTCCGCGCCGGACCGCGCGGCTCGGGGCCCCGGCCGACGTTGCTGATCATCCCCTCGACGCCGCCCCCGAGCCGGTCCCGGGTGGCCGCCGCGGACGCCTCGAGGATCTCCTTGACCCGCTCCGTCTGCGCCAGCGGGCTGCCGTAGGGGAGCCGCGCCGAGGCGACGACCACGTCCGACTCGATGCGGGGGAAGAAGTGGAACGGCACCCGGCCGCTCGCCACCGTCCCGATCGTGACGGCGAAGAGCGCCACCGCCGTGGCGATGACGATCGCCCGGTTCGCGATCGCGACCCGCAGGAACGGCTTGTAGCGCCGCTCGATGAAGCCCTGCAGCCGCGCCTGCACGGCCCGGTTGACCCGGTTCCCCCGCCGGTCGGACGGGGGCCCGTGCCCGAGGTGGGCGGGGAGGACGAAGAAGGACTCGATCAGCGAGAACGCCAGCACGCCGATGACGACGGCGGGGATCAGCTTGAAGATCTTGCCCATCACCCCGGGCACCGTGAGGAGCGGGCTGAACGCGGCGATCGAGGTGAGGATCGCGAACGTCACCGGGACGGCCATCTGGCGGGCCCCGGCGATGGCCGCGTCGAGCGGCGGCAGCCCGGACTCCATCTTCTCGTAGGCCGCCTCCCCCACGACGATGGCGTCGTCGACGACCAGCCCCAGCGTCACGATGAACGCGAACAGCGTGATCATGTTGATGCTCACGTCCAGCGCGGGCATCAGGGCGAGCATGCCGAGGTAGGTGATCGGGATGCCGAGCGACACCCAGAAGGCCAGCCGGAGGTCGAGGAACAGGGCGAGCACGAGCACGACGAGGAAGCCGCCGAGGAGCGCGTTCCGGGTCAGCAGCGAGATGCGCGCCTCGAGCATCTTCGAGTCGTCGTCCCAGGGGTGCAGCGAGACCCCCGCGGGGAGCGTCTCCTCCAGCGTCCCCGCGTAGTCCTTGACGATGGTCGCGATCCCCTTGGGGGTCTCGTCGCCGGTCCGGTAGACCGACAGCCGGACCGCCGGCCGCCCGTCGAAGTAGATCGCCTCGTCGGTGTCCGCGTAGCCGTCCGTGATCGCGGCGACGTCCCGCAGCCGCACCACCGAGCCGTCGTCCGTCGCGGCGACGATGATGTCCCCGAACTCGTCTCCGTCCCGCTTCCGGTCGGCGACGCGGACGAGGATCTCGCCCGCCCTCGTGTCGATGCCGCCGCCGGGGAGCTCCAGGCTCGCCGCCGCGACCTGGCGGGAGACGTCCACGAAGCTCAGCCCGTACGCCTCCAGGCTGGACCGGCGCACCTCGATCGCGACCTCCAGGGGGGGCACCCCGCCGATGGAGACCTGCGTGACCTCGCCCGTGCCGAGGAGGTCCGCGCGCGCCTTCTCAGCGATCCCGTGGAGCGTCTTCCGGCCGACGTCGCCGGCGATGAGGACGCTGATGACGTGGCTCCGGCGCGACGCCAGCGCGACCTTGGGGTCCTCGGCCTCCTCCGGGAACGAGCGGATCCGGTCGACCGCCGTCTTGACGTCCGACAGCACCTGGTCGGCGTCGGCGTCGATGAGCAACTCGACGGTGACGGTGCCGGAGCCCTCGGCCGACTGGCTGTTGACGCGCTTGACGCCGTCGATGCCGCGGACGGCCTCCTCGACGGCGAGCACGATCCCCTGCTCGACCTCCGCCGGGCTGGCCCCCGGGTAGGGAACGGCGACGGCGATGACGTCCGGCGAGAACGCGGGGAACACCTCCTTCTTGGCGTTGCACATCCCCAGGAAGCCGCCCGCGAAGATGAGCAGCATCAGCAGGTTGGCGGCGACGGGGTTGCGCGCCATCCAGGCGATGGGGCCGACCGTCCTCATGCGTCGTCGCCCTCGGCGCCGGCGCCCGCGACGCGGACCTTCATCCCCTCGATGGGGAGCGACATCTTCGTCGTGACGACCCGGTCGCCGGCGTCGAGGCCGCCGACCACGACGACCGTGTCGGCCTGCTCCCAGCCGACCTCGACGGCGCGGCGGACGAGCGCGTCGCCGGCGCCGACGGCCCACACGGCGTCGCCGTCGACCAGCGCAGTCCGCGGGACGGCGATCGCGCCGGGGAGCGTACGGCCGCTGACGGCGACCTCGACGAAGGCGCCGGGGAGCAGCGGCAGGCCGCCCTCGGGCGGATCCAGGGGGGCGTCGACGCCGACGAGCACGCGGGCCGTCCGGGTGCGGGGGTCGAGGTCCGCGGCGAGGCCGACGACGCGGCCCGTCCGGGCGAGGCCGCCGTTGCCCCCGAGATCCTGCGTGACGACCGCCGCGGAGCCGGCGTCGGCGCCCCCCAGGCCGGGGACGTCGAGCACGCGGAGGCGGTCCACGGGGACGCTGATGTCGACCCAGAACAGCTCGCTCCCGAGGAGCGTCGCGACCGCCATCCCGGGCTGGACGACCTGCCCCACCTCGACGGTCTCGCTCCGGACGACGGCGGCGAACGGCGCGCGGACGGTGGTCCGGGAGAGGTTCAGCTCGGCCCGCTCCAGCGCGCTCCGGGCGGCCTCCAGGGCGCGCTCGGCGGTGGCGAGGTGGGGCTCGCGGCGGGCCAGGGCGCCGGCGCCGGGGGCGTCCGACGACCCGGCGCCGAGCATGTCCAGCTCGCGGGCGGCGACGGCCCCGCGCTCGCGCTCCAGGGCCAGCTCGAGCTCGGCCTGCTGCACGCGGCTGGCCTCCTGGCGGACGGCGAGCTCGTAGTCGCGGGCGTCGACGGAGAAGAGGACGTCGCCGGGGGCGAAGCGGCCCCCGCGCACCAGCGCGTCGCTGACGCGGACGACCCGCCCCCCGACCTCGGCGGCGATGGCGACCTCGCGGGACGGGACGACGACGCCGGTCGCCTCGACGGTGGCGACGAGATCGCCGGGGGCGGCTTCGAGGACGTCGACGACGGGAGCGCGCGGCGGTGCCTGCGAGCGCTCGGCCTTGCTCCGCGTCTTCACCAGGAGGACGGCGGCCATCAGGCCGAACGCGACGATGGCGAACGGCAGCGCGATCCGGAGGGGGCGGGGCAGGGACATCAGCGGACCTCCGGGAGCTCGACGCGGCCGAGGGCGTCGAGCAGGGCGACGCGGGCGGCGAGGCGCTCGCGGCGGACGGTGATGGCGCTCAGCTCGGCGGCCTGCTTGGACGCCAGCGCGAGCAGCACGCCGGAGTAGCCGGTCAGGCCCGACGTGTAGCGATCGAGGCTGATCGTGAACGCGATCTCGGCGGCCTCCAGCTGGGCCTCGGTGGCGACGAGCTGCGCGATCGCCTCGTCCTCCCGCGCGACCGCCGACGCGACCTGCGCCTGCGCCGTCGCGGTGGCCTGCCGGAGGGTGGCAGCGGCCGCGACCTCGGCGGCGCGGGCCTGGCGCACGCTCCCCCAGGGGCCGAGGCCGGAGAAGATCGGGACGGACAGGGTCGCACCGGCGCCCCAGGTCCAGAGGGTGTCGAATTCGTCCGCGTGGACCCCCTGCACGCCGGCGTTGCCGGACAGCTGCAGCGTGGGGAGCAGCCCCAGCCCGGCGCTGACGTGGCGGGCGCGGGCGGCCTCGGCGCGGGCGACGGCGGCGCGCAGGTCGGGGCGGTCCGCGGTCAGCTCGTCGGGGTCGGCCTGGACGGTCGCCTGGACCGCCGCTTCGTCGAGGACGGGGTCGATGGTGTGGGCCGGCTCGGGGATCTCCGCCCGGGGCTCCATCAACTCCTCGCCGGGCTCCAGCGCGAGCAGCACGCGGAGCTGCTCGCGGAGCTGCCGGACGGCGGCGCGGGCGGGGGGGAGGAGCGCCCGGGTGGCCGCGAGCTGGCCGCGCTGCTGGGCGACGTCGAGCCCGCCTCCGTCCGACGACGCGAACCGCAGCTCGGCGACGGCGAGGACCTGCTCGTTGGTCGCGATCTGCTCGTCGATCACGGCGACGCGCGCCTTCGCCGCGGCGAGGTCGAACCAGGCGGCGGCGACGCGGACGGCGGTGGCCTGGGCGAGGGCGTCGCGGTCCCCCGCGGCGGCCCGCACGTCCAGCCGCGACGCCTTGTGAGCGTGGGCCTGGCGGGCGAAGACGTCGGGCTGCCAGCCGAGGTTGAGCATGGCCGAGCCCGACCAGAACAGGGCCGGGTCCTCGTCCTCGTCCTCCTCGGGGGGCTCGAACCCGGGGATGTCGGGCCACTCGATCTCGAAGTCGGGCCGGCCGAAGGTCAGGGCGTCGTAGGGCTGGACGTTGACGCCGAGGCCGAAGCTGAGCTGCGGCATCAGCGACGCGCGGGCGGTCCACGACAGGGCGTCGGCCTGGGCGAGGCGGGCGCGGGCGGCCTGGACGTCGTAGTTGGCGGCGAGCGCGCGGTCGATGGCGCCGTCGAGGGCGGCGTCCCCGAACGAGAGCGGCGACTGGGCGGCGGCGGGGGCGGCGGGGGCGACGGAGAGGAGGACCGCCGCCGGCAGGAGGGACAGGGTCTGCAGGGGGGCTCTCATCGGGGCTCCAATCCGCGGAACAGCGCGCCGACGACGCCCTCGACGTAGTCCCCGTCGTCCTCGGGGGCGACCGCCCCGCCGCAGAAGCGGCCGAGGAAGGCGCGGAACTGGAACGCCCCCATCAGCGCGCTGGCGGCGGTCTCGAGGTCGACGTCGCCGGCGATCCGGCCCTGGTCCCGGCCGACCTCCAGCCAGGTCGTGAGCAGCCGCCGGACGACGACGGGGGGGAGGTTCTCGGCGTCGCCGAAGTGGTCCGCGGGCTCGAGCCCGGCGGCGTGGATGCACTGGATGCGGGGCATCATCTCGCGCAGGAAGGCGACGGCGTTGCGCCCGAACTCGGCGAGCTGATCGGTCAGCGGCCGGTCGGGATCGGGGCCGCCGAGCAGCTGCCCCACGAACGGCGGCGGCCCGTCGGGGAGCATCGACTTCAGCAGCAGCCCCTCCTTGGTCCCGAACCGCTTGAACAGCGCGGCCTGGGACACCCCCAGCCGCTCGGCGATCGCCGTGGTCGAGACGCCGGGCCCCTGCTCGAGGAACGCCTCCCGGGCGGCCTCCAGCATCTGCGCGTCGGTGAACTGTCGCGGTCGGGCCATTTCGCACCCCGTTAGTAAGTGATTGCTTACTTACTATCCGGCGCGCCCCGGCGTGTCAACCTTCGGCCCGTGACCGACCCGCTGCTGGTCTTCGATCTCGGGAACGTCCTCGTGGACGTCGACTTCGAGCGGTGGGTGGCCGGGGCCGTCGCGGCGGGTCTGGCCGAGGACGTCGCCCGGGCGGCGCCGTCGACGCCGCCCAAGCACGACCTCGACCGCGGGCGGCTCTCCCCCCGGGCGTTCCTCGGGGGCCTCGCCGGAGACGCCGACGTCGAGGCGCTGCTCAAGTCGTGGACCGCGATCTTCACCCCCCGCCCGGCCGCCGCGCGCGCCCTCGCCGAGCTGCGGGCGGCCGGCCGCGAGCTCTGGATGCTGTCCGACACGGACCCCGCCCACTTCGCCCGCGTCCTCGACGACCACCCCTGGCTGCGCGGCTTCGACCGCTACCTCCTCAGCTTCGAGCGCGGCCGCGTCAAAGCGGACCCCGGGGCCTTCGACGAGCTCGCTGCGGTGGTCGCCGCCGGCCGCCCCGTTGTGTTCTGGGACGACCGCGCCGACCTGGTCGCCGCCGCCCGCGCCGCCGGCGTCGACGCCCGCCTCTTCACCACCTGGGACACCTGGGAGCTCTGAGGGGTGCGTCCCAGCCGGCGCCTCGCGGCGGTCCTCTTCCTCCCCGCCATCCTGACCCTCCAGGCGTGGGCGTGGTGGGGAACGCACCCGATCCTCGTCGACGGGCACTACGCCGAGATCGCGGCCTACGCCGGGACGACGGAGCGCACGCTGACGCTCGTCGGGATCGCGGCGGCGGCGGCGGCGGCGGTGGCAGTCGGGCCGTGGCTGGTGCTCGCGGGCGGGTTGTTCCTCGTCGCGCTGTCCTGGTTCCTCGTCCCCGTGGTCGGGCCGGCGTGGATGGACGCCGCCCGGAACGGCGCGGCGCTGGGCTACGGCGTCATCGCGCCGTGCCTGTGGGCCGCCGCCGTCCTCCCCTTCCCCCGCCCTTACGAGGCCGCCCGGAACGCGATGGTGATCGGGCTGTGGGCGTTAGCGGGGGGGACGGCCATCGCCGGGCCGGTGCTCTGGGAGATGCTCCTGAACCAGGGCGGCGGCGTGCTCGCCTACGGTTCGGCGGCCACTCTGGCGGGCGTGGCCGCGAGCCTCGCAGCGCTCCTGTGGGCGGGCTGGTTCCTGACCCGCGACCCGGACGCCGACGCAGAGGCGGTGACCGAGCGGCTCGACCTCCCGGTGGTGGCGACGGCGGCGGCCCTCGGCGTCGTGGTGGTGCTCCCCTACAGCGCGGCCATGACGTGGTTCGACGCCGCGGCGCCGATGTTCAGCGGGATCGGCGGCTCCTACTCCAGCGCGACCGGATACGTGTTCGGCGTCCCCGTGTACCTCCCCACCCTGTTCAGCGGCGCTTGGTGGGAGCTGGTCAACCCCGCCTTCGTCGGCTGGTTCGGCCTGCTCGTAAGCGCGTGCTTCGTCGTCCTCGCGACGGCCCGGCGCAACGTCCCCGCCCTCCGCGTCGCCGGCCTCGGCCTCGCGATCCTCTCGCTCGGGGTGACCCTGCTCGACCCGAACCGGGCGCCGGAGCAGCTGGTCGCGGTGTTCGCGCTCCTCGCCCTCGGCGAGGTCCTCGTCGGCCCCCTGCTCCTGTCCCGGATCGGAGGCGACCACCACTGGCGGGCCACGACGGCCGTCGTCGGCGCCTGGATGGCGGCGCGCATCACGACGGCGGCGGGGCTGACGTGGCTCCGCGACAACGTCCCCGCGGCGAGCGATCTCCACCTCTGGGGAGCGCTCGCGGGGGCCGCCGTCGGGCTCGTCCTCATCGCCGCGGCCGGCCCCCTCCAGCGACGCCTGTACGTCCCCGACGTCCCCACCGAGGAGGCCGCCCCGGCGGTCGCGATCTGAGGGCGACCGCGAGCCGGACTCAGCCCCGCCGACGGTGCCCCCCGGCTTCGTCGCGCCATGACGTAACCTGCCCGGACGCGATGCGTCCCCCGATCCCCGGCCTCGCCCTCCTCCTCCTCCTGACCGCCTGCCCCACCGGCGGTCCGCTGGACGACGACGACGACACCGCGACCCCCGAGCCGACGCCCGATCCGGGGCCCGACTGCACCGACCGGCACGGGCTCGACGCCGAGTGCGCCGTCCCCTCCTGCGCCGACCTCCTCGTCCTCGCGCCGGACCTGGACGACGGCGACTACTGGGTCGACGGCGGCAACCCCACCGAGCCCGCCTTCGTCGTCGCCTGCGACATGACCGACGACGGCGGCGGCTGGATCCGGCTCGCCCTGGACGACGCCGACGGCGTCCTCGTCGTCTCCCGCGCCGAGGACAACCCCTGGCTCAAGTGCGCCGACGACGCCGCCTTCAACTTCGTCCACATCGGCCACGAAGACGACGTCGTCGAGGACGTCGTGCTCGAGGCGAGCGCCCTCGTCGCCTTCGACGTCGGCTACGCCCACCCCGACTCCGGCGAGCCCTACCTGCCGTCGCAGATCGAGGCCCTCCGACCCGTCCTCGGCGAGCTCCACCCCGGCGCCCGCATGGTCGCCGTCGCCGGCGACGACGACGGGGGCGACTGGCAGGACGGCGGCGGCAGCGGCCTCGAGGTCTACGTCGAAGGCTCCGGCGGCGACTGGTTCCTCCTCACCCCCGGCCGCGGGGGCGACTGCGGCGGCCAGCCCGGCGACTGGCCCGCCGACGGCTCCGTCAGCGCCCACTACCTCTGGGCGTCCGACCCCGACTCCAGCGCCACGATGGGCGACGTCGGCGAGGACCCCTTCGAGATGGGCGGCGTCCCCGCGACCCACGTCCTCCCCGTCTCCGTCCAGGCCGCCGTGTTCACCGGCGGGGGCGTCGCCTGGGGGTACAACGCCGACGTCTTCCGGGTGCGGTGAGGGACGTGCGCCGCGTCGCTGCCGCCGCCGCCCTCGCCGCGCTCCTCGCCGGCTGCCCGTCCGCCGAGCCCGAGCCCGAGCCGACCCCCGCCCCCGCCCTCGGCCCGACCGCCGACTTCGACCGCTTCTGCGACGTCCCCTGGGAGGAGACCGTCGAGGACGCCCAGGTCCCCGACCTCCAGGGCAACTACTACGGCTGGTTCGACCTCCCCGCCGGCACCGTCCACAGCCAGAAGGTCATCCCCCCGCAGCCGTTCCACGTCGAGGAGATCCGCGTCCGCTTCGCCGGCCCCGCCGGCCCCTACCGCGTCCGCCTCACCACCAGCCTCGGCCGCTCCTACCCCGACGTCGACAACCCCGACGCCGACCTCGTCCCCCCCATCGAGGGCACGCTGGACGTCGTCGACCCCGAGACGTACGTCAACTTCGACGTCCGCGAGCACGACGTCTTCCTCCTCCCCACGCAGCACTACCACGTGGTCAGCGAGCGCCTCGAAGGCGGCCCCGGCGTCGTCAAGGAGACCCTCGGACCCGACGGCTCCTCCCAGGCGCTCATGCTCGTCCCCGGCGAGTTCTTCCCCTGGTCCACCGACGCCAACTTCCGGATGAAGCTCCGCGGCCGCTTCTTCTGCGCGTGGTCCGACGCCGACCGCTGGTTCCAGCCGCTCGCCGGGCCGTTCGGCACGGGCTCGGCCCCCCACGTGACAGACGTCGACGGCGACGGCCACGAGGACCTCGTCCTGTCCGGCGGCCCCACCGTCTACCTCGGCGACGGCGCCGGCGGCTTCACGGAGTCCACCGACGGCCGCTTCCCCGAGGACGTCGTCGCGGGCACCACCTTCTTCGCCGACCTCGACAACGACGGCGACGCCGACGCCTTCACCACCACGTGGGCAGGTCCCGACGACGACGGCGACGGCTTCGACAAGTCCGTCGACTGCCACGACGGCGACGCCGCCATCCACCCCGACGCCGAGGAGGTCGCCGGCAACGGGCGGGACGACGACTGCGACGGCGTCGCCGACGACGGCCTCGACGACCAGGACGCCGACGGGGACGGCGTCGCGCTGTCCGAGGGCGACTGCGACGACACGCTCGACGTCGTCCACCCCGACGCGCTCGAAGTCGGCGACAACCTCGACAACGACTGCGACGGCACCACCGACGAGGCCACCACCAACCACGTCCTCCTCAACGACGGCGCGGGGTACTTCACCGAGCTGGAAGGCTCGGGCGTCGAGGTCTGGGACCAGTCCACCGGCGCCGGCTTCGGCGACGCGAACGGCGACGGCGCGCTCGACGTCTACTGGGGCAACTGGCTGATCACCTACCCCGACCACCCCGCCCACCCCGACCGCTACTTCGAAGGCAACGGCGACGGCACCTTCACCGACGCGTTCGAGGCCGCCGGGCTCGAGCTGACCTACCCGTATTCGGTGTACGGCGTGCTCTGGAACGACTGGAACAACGACGGCCACCAGGACATCTACGTCAGCAACTACCACCTCTACCCGAACCAGCTCTGGGCCAACCAGGGCGACGGCACCTTCGTCGACGTCGCCGAGGACGTGAACGCGGCCTTCGACGGCATCGAGTCCGGCCACCCCCTGCTGACCGGCGGGCACAGCTACGGCGGCGACTTCGGCGACTTCGACAACGACGGCGACATGGACCTGTACGTCGCCAACCTCGCCCACCCCCGCGAGCACCCGTGGTCCGACCCGAGCCAGTTCCTCGTCAACCAGGGCCCGCCCGACTACCGCTTCTACCCGGAGACCGAGCAGCGCGGCTTCCTCTACGACGAGGGGGACTTCAACGCGACGTTCGCCGACTTCGACCACGACATGGACCTCGACCTCGCGATCGCGTCCATCTACCCGAACCACTACAGCCGCCTCTACCGAAACGACGACGGCACGTTCCTCGACGTCACCCACGAGGCGGGCCTGCAGCGGCACGACACGGTCAGCCTCGTGTGGGCGGACTTCGACACCGACGGCGACCTCGACATCGTCATCGAGGACGCCGTCTTCGAGAACACCGTCGGCCAGGACCGGAGCTGGGTGCAGCTGGAGCTGGAGGGGACGACGAGCAACCGCGACGCCCTCGGGGCCCGCGTCACCCTGACCGCCGGCGGGGACACCCAGATGCGCGACGTCCGCGGCCCCGGGGCCCACGTCAACGCCCAGTCCTCCCGCGTCGTCCACTTCGGGCTCGCGGATCTCGACGCCGTCGACAGCGTCACCGTCCGCTGGGTCGGGGGGGCGACGGAGACGATCGAGGGCGTCGTCCCCAACCAGCGCCTCCGCGTCGTCGAAGGCAGCGGCGTCGCCGAGGCGCCCTGACCCCCGCCCCGCTTTGCGGAAGGGGGCCGGCCCGTCCTAGTCTCCGGCCTCCCGCCGATGCACCGCGCCCTCCCCGCCCTCCTCCTCGCCCTCGCCCTGACGCTCCCGGCGGGGTTCGGCTGCGGCTCCGACGACGAGGCCTCCACGGCGGCCGCCCCCGCGGAGCCCGATCCCATCCTCATCGGCGTCCCCGTCTCCCGCGCCTACCTGTACGGCTGGGCCGCCGAGCGCGGGATCGTGCTCGCCGTCGAGGAGATCAACGCGGCCGGCGGCGTCGACGTGGGCGGCGTCGAGCGCAAGCTCGCCTACGAGGTCATCGACACCCGCGACCTCGAGCCCGGCGTCCCCCTCGACGACGCGATCAAGGCGGTCGAGAAGCTGATCCTCCAGAAGCGCGTCGACTTCCTCGTCGGCGGCCCCGTCCGCTCCGAGGCGGCGATGGCGGTGATGGACCTGCTCAGCCGCCACCAGCGCGTCTCGATCATCACCACGGGCGTGCTGTCCCCCGCCTACCACAAGGCCGTCGCGGAGAACTACGACGCCTACAAGTACTGCTTCCGGAACACCAGCGAGGTCATCACGCTGGGCAAGGACCTGATGACCGTGCTGGGCGGGCTCCGGACGGACCACGGGCTGTCGCGGGTCGCCATCATGGTGCAGGACGTCGCCCACGCGCGGCGGGCGGGGGAGTTCGTCGAGGGGCTGCTGAAGGACGGCGGCTTCGAGGTCGTCGGCCACGAGATCTACCCCACCGGGACGACCGACTTCGCCCCCGGGCTGCTCGCGTCGGGGCGGGCGAAGGCGCAGATCATCTTCATCTGGATGGACATGCCGGAGACGTCGAACCTGCTCCGGCAGTGGAAGTCGCTTCGGCTCGCCAGCCTCCCCGTCGGCTTCATGTCCGCCGCCGAGCAGCCGGGCTTCTGGGACGCCAGCGACGGCAGCGCCGAGTACACCGTCGTCGACCTCATCAACGCCGGCAACGCCGCCTCGAACCTGACGGAGTGGACCCCCCGCTTCGTCGCCGCCTACGAGCAGCGCTGGGGCCTCCCCCCGGAGGGGTACGGCGCGTCGAGCAGCTACATGGCGGTCTACTCGCTGAAGGACGCCGTCGAGCGGGCGGGGACGACGGACGCCGAGGCGGTGGTGACGGCGCTGGAGGCGATCGACCTGATGGGGGTCTACGGGCGCGTCCGCTTCGACCCGAAGACGCACCAGGTGATCGCGTCGACGGACCCGAACGAGGGCGTCGTGGGGAGCGTGTTCCAGTGGCAGGACGGCGAGCGCGTCACCGTCTGGCCCCCCGCCGCGGCCGTGGGCACGCTGAAGCTGCCCCCCTGGATGGAGGAGTAGCCCCCCGTTGGACATCGTCGTCTACGGGACCATCCAGAGCTTCGCGCTGATCCTCATGGCGTACGGCTTCTCCCTGGTCTACGGGGTCGGCCGGCTGCCGAACTTCGCCCACGGCGCGATCTACGTCTTCACCGGGTGGGTCGCGTGGGGGCTGACCCGCGAGCTCGGCCTCCCCTTCGGCGTCGCCGTGGCCGGGGCGCTGGCCGCCGCCGCGCTCCTCGGGGTGCTGCTCTACGTCGTCGTCCTGCGGCGCATCCGGGGCATGGAGATGTCCGAGATGATCGCGACCTACGCGATCGGCCTGGCGCTGCTCGAGGGGATGCGGTTCTTCGGGCTGAGGGGCACGACGCAGACGCTGCCGGTGCTCTCGAAGGGGACCGTCGACGTCTTCGGCGTGCCCGTCGACCACCAGCGCGTCGCGGTCGTCCTCGTCGGGATCGCCATGACCGCCGCGGTGTGGGCGTTCACCAGCTGGACGCGGCCGGGCCGGGCGATGCGGGCGGTCGCCCAGGACGAGCAGGCGGCGATGATGCTCGGCATCGACAGCGACCGGACCGCCACGCTCGCCGTCGCCCTCGGCTCGGCGCTGGCGGGGCTCGGCGCGATCGTGCTCCTGCCGTTGGGCAACGTCGTCGTGGAGGAGGGCTACAAGGTCCTCATCTACGCGATCGCGGTGTGCGTCGTCGGCGGGCTGGGGAGCTGGCCGGGGACCATCGCGGCGGCGCTCCTCCTCGGCTTCGCGCAGTCGCTGACCGTCGCCTACGGCAAGCCCCACTACCAGATGGTCGTCATGCTGCTCGCGATCATCGGGACGCTGATCGTCCGCCCCTCGGGGCTGTTCGGGGTCCACAAGCAGCTGGCCGAGCGGGTCTGACGTGGAGCCCTCCCCCGACCGCCGGATCGAGCGCCTGGACCGCGGGATCCGGGTCCGCGCCGAGTCGGTGTACGCCCTGTCGTCGGTCCGCGAGCTCGCCTACCTCGCGGCCCCCCGCGCGCTCCTGATCGGCGGCCTGCTCCTCCTCCCCGTGCTCCTGATCCCGTACCCCTACTGGGGCCGCGTGGCGCTGTCGGTCTGCGTCATGGCGCTGCTCGCGATCTCCTTCGACTTCCTCGCGAGCTTCGCCGGCCTCGTCTGCCTCGGCGGCGCCTTCTTCTACGGCGTGGGCGCGTACGGGGCGGCCGTGGCGAGCGCGACGTGGGGCCTCCCCACCGCCCTCTCCATCCCCCTCGCGACGGTCGTCGGAGCGGCGTTCTGCACCCTCCTGATCCGCCCCTGCCTGCCGCTCCGGGGCATCTACTTCGCGATCGTCACGCTGATGTACCCGCTGCTGATGGCCCGGATCATCGAGGCGGGGGACGTCCTCGGGGGGACGGTGGGGTTGGGGGGGGTGGCCGGGTTCGGCTCGGAATGGGTCGAGGCGTACGGGCTCGTCGGCGCCACGCTCCTGTTCCTGTTCGGGCTGCGGCGGCTCGCCGACGAGGACGTCGGGCTGGTCATCCGGGCGACCGGGGAGGACGACCAGGCGGTCCGGGCGGCCGGCATCGACGTCACCGCCGTCCGCACCCGGGCCGTCTTCCTCGCCGCGCTGCCCGCCTGCTTCGCGGGCGCCTGGTACACCCACTTGTACCAGGGGGCGGGGATCTCCTCGTTCGCCCTGGACCTGTCGATCATGCCGATCGCGGCGGCGGTCATCGGGGGGACGGGGACGCTCGCGGGCGGGGTCGTGGGCGCGCTGATCCTCGTCCCCCTGTCCGAGCTCCTGCGCGACTTCGGCAGCCTCCGCATCGTGCTCTACGCGCTGCTCCTGACCGGGTTCGTGGTGCTCCGCTCCGAGGGGCTCCTGAACTGGGCGGCGCGCAAGTACCACCAGTTCGAGCGCCGGGTGGACGCGTGACCGGCGGCGCGCCCCTGCTGGAGGTCGCCGGCCTCGCCCGCCGGTTCGGGGGCGTCCGCGCGCTCGACGGGGTCGACCTGACCGTCCGGGCGGGCGAGATCGTCGGGATCATCGGCCCCAACGGCTCGGGCAAGACGACGCTCGTGAACTGCATCACCGGCTTCGTCCGCCCCACCGGCGGGACCGTCCGGTTCGACGGCCGCGACATCACCGGCCTGAAGCCGCACCGCGTGGCCGACCTCGGCGTCGCCCGGACCTTCCAGGTGATGCGCCCGTGGTCCGGCCTCCCCGCCTGGCGGAACCTCGTCGTGCCGCTCTGCTCGCCCCGCGCGCGCCGCCTGGGGGGCCGCGGCGATCGGGACACGCGGGCGCTGGACCTCCTCGAGGAGCTCGGGTTCGAGCGCGGCTCCCGGGTCCCCCGCCAGCGCGCGGGCACGCTCCCGACGGGCTACCTCAAGCGCCTCGAGCTGGGGCGCGGGCTGGCGCTCCAGCCGCGCCTGATGATCTGCGACGAGGCGTTCTCGGGGCTGTCGCCGGGCGAGATCGCGACGCTCGTCCCCCTCATCGAGCGGCTCCGGGACGGGGGGATGACGCTGGTGATGGTGGAGCACCGGCTCCGGGAGCTGTTCGCGGTGGCGGACCGGGTGGTGGCGCTGTCGTTCGGCCGCGTCATCGCCGACGGCCCCCCCGAGGGGGTCCTCGACCACCCCGAGGTCCGGTCGGCCTACCTCGGCCCCGAGGAGGCGGCGCCGTGATCGAGGCCCGCGACCTGGTCGTCTACTACGAGAACCTCGCGGCCCTGAACCGCGTCTCCCTGCGCTGCGAGGGCGGCGAGGTGGTCGGCGTCTTCGGGGCCAACGCGGCGGGCAAGTCCACGCTGATGTACGCGCTGTCCGGCATCGTCGTGGACCTCGCCCGCAAGGAGCGGATGCGGGGGGGCGAGCGGATCGCGACGTTCGGGACGCTGACGTTCGAGGGGGAGCCGATCGGGGGACTGGAGGCGAGCGCCCGCGCCCGCCGGGGGATCGTCCTGTGCCCCGAGCGGCGGCGGCTGTTCGCCGAGTCCACGGTCCTGCAGAACCTGAAGATCGGCGCCCACCTCGCCACCGCCGCCCAGGCGCGCGCCACGCTCGACTTCGTGCTGGACCTGTTCCCCCCGCTGCGGGGCCTGCTCAAGCGCCGCGCGGGCTTCCTGTCCGGCGGCGAGCAGCAGATGGCGGCGATCGGCCGCGCGCTGATGGCCCAGCCGCGGCTGCTGCTGCTGGACGAGCCGCTCCTCGGGCTGGCGCCGGCGCTGCAGCGGGTCGTCGCCGACGCGATCCCCGCCATCCGGACGGAGCGCGGGATCTCGGTGATCGTCACCGAGCAGTACGCCCGCGCGCTGCTCCCCTGCGTCGACCGGGCGCTCATCCTCGAGAACGGCTCCCCCGTGCTGGAGGGGACCGGCGCCGAGCTCCTCGCCAACCCCGACGTCCGCGCGGCGTACTTCGGGACCTGAGGACGGCGTGTCCGGCGAGCTGACCTACACCCGCTTGTTCGAGGTCGCCGACCGGCAGCCCGACGCGACGGCCCTGATCTTCCTCGGCACGCGCACGTCGTTCGGCGCCCTGAAGGAGGCCGTCCTCCGGTTCGCGACCGCGCTGCACCGCCTCGGCGTCGGCCCCGGCGACCGCGTCCTCGTCTACCTCCCGAACTCGCCCCAACAGGTCATCGCGTCCTTCGCCGTGCAGCGCCTCGGCGCCGCCGTCGTCCCCGTCTCGCCGATCTACACGGCCCACGAGCTGGCCCCGATGATCCGCGACGCCGGCGCCGAGACGGCGATCTGCCTGGACACCAACTTCGGCTACGTCCAGCAGGTCTTCGCCGGCGGCGAGGCCGGCCTGAAGCGGATCGTCGTCACGTCGCTGACCGAGCTCCTCCCCGCGTGGAAGCGCGCCGCCGGCCACCTCCTGAACCGGATCCCCCGCGGATCGGTCGGCCGCTTCGACCACGTCCACGGCTTCGGGACGCTGCTGAGGGGCGCGCCGCCGGACCCGCCGGACGTCACCGTCGACCCCGACCGGGACCTCGCCCAGCTGATGTTCACCGGCGGCACGACGGCGTTCCCCAAGGCGGTCCCCGCGAACCACACCTCCGAGGTGGCGTACGTCCGCGACGTCGTCGACGACGTGCTCGCCGGCCACATCCGCCCGGGGAAGGACCCGCTCCTGATGGTCCCCCCGCTGTTCCACATCATGCCGCGCGGGTTCTTCATCGCCGTCGGCCTGAACTGCGGCAACCCGACGGTGCTGATGCCGGTCCCCCAGCCCGACGCCGCGCTGGCCGCGATCGGCCGCCATGGGGTCCGCTGGATGCTCGGCGTGCCGGCGATGTACCGGATGCTGCTGGAGTGCGACCGGGTCGACCGCTACGACCTGTCCTCGCTCCGGGTCTGCTTCAGCGGCGGCGACGCGCTCCCGGTGGAGACGTCCGAGCGGTGGAAGGCGCGGACGGGGACGACGATCCAGCCGGTCTACGGCTCCACCGAGGTGGGCCACGTGACCTACGGCAAGCTCGACGTCGAGCCCGAGGCGGGGTCGATCGGGTGGCCGCTGAAGTCCTACCGGACGCTCGTCGTGGCCCCCGAGACGACGGATCCGGTGCCCGACGGGGAGGTCGGCGAGCTGCTCGTCGCGTCCCCCCCCTCGCTCGGCCGGTACGCGAACGACGAGGCCGCGACGGCGGCGGCGTTCGTCGAACACGAGGGGTCCACGTGGTACCGGATGGGGGACTTCGTGATCCGCCGCCCGGACGGGTCGATCCGGTTCGTGGAGCGGACCGCGGACGTCATCAAGTACAAGGGCTACCGCGTCTCGGCGTCGGAGATCGAGGCGGTCCTCCAGGACCACCCCGCGGTGATCGCGGCCTGCGTGGTCGGCGTCCCGGACGAGGCGACGGGCGAGCGGATCAAGGCGATTGTCGTCTTCCGCCACGACGCCCGCGGCGTCTCCGGCGCCGCCCTGAAGGCGTTCGCGAGAGAGAGACTGGCCCCCTACAAGGTCCCCCACGCGTTCGAGTTCCGGGACATGCTCCCGCGCAGCAAGGTGGGCAAGCTCCTCCGCCGCGAGGTCCGCGACGAGGAGCGCCGGAAGGCGGGCGGCTCGAGCTAGTCGATCGCGCCGGGGACGAAGATCGTCGCCCCGTCGATGTGCGTCATGGGGACGCGCCAGCCCTCGACCGTGCGGCCGTCGGGGAGCTCGACGTCGACCCGATCGCCCTCGGGGGTGAACGCGAACGACCGCGTCGGGTGGACCTTCCGGACCTCGCCGCCGAACACGTCGATCGCCGTCCAGTCCTCCACCGCGCGGGCGCTGTGCTCGTCCCGCAGCCCCTCGACCGCCCCCATCCGCTCGTGGACGGCCGCGTAGGTGTAGTCGCTCACCCAGTCCGGGTCGCAGTACCCCATGACGTCGTACGCGTCGACGGTGCCGTAGTGGACGTCGTTGACGACGTCGTACCCGCGCGTCCCGATCCAGCCGCCGACGTAGGGGAAGTCGGGGTCGACGTTGCCGGCGTTGCCGCACGGCGCGTGCCCCCGGTCGTGCGCGTGGCCGAGCTCGTGGACCATCACGTAGGCGGCGTTCACCCCGGTGAAGCCCAGCCCGACGCTGACGCGGAGGCGGTCGTTGATCGGGTTGGTGGGCCGGTAGGAGATGCCCGCGGTGCAGCCGAGGTTGCAGAACCCGCCCCACGTGTTGCGGGGGCTGACGAGCGCGTACAGGTACGTGTCCCAGGGGACGTGGAGGTTCTCGCGGAGGTCGCGCAGGTGGCTCAGGAGCGCGCCCATGGACGCGCCTCCGCTGTCCCAGTGCTCGGTCGTCTCGATCGGGTCGAGGACCGACAGCTCGACGGCCCGCACCGGCAGCATCCCGGCGAGCGTCTCCTCGAGGAGGCGGATCTGCTCGGGGCTGGTGTCGGGGAGGCGGTCGCTGCCGTCGGCGGTGTAGCGGACGGGGAGGAGCCAGACGCGGAGCAGGCCGCCGGCGTCGTCGGCCAGCAGCGGCGCCGTCTCGCCGTACGCGGGCCACGCCACGGGGTCGCCGTCCTGGCCCAGGTCCCGGGTCGCCCAGAAGCTGACGGCGAAGCGCGTCCCCGGGAGGACGTCGGTCGCCGCGAGCCGGAAGTGCAGGGTCGTGTCGGGGTCGAGCAGGTCGCCGTCCTCGTCGACGAAGACGACCTGGTCGCGCCGGTCGGACGTCCCGTCGGGCTGGAGCAGGGTCAGCTCGGCGCGCACCTCCCGCGGGTTCCAGAGGAAGTCCGTGGCGACGGCGACGCGGACGAGGAGCGGCCGCCCGGCGACGACGGGGGCGTTCCGCTCGGCGACCGGCTCGCCGTCGCGCTGCAGCGCGATCTCGACCCCCTGGTTGACCACGACGTCCGTCACGCTCAGCCCCGTGGTGATCGGCCAGGGGCCGGGGTCCTCGGGGACGACCGGGACCGGCTCGGACTCCGGCGCGGGGCACGCGCACAGGAGGGTCAGGAGCGCCGCGAGGAGGAGCCGGCTCATGGCCGGAGACGGTACCAGACGGCCAGCGCGTCCATCGTCCAGGCGACGCCCGCCCCCGCGCCCGCTAGGGTCGCGTCAGCACGATCCGGCAGTCCACGCAGTCCACGTCGAAGACGTCGCTCCCGCCGCCGGGCCACGCCACCGCCAGGCCGTCGATCGCGCCGGCGTCCCCGACCGCGAACCAGAGCACGGGCCCCTCGCCGCTCTGGCTCCCGCGCCCGCCCGCGCCGAGCTCGCGGCTCCACGTCCGCCCCCCCGCCTCGACGGTGACGCGGGCGCCGATCGCGAACCCGTTGGGCGACGCCGGATCGCGCAGCTCGACCGCCAGCCGTCGCCCTCCGCCGGGCCGCCCGAGGAGCACCAGCGGCTCGCCGTTGACGGCCCCGACCACGAGGTCGGGCACCCCGTCGCTGTTGAGGTCGGCCTCGGCGACGCCCCGGTGGTTGCCGTCCAGCCGCCCCGCCAGCGTACCGGCGGGCGCCTCCGCGAACGGGCTCGGGGCGTCGTCGGCGCCGGAGGTCGGGACGAGCAGCCGGTCGGGCTGGTCGAAGTAGACGTCGGGGTCGTCGGGCACGTGGTCGAGCTCGGACATGGGCCCGTAGGTGACGTAGACGCCGGGCCGGCCGTCGCCGTCGGGGTCGACGGGCAGCACGCTCCAGCTCACGGACTCGTGGTGCGACGGCAGGGCCGCGCCCCACAGGCCGGACACCTCCACCCAGCCGCCCTCGGCCAGCCCCTGGAAGACGCGGGTGGCGCCGATGTTGCTGAACCAGAGGTCCTCGACGCCGTCCCCGTCGAGGTCGTCGTGGAGCGCGCCCATGGGGAACTCGAGCAGCCCGATGCCGAGCTCGGAGGCGCGGTCGATCCAGCCGCCCTCGCCGTCGCGCATCCAGAGCATGGTGTTCCAGTCGCCCTCGAGGCCGAAGTCGTTGACCTGGAGCAGGTCGGGGCGGCCGTCGTGGTCGAAGTCCCGGAAGAGGGCGTGCAGGGGCGCGCCGTCGCTGCCGGGGGGCGGGGGCAGGGGCTCGAAGGTGGCGGCGCCGTCGTTGAGGAGCCAGAGGTTGGGCCGCCCCGCCTCGGTGCCTCCGGCGGCTTCCGACGGCGTGTCTCCAGCATAGACACCGACGAACAGATCGAGGTCCCCGTCGAGGTCCAGGTCGCCCCACGCGGACGTGGCCGCGACGCCGTCGACGGGCGGCATGGCGGTCTCCGCGAAGGTGCGGTCGCCGGCGCTGAGGAACAACCGGAGGACGTCCTGCCCGAGCAGCAGCAGGTCGAGGCGGCCGTCCCCGTCGGCGTCCGCGGTGGACGCGGCGACGGTGACGTCGGAGTCGAAGGCGAGCGAGGCGTCGGCGACGAACGTGCCGTCCCCTTGCCCCCAGTAGAGCGCGTTGGCGCCGGCGGCCTGGGGGAAGAACAGGTCGTCGAACCCGTCGGCGTCGAGGTCGGCGGCGACGACCCCCCCGCCGACGATCCGGGCCCAGTAGCCGACGTCCGGACCGACCTGCGACTGGCGGAAGCCGAGATCGGCGAGCGCGCTGCCGTCGTCGTAGCCGGGGGTCGTCGCCGCCGGGTCGCCGGGCGTCGCCTCGGGCTCGGGGGGCACCGACCCACACGCCGCCGAGAGGATCAGGACGGGGAGAAGCTGCCGCACGCCATCGTCCAGCATAGGCCGGGATCGGCGGTGGGCTCAGGGCCCCGTGGAGGCCGTGCTCGACCTCGCGCGGCGGGCGCGGCGCCGCTCCTAGCGCGCAGCAGGGTGGGTGACGACGACGCGACGACGCGGCCGGAGCCGGTCGATCGTGCTGACCGCACCGTCCGGCCAGCGGAGTTCCAGCGAGGCCTCCGTCGCGTCCCCGAGGCCCACGTGGAACCGGCTCGGCCGCTGCCCCCACCCCCGCGGCCCCTGGAGCTCCCGCGGCGACGCCCCGTCGACCCACAGCACGGCGCCGATGGCGTCGGCGTTGCCCGGGGGGCCGAGCAGCTCGACCTCCAGCCAGCCCCCGGCGCTGCACCGGTTCAGGTAGAGGCGGGGCCGGCGGCCGGGGCCGGCGACGACGATGTCCTGGCTGCCGTCCCCGTCGAAGTCGCCCGGCGCGGACCCGTAGTTGGCGTCGGACGTGCCGAAGCCGGAGCCGCCGGTGACGTCGACGAACGCGCCGTCGGACGTCCCCCGCCACACGAGGTCCGGCCAGCGGAGCTGATCCGGGGCGAGGCCCGTGCCGAAGTCGGGGGCCGACGCCTGCACCGCGTCGAGCACGCCGTCGTGGTCCAGGTCGACGACGTCCAGCGACCAGCCGATCGTGGCGACCTCGAGCTCCTCGAACGGCCGCTCCGCCGGCCCCAGCCCGATCTGGGCGGTGGCCTCGAAGAACCGGCCCCCGCCGTCGGACACGAGGCAGCGCGCCGGCCCGACGTCGGTCACGCAGTAGTCGAAGGCGCCGTCGCCGTTCCAGTCCCAGGTCGCGAACCCCATGCCCGCGAGCACGAGGTCCGCCGACAGGGCCGCCGCCTCGTCGGTGAAGCCGCCGCTGCCGTCGTTGGTGAAGAAGGCCGAGGGGGCGGCGGCGTCGAACATCCCGTCCGCCACGAACAGGTCCGGGTCCCCGTCGAGGTCCCGATCCGTCAGCGTGATCGCCTGGGTGCTGACGTGGCCGGCGGTCGCGACGACTTCGCCCGCGACGGTGAACCCCCCGGCGCCGTCGTTGAGGAGGAGGAGCTCCGGGAAGTACGGGCCGTCGGGGCCCGCCGCGAAGGTGCCGAGCACGGCGTCCAGGTCGCCGTCTCCGTCGGTGTCGCCCACCGTCAGCGCCGCCGGGGGCTCGTCGAACGACGCCGCGATCACGGCGGGCGCGCCCCACGAGCCGTCCCCGAGGTCGTCCCAGACCCAGGCCTGCTCCCCCACGGCGAGGACCTCGGGCAGCGCATCGCCGTCGAGGTCGGCCACCGCGAGGAGCGGCGGCTGGTCTCCGTGCGGCCACGTCGGGGGCGACTCGAAGGTCGGGGCCGGGTCGAAGTCCCCGGCGCCGTCGTTGAGGTACGCGTGCACGGCGCCGCCGTCGTGCCCGAAGACGAGGTCGAGGTCCCCGTCCCCGTCGAGGTCGGCGGGCACGACGGACGCGTAGCCCTCGTAGATGCCGCCGTCTTCGATGAGCTCCCCCGCGAGCACCTCGGTCAGCCCGCGATCGGCGCCGTCCTCGACGAAGCGGCCGGCCCACCCCGCGAAGGGGTCCTCGCAGACGACGTCGTCGCCCCAGGCGAAGTCCCCCTCGGAGCCCGGCCCCAGGGGACGGGTCTCGACCGTCGCGTCGTCGTCGTCGTCGTCGCCCACGGCGAAGTCGTCGTCGTCGTCGGGCGCGGGGCAGGCGGCCAGCACCGCCAGCAACCAGGCGCACCGGGCCCGGCTCACGGCGACCGCCCCCAGGCCACCTCGTGGACGGGGAACCCGGGGTGCTCGGGCCCCAGCGCGAAGGCGGCGAAGTCGGGGTTCGTGCGGCGGACCAGCCAGGTCGCCTCGACCGTGAGGGGCCCGGCCGCGTCCGGAGGCAGGGCCAGCACGACGTCGTCGGTGACGGTGCCGCCGCGGGGGATCGTGCGCTTGTCGCGGACGCCGGCGACGTCCCAGATGCGGTGCCGCCGGAGCGGCTGCCCCGACCGGTCGAGCTCGACGGCGCCGAGGCGGGGCGCGTCCTCGGGCACGCGGCCGTCGGCGTCCAGGGCGCCGAGGGTCGCGATCGCGTCTCCGGCATCGTCCCGGACGACGACCCGGAGCCACACCTCCCGCAGGTCGAAGGGGCCCACGGGGAAGGCGTGCCCGATGCGGGGGTTCCCGGTCGTCACGCGCACCGCCAGCTGGTCGGCGACGCGCGTCGGCGTCACCTCGACCGCGAGGACCCCCGGCGCGCCCTCGGCCAGCGGCCAGTCGGCCACGAAGGGCGGGGGCGGGAACTGGCGCCCGTCGGGGAGCGCGCCCGCGATCATGGCCTCGACTCGGGCCACGCCGTCCGCCAGGGCGGCCCGGTCGGCCTCGGGGTGGGTCACGTAGGCCGGCAGATCGAGGTTCAGCCCACCCATCTGGTGGTCGTACAGCAGCAGGCTGTGCCGCGGCTGCTCCGTCGTCGTGGGCAGGTGGCAGTCGCTGCAGAGCTGGCTGGTGCCGCCGTACCCCCCCATCGAGCCCTCGCCCTCGTACGCGTTCTGGACCTCGACCTCGACCGCGGCCCCCATGAACGGACCGAGCCGGACGCGGTGGCAGGTGCCGCACAGCTCGCGGTGCACGGTCAGCGGCGAGGTCATCGTCATCCGGTGGTAGCGCGGATCGAGCCGGATCCGGGCCGCGCGCTGGTCCTCGTCGGTGCCCGGGTAGGGGATCGGCGTGCGGTAGGCGGCGTCTCCGTTCTTGGGCTCGCCGGTGTGCGCCACCATCACGTGGCAGACCACGCAGGAGACGCCTTCGCCGGGAGGCGGATCGCCGGCGGCGTACGCGGCCTCGACCGTGCCCGCGAGCGCCCTCACGGGGTCGTGGCAGCCGGCGCAGAACCGTGCCTCGCCCGCGCCCCTCTCGCTCACGAGCTGCCGCACCACCGCCCGGTACAGCGCGTTGTCCGCCGCGAAGGCGTGCGCCGACCCCTGCCACTGGTGGGTGAGGGCCTCGTGGCAGCCGGCCTCGCCGCAACCGGCCGAGCCTTCGAGGAGCGAGGCGTCGATCGGCTGCCCGAGGTCTGCACCGTCGGCGTGCAGGTCCCGCGGGCCCATCTCGGGGACGTCGTCCTGCACGCGCCAGGTGTGCTCCTCGGGGTAGGTCTCGACCCACGCCCAGGTCGCCCCCGCGAGCACCGCCACGAGCGCCACCGCGCCGAGGCGCGGCCCGAGCCACCGGCGGGGCGCGCGGAGGTGGGCGACGGTCGCGACGATGCACAGGAGGCCGACCAGGGAGTGGGCAGCGAACGCGTCGAAGCGCGCGTCCCCCCGCCCCAGCCAGCTGGTCAGGCCGGTCGTCACCGCGAGCATGAGCGCCGCCGTCGCGAGCACCCCCGTCCACCGCACCGGGACCGACGGCTGCCGCTCGCGCAGCCACCACGCCAGCGCCGCGGAGAAGAGCGCCAGCCCGGTCGCGAGGCCCGCCGCGGACCCCACCGTGGCGCCGTCGCCGCCGTCGGTGCCCCAGACGAGCAGGGCGATCTCCCCGAACAGCCGGTCGAGCCCGTCCCGACTGGGCACGTCCTGCACGCTCCGGATCTCCGCCCGCAGCGCGATCTCCACCAGCAGGGTCGGGATCGCGAGGAGCGCGACCACCGGCAGCATCGACCGGAGCCCGGGCGACGACGTCCGCTTCAGGTGCAGCCCCAGCCCGATCGGCACGGCGATCGCGAGGAGCAGGCCGACGTACACGTGAGCGGCGAGCATCGGGAAGTAGCCGGGCGTGAACAGCTCGGCGAGGAGCACGTACAGCCCCGTGATCGCGACGAAGCCGAACAGCGCGGCCGACGCCGCGTGGATCGCGCGCCGCGACCGCACCATCCTCAGGCCCCGCGCCCGGACCGGCGCGCCGCGAGGGCGAGGCCGACGACGGTGAGCCAGGCGAGCGCCGACGCCCCCGCCGCGGGGAGCAGCCCCGGGGGGACGAACCGCAGGGCGAGGGGCGCCTCGTCGGAGGCGTCGGCGAAGAAGCCGAAGTGGACCTGGTTGACGGGGAAGGTCGGCCGGCCGTCGCCGACGCGCCAGCCCGGGTGCCAGGTCTCGCCGACCACGACGAGGGCCGGGCCGGTCGCCTCCACCGCCACGTCGCCGGTGTCGTCGCAGCGGGCGGTGGCGGGGACGAGCGGGCGCTCGGCGAGGGTCGGGTCCTCGACGATCGCGGGCGCCGCCGGGTCGAAGGGAGCCGCCAGCAGCTCGGCCACGCGTTCGTCCTCGCCGGCGAGCACGCGCACCGACGGGGCAGTCCAGCAGCGGGGCTGGGGCGGCCCCGCGTCGAACCGGAGCGAGCCGTCGATCCCGCCGACCGCGGTGCGGACGCGCATCAGGCGCAGCGTGTTGGTGCCGAGGGCGGAGGCGTCCCGGAACAGCGGCCGGATCAGCTCGGGGTGGTCGTCCTCCAGGCGCTTGCGCTCGGGGCCGTCGCCGACGATGGCGTCCGCCAGCGGCGCGAGCAGCGCCAGGGGCCGGCGAGGCGGCATCTTCGCGCGCCCGCTCGCCCCCCGGATCCCCCGGCCCACGCCGAGGTGCACGGGCCAGCGCAGGTGGACGATGTTCTCCCGGAGGTACCGCGCGAGGTCGTCGAAGTTCTCCCCTTCGTCGGCGAGGTCGGCGCTCGGCCCCATCCCCCCGGTGTCGTAGAGGAAGCCCTCCAGGTCGGCCAACTCGCCGAGGTGGAGGTAGCCGCCGGCGAGGGCTTCGGCGTCCGCGTCCTCCACCCGGTCCGCCAGCTCCAGCGGGACCGACGGCAGGGCCGTGTGGAAGCGGACCGCCAGGGCCGCCAGGTCGATCAGCGCGATCGCCGCGACGGCCGCGGTGCGGCGCCGGCCGGGGGGCATCCGGAGGACGACGACGAGCGCCGCCACGACCGCGGCGGCCTGGAGCGCGGCGACGAGCACGCCCTGCCGCTCCACCTCCGAAGGCAGCCACGACGAGGCCAGCGCGACGCGGAGGACGCCGCCTGCGAGGACGACGCCGAGCACCGCGCCGGCCGGTCCCCGGAGCCGGGCGGCCAACGCGACCCGGTCCTCGGCGAGGAGCCGGTCCAGCGCGAGGGCGCCGACCGCGGCGCCGGGGAGCAGCGCCAGCGCCCCCCAGAACGTGTCGACGGGGTGGGTGACGAGCAGCAGGGGCGCGAACAGGTAGCGCAGGATCGGGACTCCCCCGGCGATGCCCGTCGCGTAGAGCGCGATCGCGAACGCGAACAGGCGCCGGTCGCGGGTGCCCGCGCCTCCGACGACGAACGCCGCCGCGAGCACGAGCCCCACCGACCAGTCGGGCCGGAGGCGGAGCGGCTTCGGGGCGAACAGGCCGGGCACGTTCCAGAGCGCCACCTGGTCGTGCGCCGGCACCGACAGCGCGGCCGCTCGGGCCGTGTCCGACGCGGCGTGCTGCCACTCCAGGAGCGAGGGCACGAGGGCGACGGCGCCCCCCGCGAGGCCGATCGCGAGCGCGCCCAGAGCCCACGCCCGGCGGCCCGGACGCCAGAGCGCCCACACCCCGAGCGCGGCTCCCGCCGCGGCGCCGTACCGGAGGTGGCTGCCCAGCAGCATCAGCGCCACGGCCGCTCCCGCGACCGCCGTCCAGCGCCGCGCGGCGGCCGCGTCGTCCGCCGGCGCGAGGCGGAGGCGCTCCAGCGCGCCCAGAGCCACCGGGAACCAGAGGAAGACGGGCCACGTGTCGACCATCACGTCGATCGCGCTCAGGCACCCGATCGTGCCCGCGGCGACCCCGGCGCCCGCGAGCGTGGCCGAGGTGGCCGAGGCGCCGAAGGAGCGCGCCATCCAGCGGACCGCGAAGACGGTGCCGACGGCGTGCAGGACCATCGACGCGACGAGCGCGTGGTGCGCGTCGAGCGCGAGCACCCCCCAGACGCCGGGGTACAGCGGGTGGATGGAGGCGTCGGCGAACAGGCTCGTGCCGCCGAGCTTGCCGGGCACGAACCACGGCGAGCGACCCTCCAGCAGCGCGGTGCGGAGCCACTCGAAGAGGGGGACGACGTGGAAGAGCGCGTCGTCGGGCAGGTCGACGCCCCGGCCGACCGCCAGGGGGAGCGCGACGGCGGCGGACAGCGCGACCGCCGCGGCGGTCGGCCAGCCCCGCGCTTCGGGGGGCGGCGGGGCGGCGGCGGCGGTCTCCCGGAGGGACGGCGCGACGAGCCCGAGCAGCAGGAACCACGCGCCGAGGGCGCAGGCTCCCGCCGCGGCGAGGCCGGGCTGCACGAAGTCGAGCGTGAGGCGGTGCTGCCCCGGCTCCACCACGACCCCGAGGTGGATCTGGTTGACCGGCATCGGCCGGCGCTCCGTCCCGTCCTCGTCGAGGACCCGCCAGCCCGGGTGCCAGCGCTCCCCGAAGACGATCAGGGCGGGACCGTCGGCGGCGTTGGCGGCGACCGCCCGCGACGACGGGCAGGTGACCTCCGCGGCCGTCGAGACGTCAGCGGGGAGCGGCGCCTCGAGCCAGGCGCGGCGCGGGTCGAAGGGGGCCGCGAGCAGCGCCCGCATCCGGGCCGCCGGATCGGGCTCCACGACGAACCGATCGGGCGAGTAGCAGGGCGGCGCGATGGGACCGGGCACGCGCACCCCCCGGCGCGGTCCGACCGCCATGCCGATCCCGTGCAGCGCGATCACCCGGGCGGCCTCCGGCACGGCGAGGATGACGTCGACGTCCGCGTCCGTCGGTGGTCCGTCCCGCGGCATGCGGGCGAGCAGGGGCTCCAACGCGACGCTCTGCCGGACCGACGTCAGCTTGTGCTCGCCGGCGAGCGCGCGGACGCCGTGGGCGGCGGCGTAGCCGAGGGGCACGCTCCGGCCGTCCAGCAGCTCCTGCGTCTGCTCGACGAACAGGCGGTAGGGGGGGAACTCTCCGTCGAACACGAAGCCGCGGCCCTCACCCGAGTACCGGGTCGGCTCCATGTTGGCGAGGTCGATGAAGTCGGCGTAGCCGTCACGCAGCTCGGCGTACTCCTGCGCCGCCGGCCGGTCCAGCCGAAGCGGCGTCGACGGCACCGCGACGTGCAGGGCGAGGGCGTAGAGCGCGACGTCCGCCATCCCCAGCGGCACCCACGTCCGCGCGGGCATGCGCCACGCGGCGACGGCGATCGCGACCGCCCGGCCGGCCCCGAGCAGGTAGAGCCCGCGGGTCCACGCGTCCGTGATCTGGTCCGAAGGGAGCGCCGCGACCAGGACCGCGCCCACCACGAGCACGGCGACGACGAGCCCGCGACGTCCCAGGCTTCGCGGCCGCTCGCCGAACCGCGCCGTCGCCTCGTCCAGGGCCAGCGCGCCCGTCGCGGCGACGACGGGCAGGACCGCGCCCAGGTACATGTCGTTGACCGGGTGGGTGATGAGCAGCAGCGGCGCGGTCAGGTAGCGGACGCCGGGGAACGAGGCGAGGAACACCGCGGTCGCGACGATCCCCCAGAGCGCGACCAGCCGCCCGCCCGCGCTGCGCCACGCCAGGCGTCCGCGGCCGGCGGTCAGGATCAGGGCCGCCCCCAGCACGAGGCCGACGCTGTAGTCCGGTCGCATGGCCCGCGGCGTCGGCGCCAGGAGCCCCGGCACGTTGTCCGGGTGGATGCCCCCGAAGGCCGGGCCGGCCATCGCCGCGAGCAGGGAGCCGGCCGCGGTTCCCCCGGCCGACGCCTCGCGCCACTCCAGCAGCAGCGGCAGCACCGCCGGCGCGCCGCCGAGGAGCCCGAGCGCCACCGCGACGGAGGCCGGCCCGCGGGGCAGCCCCCCGAGGAGCACCCGCAGCACGAGGACCGCCCCGGCGGCAGCGGCGAGGCGGAGGTGGGCCCCCAGCAGGACCAGGGCGATGGCGATGCCGGCGCCCCCGACCCAGCGCCAGCGAGCCCGCCCCTCGGCCGACTTCAGCGCCTCGAGGCAGCCGAACGCGACCGGGAGCCAGACGACGATCGCCCACTGCATCGGCCGCCCGTCGACGATGCCGGTCGCCCCCAGCGGCCCCATCCCGATCGCGGCCCCCGCCAGCGCGGCGCTCCCGGGGGAGGCGCCCAGGCGGCGCGCCAGCCACCAGGTGGCGAGCGCGGCGCCGAGCGCGTGGAGCACGCACACGAGGGGGTAGGCGACGTGCACGGGGAGCACGAGGACGAGCCACGACGCCGGGTAGAAGGGCGCCATGTAGACGGCGTCCGAGAGCAGCGGCGCGCCGCCGACGACGCCGGGCGCATACCAGGGCGACTGCCCCGTGCGCCACGCCGTCCGCAGCCACTCCCACGGCAGGGTGCCGTGGTAGACGAGGTCATCGGCCGCGTCGACGCCCTGCCCGAACAGCATCGGCGCCGCCACCGCCAGGGTGCCGAGCAGCGCGACGGCGAGAGGGGCGCTCCGCACCGCGTCGATTCTACCGGCCCGGGGGGTCGTGGAACTCGAGCCAGCCGCCCCCTCGCAGCCCGAAGGCGCGATCGACGCGGAGGCGGATCGGGCGTCCCGGACCGAAGGGGCCGGCCGCCTCGGCGTAGCGCGCGCCCGGCTGGGGCGGGCCCGGGCGGCAGTAGGGGTCGGGGAGGAACACGACGCGGTCCGTCCGCAGGGCCGGCGGGAGCGGGATCGTGCCCGACCGGGCCCCCGTCCAGGGGTGTCGGTGCCCTCCCCCGCCCCGCCCCACGAAGGTGAAGTAGCCGCAGTCCGCCTCCAGCCCGCCCAGGTCGACCGTGAACGGCACGTCCACGAGGCCGAGCAGGCGCGGGGGCACGTTGGTGGTGACGCCCGTGCGCCACTCGTGCTCGGACTCCGTCTGCTCGAAGCGCACGTCCGGCAGGGGCAGCCCCTTCCAGCGGACCGCCACCGCGTGGGTGGGCTGCGACCAGCCGTGGACGAAGAACGTGAAGTCGTGGACCTCCCCTTCGGGGCCGACGGGATCGACCGCGACCTCGTACTCCCCCCGGGCGCCGCGCACGCGCACCTCCACCTCGGCGACCGGCAGCGCCAGCGTCACCGTCTGGAGCCCCTGGGAGGTGCGGACCGGATCGCCTTCGCGGCGGTGGGGGCGACCGGTGAGGGTGAAGCTCCACGTCGTCGGCTCGGCGCGCCCCACCGGCACCGTGATCGCGACCTCGCCCGAGCGGTAGCGGCCGTCCCCGCGCCGCCAGCGGTGGTGGCGGATCGCCGCCGCCGTCGCGGCGAGCCGGTCCGTCCGGAGGGGCGCGAGGGCGGGCAGCAGCCGCGGGGTCGTGAGCTCGCGGGCGAGCCCCGGGTCGGGGCCGATCGCGGCGCCGTCCCCGGCCAGGCGCTCGTCCGGGGGGACGTCGACCGCCCGCGCGACGAACCCGCCCCCCACGACGAGGACAGCGGCGCCCCCCAGCGCGGCCCACGTCGCCCGATCCCGCGGCCGCGCGACCGCCGCCTCCGCGCCCCCCGCGGCCCACGCGAGGAGCGGGGCCAGCCCGAGCACGACGTACGTCAGCTGGGCCCGGTTCAGGTTCTCCAGCCACGCGATCGCGAGCAGGTGGGGCGCCGCGAAGGCCAGCAGCGCGAGCGCCCGCCGCCGATCCCCGGCCGCGTGGAGGACGAGCCCGCCCAGCCCCAGCGCCAGCAGCGGCGCGCCGAGCTCCTGGGCCGTGCGGAGGGGCACCATCAGCGCGTTGGGGAACGGGTTCCAGGGCGCGCGCACCAGCGCCTCGGCGAACGGGTAGTTCAGCGCCTTGAAGCGGAAGACGGCGTCGGTCCCCGGGAGCAGGTTCTCGACCACGGAAGCGTCGAGATCGAGCGCGCCGGCGGGGTGCGCGAAGGGGGTGCCGAGGAGGCCGACGTTGAGGGCGAGCCAGGGCACCGACAGCACCCCCGCAGGCACCGCCCACAGCGCGGCGCGCCGGGCCGGCCGGCCGACCGCTTCGACCGTCGCGAACCGCCACGCCAGCGCCGGCCAGAACAGGCACGCCGTGTAGCGCACGCCGACGACGTGGGCCATCAGCAACCCCGCCAGCACGAGCATCCCCGGGGACAGGTCGCGCCGGACGAGCAGCCACGTCAACACGGCGAGGAGCGCGAAGCCGAAGAGGTTCTCGTTGATGACGTAGCCGAGGAACGAGTGCACGCCGAGCATGCCGGCCCCGACGCAGACCGCCGCCACCGCCGGTCGCGCGCCCAGCTCCCGCGCCGCCGCGTAGCAGGCCGCCGCGCCGACGGTCGACGCGAGCACGGGCGCCGTCAGCCAGCCGACCGTGCCGAAGAGGCTGACGTGAGGCGCGAGCAGGGCGACGTTGCCGGGCCGCTGCTCGCCGAAGAGCCCGCCGAGGCCGCCCAGCGGCTCGTGGGGGTGGTGGGCGAGGAGGCTCAGCACGGTGCGATCGACGCCGTCGTACAGGGGGATCCCGACGCTCGGGTCGTTCCCGATGGCGTACAGGACCATCACGTACATGCAGTGGTGGATGGTCGCGAAGACGTCGACGCCGCCGATCGGCTGCACGCTGCCCGCGAGCAGCACGCCGAACGCGACGAGCATCGCGGCGGTGGCGGCGAGCGCCCTGGTGTCCGGTCGCTCGACGTCCCCGCCCCGGCGGAGGAGGACCGCCCCGAGCGAGGCGTTCGCCGCGGCCGCGGCCACGAGCACGAACCCCGGCGTGATGGGCCGGTCGGCGAAGGTGGCGACGAGGTAGAGCCCCAGCGGCAGCACGGAGAAGCCGGCCGCGCCCGTGAGCACGAGGCGCTCGTGAGGGGCGGCGCGGGGCACGAGGAGCCGGCCCAGGAGCGCGCCGGGGAGGCCGAAGACGAACACCCCCACCGCGACGATGGCGGCCGTCTGGAGCACGATCACGGGGCCTGCTCGAGGGCGTCGAGGTCGAGGCGCCAGACCCCGCACAGGGAAGCGAAGAAGGCGGCGCCGCGGACGACGACGAGGTCCTTGACGTAGCCGCAGCTGGGGACGCGGGCGAGCTCGCGGCCGTCCGCGAGGTCGTGCACGCGCAGCTCCCCCGCGTACTGCCCGCCGGTGACGACGAGGCCGCGCCCGACGTCGACGCCGATCGCGCGCACCCCGAAGCCCGCCCGGAGGGAGCGCTCGACGCGCCAGGCGACGCGGTCGATGACCGTCACCCGGGAGGCGTAGTAGCGGCCCGTGAGGAGGCGGTCTCCGGCCGCGACGAGCTGCTGGTTCGCGCCCCCGATGCGGAGCTGCCGGGTGATGGCGCCGGCGTCGACGTCGACCTCGCTCAGGTGCAGCCCCCAGGGGTGGTGCAGGGGCACGGTGTAGAGCCTCCCCCCGACCGCGACGGCGTCCTCCACGTCTCCGAGGCGGGGGAGGCGGAGGGGCTCGCGGGGGCGGTCCGTCGCGAGATCCCAGCGGAGCAGCGTCGGCCGCGCCTCGTAGCCGATGAGGAGGTCGTCGCCGTCGATGGTCAGCGAGGCGATCCAGCCGTGGTCGGGGACCTCCAGTCGCCCGATCGGGGTGCCCGCGCGGGGGACGACGAGGAGCGCGTCCGGGGCCGTCGGGTCGTCATGCTCGAAGCTGACGAGGAAGCGATCCCGCGCGCCGTCCCAGACGACGTTCTCCAGCGTGCCCTCGTCGGGGAGGGCGAGCGGGATCCCGCGGCCGCCGCCGCCCCGGCTCGAGTAGAGGGCGAGGCGGGTGCTCTGGCGGTAGACGACGAGCAGCGTGGAGCCGTCGTCGGTGGCCGCGAGCCGAAACGCCTCGGGGTGCACGCGGCGCGGGTCGCGGTCGAGCCGGTGCAGCGCCTCCGGCACGTCGATCCCCCACAGCGAGAAGTACGGACCCGCCAGCGCGCGCTCGTGACCGAGGGCGCCGGCGAGGAAGAGACCGAGGGCGAATCGGGGCAGCCAGCGGGGGATGGCGCGGTCCGTCGTGAGGCGCTCCAACGGGATCGGCAGGAGCGTGGCGACGAGCCCCGCCGCGGCGACGACGGAGCCGACCAGGGCGACGCGCGCGGGGGCGGCGCCGTCGTCGATCGCGGCCACGATCGACCGCCACAGCTCGTCCGACCAGACGAGCGCGTGGAGCTGCACGACGGCGGCCCCGCCCACGACCGCGACCAGGGCGACGGCCGCCGCGGTGCGAGCGCGTCCGGTCGGTCGATCGGGGGCGGCGCGCGCGTGCACGAACGCGCTCCCCGCGGCCACCGCCACCAGCGGCAGCGTCAGGACCGGGAGCTTCAGCACGCCGACGATCCCGGCCGTTCCGACCACCGCCCACGCGGCGGCCTGGAACGCTTCCCCGAGGAACTCCGCAGGGCCGGGGAAGCGGCTCCGCAGCGTGATCGCAGCGACGATCGCGGCGGCGCCCCCCGTCCACACCAGGGGGCCGCCGAAGATGACGTAGACCGGAAGCTCGACGACGGCCGCGAACGCGAGCTGCTCCAGGGTCGCGGCGCCGGGAAGGGCGACCCCGAAGACAAGGTCCAGCGCGATCCAGACCAGGACGACGGCGCCCGCCGCCCGCACGACGCGCCACCCGCGCGGCGGCGGCTCCGTCGCTGCGCTCACGACCCGATCCCCGCGAAGAGGCCGATCCCGAGCCCGTCCTTCATCGCCTCGGGCATCGTCAGCACGATCACGGTCGCGAAGGTCGCCGTCATCGCGGCGTAGTTTGCGAGGTCCGCGGCCGCGATGCGGTGCCCCTTTCGCCGCCGGTCGCGCCACAGCGCCACGCGGTACCCGATCACGACGAGCACGATCCCGATGTGCGGGATCGCGGTGTACGGCCGGCTCATGACCACGACCAGCACGATCAGCGCCCAGGCCACGTAGACCCACCGGTGGAGGCGCTTCCACGCGACCCCGGGGATCCGCCGCCGGACGCCCGGGAGCGAGGTGATCGCGAGGATCGCCACGATCGTCGAGCTGACGATCCCGGGCAGGTCCTCGGGGTTCCGGTAGTCGACGAGGTACCGCGGCTCCATGAGACCCATGGCGAGGACGTGGCCGGCGACGTGGAAGGTGGTGGCGTTGCCCAGGGCCTCGCGCACGGCGATGACGCGGGCGACGGCCCGCCCCCGGTGGAAGCGCGCCCACGGGGTGCTGAGCAGGATGACGGTCAGGTACCAGAAGGCGAAGAACCCGTACCCGCGGCGGGCGACGATGGCGCCGAGCTCACCGGGGAGGGCGGCGGCGGCGAGCCCGATCCCGGCGGCGAGCCCGAGGCTCCAACGGTAGACCGCCCGCTCCGCGCGGCGCCGGTCCCACGCTCTGCGGGTGGTGTCCAACGCGAAGATCATAGACTCGGGGGCTCCCCCTCACGCGGCGCCCCGGTGCCAGACGGCCAGCGCGTCCATCGTCCACGCCACGCCCACGTGGATGACGACGCCGAACACGATCGACTTCGTCCTCAGCGCCACCAGCCCCAGCGCCGCCCCCGCGACGATGGACGCGAGCGCCTCCAGGGGCGGCTTGGGGAAGTGGATGGCGAGGTAGGGGAGCATCATCGCGAAGATCGCCCACGGGCCGACCACGCGGAACGCCCCGAAGAGGAGGAACCCCCGGAAGAAGAACTCCAGCGCGGCGAACTGGGCCGCGTACGAGGCCTCCCACAGCAGCGTCGGGCCGAGGTCCCTCCCGGCCCCGCGGTAGAAGGGGTAGGTCTCCTGGAAGCCCGGCGTCGGAGCGACGACGAACACGAGCGGCAGGACGATCGCGAACCCCGCGACGTAGATCCAGGCGTGCTTCAGCAGGCCGTCCGTCCGCCACCCGAGGTCGCGGAGGGACATCCCCAGGACGTACCGGCCGTACGCCCACGCGGGGACCGAGTAGCAGGCGATGACCCACCAGCACCAGACGAGGTGGCGGGCGAGGCTGCGGTGCTCGCCGGGGATCCAGGACGCCCCCTTGATCGCGTACCAGAGCGGCTTGTGGAGGTCCTGGGAGGCCCACAGCGCGAGGCAGGCGACGAGGTAGAGCCCGACGACGTCGGCGCGCTCCCGCTCCGTCGGCGGATCCAGCGCGGCGAACTCGTCCTCCAGCGCCCTCCACTGGTCCCACGTCAGGCGGCGCAACACGGCCCGAAGCTAGCAGCCTCCCCTGCGCTAAGGTGGCACGCCGATGCGTCTCCCGAACAAGCCCTTGCAGATCGCCGCGTCGCTCGCGCGCGCCCGCGTGGGCCTGTCGACCCCCCTGAAGGTCACGCACCTCGTGACCTACCGGTGCAACGTCGAGTGCGGCTTCTGCACCCGCATCCACGTCCCCTCGGGCCACATGAAGACGGAGCAGGTGCTCCCCATGATGGACGCGTTCGCGCGGATGGGGACGCGGTGGTGGGTCTTCAACGGGGGCGAGCCGACCCTGATCAAGGACCTGGGGCTGTGGATCGCCCACGCGAACCGGCTCGGGCTCGACACGACGATGGTGACCAACGGGACGTTCGTCGAGTCCCGGATCGACGAGCTGAGCAAGCTCGACCTCGTCATCTGCTCGATCCACGGCGACCGCGACGAGCACGACCGCGTGGTCCAGCGCCAGGGGAGCTACGACACGGCGATCCGGGGGCTCCGGATGCTCCGCGAGCGGGGGGTCGCCGTCTGCCTCATGGTCGTCCTCAACGAGCGGAACCGCGGCCTGATCGAGGCGATGCTGACGCTGGCGGAGGAGCTCGGCGCGGGGGTCGCGGTCCAGCCCGTCGTCGAGACGCGCCTCGGGGGTGCGCGCGTGGACGGCGCCCTGATCCCGCGCGTGGCGGCGATGAACGAGGCGGTCGACGGGCTGCTCCAGGCGAAGATGGAGGGGCGCCCGGTGTCCGCGTCGCGCGCCTACCTGGAGGCGGTGATGGACTCCTGGCCGAACCAGCCGTTCGGGGTGAAGTGCTGGGCGGGGCGGCTGTTCTGCGAGGTCACGCCCGAGGGGTTCGTGGTCCCCTGCTGCTCCGAGGAGGAGTACACGTTCGCGGGCTGCCACGGGCCGACGGTGGGCTGGGAGAAGGCGTTCGCGGCGCTCCCCGACCGGTCGGGCTGCCAGGGGTGCTGGTTCAAGGGGCCGCAGGAGATCAACCTGCTCCTCGGGCTCCGTCCCCGGCAGGCGCTCCGGGCGGCGTCGAACCTCGCGCAGGGGCGGCTGCTGTGGGACTGACGTTCGTCTTCCTCCAGAAGGACCCGATCCCGAACCTCGCGACGATGTGCCTGTCGGCGGTGCTGAAGCAGCAGGGGCACCGCTGCGACGTCCTCATCGACCCCGCCGAGCGCGACATCGTCCGCGCGACGCGCCGGCTCGACCCGGACGTGGTCTGCCTGAGCGCGACGACGGGGCAGCACGTGTGGCAGCTGAAGGTGGCGCGCGCGATCAAGGCGCGGTGGAACCCCGTCGTCCTCATGGGCGGCCCGCACCCCACGTTCTATCCGAAGGTGTTGGAGGAGAACGACTGCCTCGACTACGTCTGCCTGGGCGAGGGGGAGGACCCGATCGTCGAGCTCGCGGAGGCGCTGACGGGGCAGGGGGACGTCGCCACGATCGACAACCTCGGCTGGCGCGACGAGGACGGCACCCCCGTCTACAACCCGATGCGGCCGCTGGCCCAGGATCTGAGCCGGTTCCCCTTCCCCGACCGCTCCGTCTACGACCGCTACGACTTCGTCCGCAAGCGCCGCACGGTCTCGGTGATGGCGACGCGCGGCTGCCCCTACAAGTGCACGTTCTGCTTCAACGTGACGCTCCAGGAGATGTACCGGGGGCGCGGCAAGTACGTCCGGACGAAGCCGGTGGACGTGATGATCGCGGAGCTGAAGGACGTCGTCCGGCGGTACCCCCACGTCCGCCAGATCGGCTTCGCGGACGACATCTTCGTCCTGAACTACCGCGGCTGGGGGAAGGAGTTCCTGGCGCGGTACGGCGACGAGATCGGGCTGCCGTTCTCGTGCCTGTTGCGGCCGGACCTGGTGACGCCGGAGATGGTCGCGTCGCTGAAGGCGGCGAACTGCAAGATGGTGAAGATCGGCGTCGAGAGCGGCGTCGAGGAGCTCCGCGTGGGCGTGCTCAAGAAGGGCCGGCTGGACAACGCGGGGATGGTCACGGCGGGGCGCCTGATCAAGGACGCGGGGATGATCCTGTACACGTTCAACATCGTCGGGATCCCCGGGGAGACGGTGGACATGGCGATGGAGACGGCGCGCCTGAACGTGGCGATGGGGGCGGACCACGCGTGGACGTCGATCTGCCAGCCGTACCCGGGGACGCACCTGGAGGACTGGTCGGTCGAGCACGGCTACCTGGACAGCGACGCCGCCGAGAAGGACTTCCAGTACACGTACTTCATCGACACGCCGCTGAAGCTCGAGGCGAAGACGGAGCTGTGCAACCTGCAGAAGCTGATGCCGCTGCTGGTCAACGCCCCGTGGCTGGAGCCGCTGGTGCGGCGCGCGATCCGGCGGGAGCCGAACGCGCTCTTCGAGGCGATCTTCAAGGCCCACTACGCCGCCGGGCTGGTCCGGACAGGGCAGATCGACCTGGTCGACATGGCCCGCCTGATCCCGCTGACGGCGAACTACTGGACGGGCGACGGGACGCTCGACCCGGGGACGATGTAGGGCCCTCCGGGGAGGTCGGTGTCCGTGGCCTCTAGTCGCCCCCGACTCCGGGCTTCGCCTCCCGCCACACGGGCTCGTACTCCGGCGGCTCGGTAGGGAGGTGACTCTCCGGGGGCACCTCCCGATCGCCCCACCAGGGGTCGACGTACTCCGCCGGCGCCAGCTCCTCGTGCAGCGTGACGAGCCCCAGCAGGGCGATCTCGTCATCGGCCATGAAGTCCCAGCCCTCCTTCTCGGCGCACACGACCCCGCGCAGCTCGTCCCGCCACAAGCGGTACCCGCGTCCTGCGAGGACCTCGCCTGCGATCCGCTCCAGGTCGTCTCCCCCGGAGACCGCGACGCGCTCGAGGTCGCCGAAGTCCTCGAACGGCTCCCGCAGCCCCGCAGCGTCGTACCGGAAGGGCGCGGCGTCGGGCTCGTCGGTGAGTTCGAAGACCGTCCTCGGGGCCGGCTCGTCGGGCACCTCGTACGTCTCCAGGCGGCGGTGCAGGATGACGGCGGCGCTGAGCTGCAGATCGACCCGGTCCTCGTCGCCCCGCGGCGAGTGGAGCGCCAGGTCGTCGACGAGGACGAACTCGGGCAGCGCCGCGAGGTCGTCGAGGAAGCCCGCCAGCTCGTGGTACCGACCCTCCAGCTTGACCCGGATCGGCACGAGGCCCGCGTGCCGCGTGAGGACCTCGGGCAGCGGCTCGAACAGGAGAAACGCGAGCCCCCGCGCCTTGCCGAGGGACGAGACGCGGCGGGCCAGGGCGGGCACTTCGCGGGCGTCGGCGTACCCCCCGAGCAGCCGGTCGAAGGTGAGCTCGTCGTCCCCCGGCGGGACCATCCGCCGCTTCGCCGTGACCACGAACCGCTTGAGGTTGTGCTCGTCGTACCGCACCCGGGCGATGCTGACGAGGTAGATCTGCTCCAGGCGGCGGGTCTCCTCCAGAGCGCTCATGAAGTCGGCGATGAACTGGTTGTTCGCAGCCAGCCCTTCGAGCTGGACGCGGTCGTGGTCGGACCGCAGCTCGACCAGCCAGGCACCCTCCGGGACCGCCTTGGCGAGGAGCGCCAGCAGCGCCGCCGGCTCGTCCTCCAGGGTCGCCAGATCGATCAGCGCGCCCAGCTCCTCGGGACCGGGAGGGCGTTCGCCGGCGTGTCCGGGCGCGGGGAGGAGCAGGAGCCAGAGGACGACCGCGAGCTTCCACATGGCCGCCACGCTAGCGCGGTTCGGACGTAGGCTGTCGGGCGTGCTGCGCGGGGTGCTCGCCGCTGTCGCTCTGGGTGCGCTTCTGGTGGGGGCGGGGGCCGCTCCGGCGTCGCCGGGGGGCGAACGCGGCTGGGTGCTGGCGTTCGATGTGAAGAGCGTCGACGACCCGAGCGAGGCCGACGGGTGGGTCGTAGGCGCCGACGGGGAGCTCCTGCGGAACGAGGACGGGCCCCCCCGGTCGAAGCGCGAGCTCCGCATCGTGCAGCTCGCCCAGACCTGGATCTCGGTGACCACGGGGCACGAACACACCGTCTGGGACTACGACGCCCAGACGGTCACGGTCATCAGCCCCCGCGAGCGGTTCTGGCGCCGCCATTCGCTGCACGCCGACGTCGCCGAGCGGGCCGACAAGCGGGATCGCTGGCGCGCGATCCGCGAGGAGATCCTGGCGTCCGGCCATCCGCTCCATCGAAGCCTCCAGACCCTCCCCCTGGAGGTCCACCTCGGGCTCCCGGCCGACGCGGTCGCCTTGCTCCTGACCCCCCGCTTGCAGACCCGCCGGACCCTGCGCTTCGAAGCAGACGACGGCAGCCTCCTGACCGACGTGCGGTTCGCGCGGAGCCGCCTGCCGGACGCGGCCCGGACCGGCTGGCGGCGGCACCTGGCGCGGTCCACGCGGCTGCACCCCACCGTGCGGGAGGCCGTCGCGCAGGCCGCGCGGTGGCCGTCGCGGCTGACCTACCGGGAGCGCCTCGGGACGAGCGCGCGCACCGTGACCCTGACCCGGTTCGACTTCGCCCGGACGACCGTCTGGCGGCCCGAGCCCCCGCCGGGGTTCGTCCACGTCCGCGCCCGCGCCGTGGACGTTGCCTTCACCGCGGCCCGCGTGCGGCGCGAGGCACACCCCTCCTGGCAGGAACGGCGCCACACCTGGCGGCCGCGGAGCTCGCCGGAGCGGGAGCGCCTCATCGGGAAGCTGGTCGCCGAGCCGCGCGACGTCGCCACCCTGATCGACCTCGCTGAATTCCTGCAGACGCGAGGCAACTACGAGGACGCGTGGCTCTGCTACGACTTGGCGCGCAGCCTCGACCCCGAGCACGAGCGACTCCGGGCCGTCGACCGCCTCGAAGACGAGCTGGTCGAGGCGTTCCCCGCCTTCTACTGACGCTCTCGCGGGCCTGGGGCCCGGCGACCGGTCGAGCCGGTAGCATCGGGTGTGCGCTCGCTCCCGGCCCGCGGCCTCGCCGCCCTCGTCCTCGCCGCCGCGCTGCCGACCTCCGCCGGGGCCGACGAGATCGAGGTCCGCATCGACGACGGGCACATAATCGCCACCACCACGGTCGACGCCTCCGTGGAGGCGGCCCGCGCGCTTCTGGGCGATCCGGTGCGGCTGGCCCAGGTCGAGGGCCGGGGGGCCGAGGTGAGCTCCCGCCCGGTCGACGGCTGCATCGTCAGCCGAATCACCGCACCGAGCGGGCTCGGCCAGATCGAATACACCGTGCGCAGCTGCGAGGTCGCCGACGGCTTCGTCGGCTCCCTGGTCGAAGCGGAGCAGCTCCGGTCGATGGACGCGCGCTGGACCTTCACCGAGGAGGACGGACGGCTCCGCCTCACCTACGACCTGGTGTTCGTGCCGCGCGTCGCCGTGCCCGCGCGGCTGGTCGCGATGCTCGCCAAGCGCGGCGTGCGCCGGCTCCTCGTTGCGGTGCGGGACGAGCTGGCGGGAGGGTAGGCGGCCGCCGCCTCAGTGGACGGCCTCCCCATCAGCAGGCGAGCGTGATCTCGTGCGTGTGGTCGGTCGCGCTGGTGGTGACGACCACGGTGTTGCCCGCCTGCAGGCTGTCGAAGTCGGCCTGCGTCAGCGTGAACGTGTGGTTGTGGTCCGCGCTGGCCTGGATGTCGTAGGTCCTCGTGCCGCCCGTCTCGATGTGCTCGGGGTCGACGACCGCCTCGTGAGCGTGGTTGTCGCTGATCTCGCCGATCACGCCACCCCAGCAGATCTCGGCCAACGCGGTGTCGTCGTCGTCGGCGGCGTCGTCGTCGTCGGACTGGCTCGCGAACTGGCACTGGGTGTTGGCCAGGTTGGGCGCCGCGACGAGCGCGCCGGCGCCGAGGAGGAGGATTCTCCGTCGGGTGATCTCCATGGCAACGAGCCTAGCCCCGCCCGCGGAGCCCGCCGTGACGGGCGCCACCCCGACGATGTAAGTGCGGCGGCAGAGGCTACGATGGCGTGATGGCTCGGGTTCCTCCCGTCGGGGCAGTCTGATGTCGGCCCGCGCCGTCATGCGGTCCGCCGCGCTCCCGATCACGCGGCTGGGGGCGCTCCCCCAGACCCTCATCCTCTTCGTCACCTCCCGGTGCAACGCCCGGTGCGACTTCTGCCTGTACTGGGATCAGATCAACGACCCCACCGCGGCCCGCGAGGAGCTGACGCCCGAGGAGATCGATCGCGTCGCCGCGCAGTACGGCCGGCTGCACTACCTCGCGCTCAGCGGCGGCGAGCCCTTCGTCCGCGACGACCTGGCTCCGATCTGCCAGAGCTTCATCGACCGCTGCGGCACCTCCGTCGTCGACATCCCCTCGAACTTCTGGTTCGGCGACCGCATGGCGGCGACCCTGGAGACGCTGACGGGCCGCAACCCCGGCGTCGTCTTCGACCTCCAGCTGTCCCTCGACCACGTCGGCCCGCGGCACGACGAGAGCCGGCAGGTGAAGGGCCTCTACGAGCGGGCGCGGGCGTCCTTCGAGGCCCTCGCCGACCTCCGCGCCGAGCGCCCCCACCTCAAGCTGAAGATCAACGTCGTCTACCTCGAACGGAACGCCGGCGACCTCGAGGAGATCGGCCGGCGCGTCCGCGACGAGTTCGACTGCGACCGGATCCAGCTCACCTACCCCAACGAGCTGGTCCCCGTCGAAGGGTCGGAGGAGCACGCGGCGCAGGCGGCGAGCTTCCGCCGCGCCGCCCCCCGGCTGAACGAGGCGGTGGCGCCGCGGGGCGGGCTGGACCTCCACACCCTCGGCCTGCGCGCCTCCAAGCGCATCTACGGCGAGCTGATCCAGAAGGCCGCGGACGGCACCCGCCCGATGGGGGAGTACTGCAACGCGGGCCGGGACATCGTGGTCGTCACCGAGCGGGGCGAGGTGTTCCCCTGCGAACCCCTGTGGACCCCGATCGGCGACCTGAGATCCGCCGGCTACGACCTCCGGCGGATCCTCCGAGACGAGCCGTACCGACGGTTCCGGGAGCAGCACCTCGGACCCGGCGCCTGCAACTGCACGTGGGGCTGCGCGGCCCTGAGCCACGTCTCCGTCAGCTCCCGGTTCCTCCCCGGGCTGGGCCTCGAGGCGGCACGACTCGCGGTCGGCGACCGACGCCGTTCGGGGGCCGGGGAGTGACCGCGAAGGCGCCGCACCTCGCCGTCGTCCTCGCCTGCACGCGTCCCCGGGCGGTCCTCGACTGCCTCGACGGCCTCGACGGGCAGGAGGGCTCCGACGAGCTGGAGGTCTTCGTCGTCGGAGACGTCCCCGACCCGCGGCCGGAGCCGCGGTGGAGCTTCCCCGTCACGTGGATCCCCTGCGCGGACCGCCACGCGAACGTCCGGCGGAACCTCGGCATCGAGGCCTCGTCCGCCGCCCGGGTCGCCATCCTCGACGACGACACCGTCCCCCAGCCGGGGTGGGTCGCCGCGGCGCTCGAGCTCGACGCCGCGGACCTCTGCATCCGCACCGGACCGGAGGGGCCGGTCCGCACCGATCGCACCGCGCGCCTGCTCCACGCCGTCTACGCGAACCCGATCGGCGAGGTCTCCAGCGCCCACCACACCGCCGCCGCCCAGCCGGTGGCGTGGTACCAGATCCCGTTCTCCAACTTCGTCGCCTCCCGCCGCGTCTTCGACCAGCTGGGGCTGCCCGCGACGGACATCCCCTGGGACATGGACGACTTCGACTTCTGCATCCGGGGGCGGGGGAGCGTCCGCTTCGAGGCGGACCCGCGCCTCGAGGTGCTCCACGACCGCTACCCCTCGAGCGTGCGGCAGTTCCTCAAGTACGTGGCCCGCCTCCGCATCCGGACCGGGGAGAAGGTGGTCACCCACCCCGGGGTGTACCTCCGCATCCCCGCCGTCTCGGCGGCCGCGGGGGCCGCCTGGCTCGGGCCCGCCGCCTGCCTGCTCCTCCCCCCGGTCGCGCTCGCGGGCGCGCTCGGCTACGCGGGCCTCATGACCGCCCAGGTCCCGACCGCGGCCCGGGCGGTCGGCCTCCGGGACGCGCCTCGCTACCTCCTCGTGCTGACGGCGATCCACGGGCTGACGCTCGGGGGCATGCAGTACGGGATGGTCCGGGCCGCGGGCCGGAAGCTGAAGATCCGACGGGGCGGCCGACGGTGACCTCGGGGGGCGATCGGGTCGCGCGGGCGCTCTGGTACGCCCTCCCGGGGGTGGTCTTCGCCGCGCTCCTCGTCCGCCTGAAGGGGCACGCCCGCTACCTCCACGACCCCGAGTCGCTGATGGTCCCCACGGTGGGGCGGGAGCTGGGCCACGGCCACTACGGCGACTGGATCCACTACCAGTACAACCTCATCCAGGGCGGCATCCCGATCGACGCGACCCTGGCCGCGCTGGGGTTCGCCGTCTTCGGCGACCACCTGCTGGCGTGGAAGTGGTACCCGCTGATGTACGGGGTGCTCGGGGCGGCGGCGGGGATGGTGGTCCTGCGGCGGACGGCGGGGGTCGCGGGGGCGGTGGCGTGGGTCCTGATCCTGACGGTGGGGCCGTTCGTGCTGAAGGACGCGCTCCTGATGCCCGCGGGGCACCACAGCTCCGGCTTCGTGTGGGCGCTGGGGGCGCTGGCCGTCGCCTGCGGGGGCCCCGCCGGCGCGCGTCCGGGGTGGCGGCGGGGGCTCGCCGCGGGCGTGCTCCTGGGGGTCGCGATGTTCTACATGCGGACGGCGATCTCGGCGGGCCCGGCGGTGGCCGTGGCGCTGCTCCGGGGGGGGTGGCGGCCGGTGGTGTGGTTCGCGGTGGGGACCCTCACCCTGCTCGTCCTCGCGGTCGCCGACGCCGCCGCCTTCGTCGCGTCGGCCAGCCCGTACAAGGAGTGGGGGCTGGGGGAGACGCTGGCCACGCTGCTGTGGGCGCCGCGCACCGAGTCGCTGTACGTCGAGCACCTCCCGAAGCTGCAGGAGGCGTTGGGGTGGGCCCTGCGGGACGTCTTCTACGCCCCTCCGGACAGCCCCGCGCTGAATGTCAGCTACGAGGACGTGCAGCTGCGGGCGTCGAACGTCTGGTCGACCGCCTGGGCCTCCGTCCCGGGCCTGCTCGTCCTCGCGACCCTGGTGGGGGCGCCGAAGCCGCCGTCAGAGGACGCGAACAGCGGCGCCGATCACGCCTCTCCGTCCGCGTCGGCGCTGCGGGCGCCGCTGGCGCGCCGGTGGGGGTCGGCGGTGGTGCTGACCCTGGTGGCGGGGTACGTCGGGACGTACGTGCTGTCGCCGTTCCGGATCGACCCGTTCCTCCTCACGCCGGTCGACGAGCCGAGGTTCGGGCCCGGGGTGACCGGCCCGCGGTACGCGATCGCGGCCTGGTTCGCGCTGGGGGTGGGGGCGGCGCAGGTGTTCGGCGCGGTCTGGCGGTGGGGCTGGCCCGGCCGGATCGTGGCCGCCGCCGCCGCGGGGGTGCTCGTCTGGACGGGCGCGGTCGCGACGGCGGTGGACGTCGACCGGCAGATGGAGCCGCCGGGGACCTGGGATGAGCTGAAGCCCTACCACTACACGAAGATGTTCGGGCCCCACCGGGGGCCGTCGATCGAGGCCCACGCCGCGTGCGTGCGGGCCGGCCGGGGGGACGCGCTGTCGCGGGCCAACCACCTCCGGGCGATGGGCTGGTTCCCCGTCCCCGACCCGGCGAACATCGAGAAGGACCCCGCGTACTTGGGCGCCGCCATCGCCGAGCTGCAGCGCGAGCACGGGGTCCCCCCCGAGGACGTCCCCTTCCTGTGGCACGGGCTCGGCCTGGGCGTCGGCGACCTGCTTCACGCCACCCCCGCGGGGCAGCTGAGCCGGGCGATCGACGCCGTGGTGGGGGTGGCGGGGACGCTCCCCGACGCGAGCGCGGCGGCGTTCATCGACGGGTTCGCGCAGGGGATCCCGCCGAACAACGAGAGCGGCAAGGAGGCCTTCGATCCGGCCGTGCAGACGGCGTGCCGGACGCCGGGTTGGTACCGGCTCTGCGGGGCGCTGCTCGACCTGAACCTCGGCGCGGACGGCGTCCCCACGCTCCCCGTCCTTCCGCAGGATCTGCTCCAACGACCCTCGACCCCCATCGGCCACCCGGGGGCCGCCTTCGCCGTGGGGCACCACCTCGGCCGGGTCAGCCCGTGGCTGGCGGACGACGTGCAGGCGCTCCCCGGGAGCCGGCCGGCGTGGCCCGAGTCCATCGCGGCGGAGTTCCGGGCGGGCTGGGAGGTGGGGGCCGCGGCGAGGACGTGGCGGCCCGGGGACGAGTGGAGCCCCCACCTGGTCCCCTGAGGGGCCGCGGCTCGGCCCTACGCGGCTGGACCGTCCGTCTAGAACGCCTCGCCGGGCGCCGACTCGGCGAGGAACACGACGGCGTCGAACCGGGCCGCCGGCAGCAGCTCGATGACGCCGACGGCGTCGGGCGCGAGGGGGACGAGGAAGCCGTGGGGCGTGGCCGTGTCGACGGCCGGCGCCGCCTCCTCGGTGCGGAGGTCCGCCAGGGCGACGGGGACCCCGTGGGCGTGGAGCACGCCCTCCAGGATCGGGTGGCCCGTCGGCACCTCGAGATCGTCCGGGGTGACCTCCACCCACGCGTCCCCCATCGCGCACCGGTGGCACAGCAGGCCGATGGGGCGGTAGGCGTCGCCGTGGGCCTCGGCGAGCAGGTTGCCCATCCGGATCGACCCCTCCAGCACGCCGGCCGCCGCCGCGAACTCGGGGTACACGGTGTCGATCGTGTCCGACGCACGCCCCGCGTGCAGGTCGTGGGTGAGCATGACGACGCGCCGCCCCGGGTGCTCCGCCTCGCGGATCGACTCGAACAGCTCGGCCATCGCCGCGTCCCGAGCGGTGGTGCCGTTGGGGTTCGGCGCCTGGTGCTCCCAGTACTGGTACTCCTCCCACCCCCGCAGGCTCGTCGCGTGCCGGCGGAGCCGCCGCGCCTCGTCGGGGTCCGCCGCGTCCGGGTTCGCGTCCAGGTGGGCGGCGACGGCGTCCACCGCGGCGACGCACGCCTCCCGGTCCTCGGCTGCCACCGAGCCGGAGAACGACGCCCGCCAGGCCGCCTCGTCAGCCGCGGCCGCGCCCTCGCACCGCGCCAGCCCCGCCTCGACCCCGGCGGCGTCGGCCCCCATCGAGGCGGCTGCGAACGCCGAGAGGGCGGGGACGTCGTCCCAGGGCTGGAAGTTGTTGAACCCGAAGAACCCGACCGGGTCGCCGGGCCGGTCCCGGTTCCACGCGCACAGCCACCCGACGAGGTCCGCGATCGGGGCTGCGTGCCACGTCTCCCGGATCGATGCGCGGACGACCTCGGCGGGGTCGCCGGCGCAGTCCGAGCCCAGGTACGCCGCCACCCCCTCGGCCCGGACCCACTCGGTCTCCAGCGCGACGGCTCGGAAGCCGGCCTCGCTGACGAGGTACCGCGTCAGCCGGTCCTTCGCCGCGAGCAGACCCCCCGACCGGTGCACGCTCTCCCCCAGGGCGACGATGGCGGCGTCCCCCACCACGGCCTTCAGGGGGGCGAGGTCGGAGGGGGGGAGCGACGCGTCGACGCCGGCGAGGGCGCAGAGCCCTCCGGGCAGATCGGGGCAGAGGTCCGCGGGCGGCGCCGGGGCCGGCTCGTCGGCGGCGGGGGGCCCGCACGAGACGGCGAGGACGAGGGCAAGGGCGAGGGCGAGGGACGAGCTCACCGGGCGGGTACGCGACATGGTCTCCTCCGCCCCGGAGGCTACCGGACCGGCGACGGGGGCTCGACCGGAGGACGATGGAGCTGCGCGGCCCTCGCGGTTCTCCATGGCCGTCTCTCCCGGGCGGACCCTCACGCATCCGCCCCGGCGTCGAGCCTGGTCCCGCCCGGGGCGCCCGCCGTGATGGACGCCACCCCCGACGCGCGGGGCCCCGCGCCGACGGGTCATCCATCGGTCGGCCAGCCCCCGTCAGGGCGACCAGGCGTCGAGCGCCTCCTGGGCGGCGATGTTCCAGTTGACGTCGGGCCCCTGGCTGTCGTCCGGCGGCCCCGGGGGATCGCCGCCCCACATCGGGTGGTCGAGGAACACCGGCAGCGGGACCATGTACGTGTAGCCGAAGGTCGCGAGGACGCGGACGACGCCCTCGGGGTTGGCCTGCGTCGACGGCCACGACGCCTGGATCGTGGCGTAGTCCTCGTAGGCGAGCCCGGACGTGTTCAGCGCGATGGCGTGGGCCTCGGGATCGTTCAGGAGGATCTCCCAGGTCGTGTTGTAGAGCGTGAACACGCCGGTGACCGTGACGTCGTCGAAGATCGAGGCGAACGCCACGTCCTGGGCGGCCTCCGCCGCCACGTAGATCGTGAGCTGCCCGACGTTGCCGGCCGTCGGGTCCGCGACCTCGAAGAGGGTGTTGCCCGCGTTGCTGGTCCACGGGTCCTACGTCACGATGGCGCGCTCCACGGTCACCAGCTGGCCGTAGTACGTGGACGTCTCCGCGTAGGTCGCGATCTCGTCCGCGAGGAGCTGGATGGTGACGGGCAGCGGGGCGCTCTCCGGCGGCACCCACGACGGAGCCCACGCGAGCAGCGCGGCGATGGCCGTCTGGCCGACGTAGGGGACCGCGGCGATGGCCTCGATGCCGGCGAAGGGGCGAGGGGACCGCTCGGGCGCTCCTCTACCCCGGAGCGGGCGGCGAGACAGTGATGATGTTGCCGCCTCCCCGCCGGCGACCCTCGTCCCGCGCTACCGGGTGTTGGCTTCGATCCAGGCGGCGAAGGCCGGCTCGTCCAGCTCGCCCCCGGCGAGCGCGAGCACGGTCTGCACCTCGTCCGCCTCGTCGGGATCGAAGTCGCGGCCGTTCAGGGCGAGGAAGACGGCCACGGTGATCACGGCAACCCGCTTGTTGCCGTCGAGGAAGGGATGGTTCCGAGCGAGTCCGAAGCCGTAGGCCGCCGCCAGCCGGACGAGATCGGCGTCCGGTTCGTAGGCGTGGAGGTTCCGGGGACGGGCCAGCGCGCTCTCGAGCAGGCCTTCGTCGCGGATGCCGGCGAGGCCTCCGAAGGCCGACTCCTCGTGCAACGCGACCACCATCGCCCGCGTCAGCCAGCGCGGCTCCACTACTTCGCGAGCTCGCGGAGCGCGTTCCGGTGCCGGCGCATGTAGTCACGGCCCGCCTCCATCGCCTCGGCGAAGTCCGGGTCGAAGGGCGTCAGGCGGAGGCCGTCGGGGGTATGCACGACGAACAGCTTGTCGCCGACCTCCACCCCGAGCGCGGAGATCGTCTCCTTCCCGAGGATCAGACCGCACGAGTTGCCGATCTTGCGGACGGTCAAGGTCTTCGTCATGACGTAGTTATAACGCTTGTTGAACGAGCGATCCAGATCGAACGAACGACCACCCCCAGGTCCCCGGCTCGCGGCGCTGGAGGCGGGCTCGGACGGGGGGATAGGTGGAATAAGCGGAATTACATCGACTTGGCTCGCGAGCCGATGAGCTCCTCGGTGCCTCGGAGGACCGAATCCCAGCGCGCGATCGCATGATTCCGGCCACGAGACTCGTCACTCGGACAGCCTACACTCGGCCCGAGGCGCAGCTCGGCACCCGAACCCGGGCGGGGCCGTGACGGGCGGCTTCGGCGGCGCGGTGGCCCGGCGGGCTACGAGGCCCAGCTCGAGTCGTCGTCCGGAACGTGCCGCTGACGACGGACTCCGAGCCGCTGGCGGACGAGACCGTCCTGAACTCGGGGGCGTGCGAGGGTACGGGCTGCAGCTGTGAGGGAGGGGCTGGGTTGACCCAGGGCGGTCTGCTCTCGCCGTGGCTCCCCAGATCCGTTGGACCCATCCGGCGGTGACCTCGATCTCACCCTCGGCGACACCTCACCGTGTTTGTGTTTGTAGGACGTCCTTGACGGCGCACCGATCGGCTCGCCGTCAAGGATGGGGTTCAAGACCAAACCCTCGTGAGGCGTCGGTAGGAGCGAGGACACCGCAACCGCTGGATGGGTCCGCGGGAAGTGGAGATCCTCGGCGAGAGCAGACCGTCGCCGTCAACCCAGCCCGCCCCCGGGCCCACTCAGACCTTCGCGTCATTTCTGCACCCGAACCTCGGGCGGGGCCGTGACCGACGGAACGAGGCGAGCGTCGGTCCCTACGGGAAGGTCAGCGTGTACGCGTTCGAGCCGCGCTGGGTGCCCGTGGCGTCCTCGACGATGACCGAGATCTCGTGCGTCCCCGAGGGGACCCCCGTGTAGGTCACCGACCAGGTCGTCGTCTGGACGCCGGGGTTCGTGTTGCCGGTCGGGTCGATCGGGATCGGCGCGTAGCCCGCGCCGTCGATCGCGAGGAAGGCGGTGAGCGTGTCCGGCGCCGAGTCCGTCACCGTGCCCGTCGCGAAGATCGTGTTGCCCACCGTCGTCGGCGGGTCGAGGCTCGCCTGCGGCGCGTAGTTGGTGCCCGACGCGACGTACGAGAGGACCCCGGTGGGCGACGGGTAGACGCCCGCGGGGTTGCCGGGGCAGTTGCCGCCGACGTGCGTCCGGCCCGTGTAGTACCAGGTGTAGACGTCGGTGGCGGAGTCCCACGCCCAGACCGCGTCCGAGACCTCGTCCCCGTCGAAGCGGCGGCAGTCGGCGGGGATGCCGTGGGCCGGCTGGTCCTTCGGGAACCACCACGTCTGGCCCCCCGACGCCGCGCCGAGGGTGTGGCCGTCGACCGTGTAGCCGATCTCGTACGTGTTCGCGTACGTCGGGTGGGGCGAGACGAAGGCGCCGCTGACGTCGTCGGTCGCCCAGGGGATGTCGCTCGCCTCGAGGAGGGCGTCGGGCCCGGGGGTGGCGTCGGAGTCCGTGCGGGTCCAGGTGAGGCCGCCGTCGGTCGAGAGCGCGTGGAAGATGCGGTGGGTCGCAGACGAGGCGGTCCGGCCCGTGTACCAGAGGTCGAGGGCGCCAGCCTCCGCCGCGACGAACGGCTCGGTGGTGCGCCCCGAGTCGAGGTACGCCGCCGGGGCCGACGGGGGCAGCACCGGCGCGTTGACGGGGGCGCCGGTCACGTCCAGCCGCTCGAAGGGGCCGAACGGGTTGGACGCGGTCGCGAGGCCGATCTGCCGGAGGCCGCCGGTGGCCGCGCGGGCGTGGTACAGCATCACGAAGTCGCGGGGGACGCCCGGCACGACGGCGACGCTGGGGGAGGACACGTTGCGCGCGTCCCAGCCGCCGGACGCGCCGGCGTCCTCGAACACGGGGGACGACTCCTTCGCCCAGTCGATCCCGTTCGTGGACGTCGCCACCCCGATCGCCTGCTCCTCCTGGTCCCAGTGGCCGCGGTAGTACAGCAGCAGGGTGCCGCCGCCGGGATCGACGAGGTACGAGGGGGCCGACACGATCCCCGCGTCCCACTCGTGGGCGAAGCCGGGGTACAGCGCCGGCAGGCAGTGACGCTCGACGCCCGACGTGTAGGCGAAGTCGGGGAAGACGTGGGGGTCGCGATCGTCGCAGTCGGAGCCGCCCGCGTTGCAGCCCGACGTGTCGAAGCCGTCGCCGTCCCAGTCGGCGAGGAAGTCGGGGTCGAGGTCGTCGATCGCGCCGTCGCAGTCGGTGTCCACGCCGTCGCACGCCTCGCCCGCGCCGGGCTGGACGTAGGGGTCGAGGTCGTCGCAGTCGTCGTCGGCGGTGCCGAGGAGGCCATCGGGGCCGCAGAC
>CAYFOA010000004.1:52343-100231 GCA_964344575.1 uncultured Rickettsiales bacterium | reverse complement strand
CGGCCGACGACGACGACCCCGCCGTGGACGCGACCTGCGCCGGCGCTGCGATCCGGTTCACCTCGGTCGCCCCGATCCCCCTCCTCCTGGGCCCCCTCGCCCTCGGCTTGCGCCGCGCTCGCCGATCCCCCTTCCGCAGCTGACGGGACGCCCCACCGCGCGGCTTCCGGCTCGATCTGTCCGCAGTTCCGCGGGACCGGCGTTTTCCTCCTGAACCGGAGGCCGACTCGCGCCTCGCCAGCCCGGAGACCCCATGAAGCGGATCGCCCTCCTCCTCCTCCTCGGCGCCGGAAGCGCCCTCCCCGCCACCGCCCTCGCCGACCACGTCGAAGCCGAGGCGGGCGGACCCTACTCCGTCCCCGCCGAAGGCACCGTAACCGTCGACGGCAGCGACACCGACTTCGACGAGGACTGCGAGCACAGCTTCGAGTACCGCTGGGACCTGGACGCCGACGGTGCGTACGACACCGGCTGGTCCTCGAGCCCCACCGCCGCGTTCTCCGCCGCCGGCCTCGACGGGCCAACGTCGGTCACCGTCACCCTGCAGGCGCACGCGTACTGCGACCCCTGGATGAGCGACACCTCCACGGCCTCCGTCTCGGTCTCCAACGTCGCCCCCGTCATCACCGCGGCCGGCATCCCCGGCGCCGGCGACGAGGGCGCGACCCTGGCCTTCTCGCTCAGCTACACGGACGTCGAGGCGGCGGACACCCACACCGTGGCGTGGTCCTTCGGCGACTCCGGCACCGGCACCGGCGCCGCCACCTCCCACACGTACGCCGACGACGGCACCTACACCGTCACGGCCACGGTGACCGACGACGACGGGGCCAGCGCATCGGCCTCGTCGACCGTGGTCGTGGCCAACGTCGCCCCGACGATCACTTCGTTCGTCGTCCCCGGCTCCAGCGACGAGGGCGCGGCGCTGGCGATGTCAGCGGCGGCGAGCGACCCGGGCGCCGACTCCCTGACCTTCTCCTGGGACTTCGGCGACGGCGGCGTCGCGTCCGGCGCGAGCGTGACCCACACCTACGCCGACAGCGGCACGTACGTCGCCACCCTGACCGTGACCGACGGCGACGGCGGCTCGGCGAGCTCGTCGCAGACGGTGTCGGTCGCGAACGTCGCCCCCTCCATCGCCTCCTCGACGGTCCCGGCCGCGGGCGACGAGGGCGACCTGCTGACGTTCGCGGCGAGCGCGTCCGACCCCGGCGCGAGCGACGTCCTGACCTACACCTGGAGCTTCGGCGACGGCGACGTCGCGACCGGAACCCTGGTCACCCACGCCTACGCCGACGACGGCGACTACGACGTCGTCCTGACGGTCGACGACGGCGCCGGCGCGGACGCCGAAACCTACGAGGTCTCGGTCGCGAACGTCGCCCCGACGATGCACGGCGAGCCCGCCGCGACCGTCGACGAGGGCTCCCCGTACTCCTTCGCCCCCACCCTCTCCGACGCGGGAACGGCGGACACCCACGCCTGGGCCGCCACGGCGCTGCCCCTGGGGGCGTCGGCGGACGCGGAGAGCGGCGAGATCGCGTGGTCGCCCACGTGGCAGGACCTCGGCGTCCACGAGCTGGCCCTGGTCGTGACCGACGACGACGGGGGCGAGGACAGCCTCTCGTGGTCGGTCGAGGTGCTCCTCGTCGACGCCGACGAGGACGGGCTGAGCGACGGCTGGGAGGCCGCCTCCGGCCTCGACCCGGCCGATCCCTCCGACGCCGCCGCGGACCCCGACGGCGACGGCCGCACCAACGCCCAGGAGTGGGAGGACGGGACCGACGCCCAGGCGTACGAGGGGCCCGGCGCTCCCTCGCCGCTCGCCCCCGTGGACGGCGAGGAGTGGAACGAGGCCCTGCTCGTGCTGACCGCGGCGGACGCGGACTCCCCCCTCGGCGAGGAGCTCACCTACCGCTTCGAGCTGCTGGACGAGTCCGGCGCGGTGGTCTGGTCCGCCGAGGGCGTCGCCACCGGGACCGACGGGACCACGGCGATCGAGGTCGACGCCGAGCTGATCGAGAACGCCGCCTACTCCTGGCGAGCCGCCGCCGAGGACGCCTTCACGGTCGGCGCGTGGTCGCTCCCCGAGGCGTTCGTCTACAACGCCGTCAACGAGCCCCCGGGCGTCCCCGTGACGTGGTCCCCGTTCGACGGCAGCACGGTCGCGGACCCCGCGCCGGTCTTCGAGATCGGCCGCACCACCGACCCCGACGGCGACGCGCTCACCTACTCGATCGTCCTGCGCGAGGCCGCCGGCGGCGTCATCGGCTCGGCCGACGGGCTCGTCGAGGCCGACGAGGCGGTCCTGTGGGACGCCGCCCCGGTCCTCGACGAGGGCGCCGAGTACTGCTGGTTCGGCTGGGCCACCGACGAGCACGGGCTCGACGGAGACGAGTCGGCGGACGCCTGCTTCGTGGTCGACTCCGAGAACCTCCCGCCCGACGCCCCGACGATCCTCGTGCCCGAGGACGGCTCCGCGGTGAACGCGGCGCAGCCGGAGATCGTCGCCCTCGGAGGGATCGATCCCGAGGGCCGCGCGACCCGCGTGTCGTTCGAGCTCGACGCGAGCGAGGGGTTCGACTCCGCGGCGCTCCAGACGGCCGAGGTGGCGGTGGACGGCGAGGGGCTGGCGACCTGGATCCCCGAGGTCGCGCTGGCCGACGACGCGCTCCACTACCTCCGCGCGGCGACCAGCGACGGCGCCGCCGTCAGCGACTGGGTCGAGGTCTCCTTCTTCGTCAACACCGACAACGGCGCCCCCACGGTGCCCGTGCTCGACGGCCCCGCGGACGGCGGGAACCTCGCCGACGGCGGCCTGCTGACCGTGCTGAACGCGACCGACCCCGAGTCGGACGAGCTGACCTACGAGTTCGTGGTGTGGGACGCCGACGGCGAGGCCGCGTCGTGGTCCGACGCGATCGTCGAGGACCCCGGCGGCGTCACCGGCTGGGCGCCCGGCGTCCTCGCCCCGGGGACGTACACCTGGACGGCGCGAGCGATCGACCGCTGGGCGCTGGCGTCGGACTGGGCCGACGCCTGGGGCTTCGTCGTCCTCGGGACCGAGGAGCCTGTGGTCGAGGCCGCCGGGAAGGGTTGCAGCTGCTCCGCCGCCGACCGCCCGGGCGCCGGCCTCGCGGGCCTGCTCCTGGGGCTGCTGATGCTCGCCGGCCGCCGGCGAGTCCGAACGTAGACGGTTGACGGCAGACCTTCAGCGGGTTAGTGATTCATAGTCACTGACTGATAGTCAGTCAGTTGTCGGACGCTGGAGCCGCCGCTGATGACCCCGCCCACCACCCGCCAGAGCCGCAAGGCGGAGACCCGCCGCCACCTCCGGGACACGGCCCGCCGCCTGTTCACCGACGACGGGTACGAGCCGACCTCGATCGGCGCCATCACCCGCGCCGCGGGGGTCGCCCACGGGACCTTCTACGTCCACTTCGAGAGCAAGGAGGCGGTCCTCGACGAGCTGCTGGGGGAGTTCAACGAGGACCTCGCCGTCCGCCTCGGCCCGGTGTGGGCGGAGGCGGGCGCGGCGGGACTCGAGGCGGTCGTCCGCCGGACCGCCGACGTGTTCCTCGGCCACTGGGAGGAGCACCGCGGGTTCGTCGCCGTCTACGCCCGCCGGATGGGGGCCGGCGTCCGGCTGGAGCAGGTCCGGGACGGCATCAACCCGCCCGCCGCCGACCTCCTCACGTCCGCCCTCGCCGGCCTCGCGGGGGACGCCGCCATCCCCGAGCCGGAGCTCGTCGCCCAGGGGCTCCTCGCCAGCTGGCTCCGGATCGGCCTGCAGCACCTCTTCGGGCAGGACGTCGGCCGGGAGCGGGCCGCCGCGGCGCTCGTCCACCTCACCCTCGGCGCCCTCCGAGCGCCCCCCGGGGGCGCGCCGTGACCGCCCTCCCCTTCGACCGCTACCGCCCCCGCCAGGGCCACCCCGACTGGGCGCGGCTGACGGCCGAGGCCGACGAGCTCGCCGAGGAGCTGCTCCCGACGCTGCGCCGCCCCCCGACCGGTCCGCGGCGGTGGCGCCGGCACGCCGCCGCGTGGTCGACGGCGCTGCGGAACTACCTCGTCAACCGCCGCCGCCACCGCGCTGATCGGTGGGACCTGCTGCCGCTGTACTTCATCTGGACGACGCTGAGGAGCTGCAACTTCGCGTGCACCTACTGCGACGACCACCGCGGCCGCAAGTACCCCGACCTCCCCACGGCGGGGACGCTGGACACCGAGCAGGGGAAGCGGCTCCTCCGGGTGATGCGGACGGCCACCCCGGCGGTCTACTTCGCGGGCGGCGAGCCGACGCTCCGGAAGGACCTCCCCGAGCTCTGCGCGGAGGCCCGGCGGCTCGACTACCACCCGATCGTCGTCAACACCAACGGGAGCATCCTCGACCGGCGGCTGAAGCAGGACGCCTGGAAGGGCTGGCTCGCGGACGTCGACATGCTCGTCGTCTCCCTCGACGGCCTCGACCTCGCCGACCTCGGCGCTACGTGGGTCACCCGCAAGCCCGCCGGCGTGCTCCGGAACCTGCTCCTCGTGCGGCGCCTGGCCGGCCCGCTGCGGGTCAAGCTGATGGTCAACACCGTCGTCCGCCCCGACCGCCTCGACGACGCGCTGGACGTCCTCGACCTCGCCGCCGACCTCGGCCTCTGGTTCACCCCCGTCCCGCTGAACGTCGGCCCCCGCGCCGCCGCCGGGCTGCAGGCGGATCCCCGCTACGTCGCCTTCGCCGAGCAGGTCCTGGCGCGGAAGCGGGCGGGGCAGCGGATCACCGGCTCGCTCCGGATGAACCGGCGCCTCCTGTTCGGGGACCGGCTGACGTGCCGCAACACGCTCAAGCCCCACGTCGACTTCGACGGCCGCCTCGCGTGGCCCTGCAAGGCGAGCGTGAACGTCGAGCCCACGATGATCGACGTGCTCCGGTTCGACGACGTCGCTTCGCTGTACGCGCACGCCACCGCGAGGCAGGACCCGACCGGCTTCCACGGCCCGGGCGCCGGCCAGTGCGGGGCGGACTGCAACTGGGCGCAGAACTACACGACCGACGAGTACGCCCACGGCCTGACCCGCCCCGCGGCGCTGCTGGGGACGGTCGGCGAGTTCCTCGGACGACGGTGACGGACGCGGCGATGGACGCGGCGCCGGACGGCCGCCCCCGCCTCGGCTCGGGCCGGGAGGTCGCCCTCGACGCCGCCGCGCTCGCGGTCGTCAGCGTCGCCATCTGCGTCGCCGCGGACCGGCTGCTCTGGATGAGCGTCCTCGTGCCCGCCGTGTTCGCCGCCCGGGTGTGGCTGTGGCGCCGCTGGGTGGGGGCCGGCCGGCTGGGCGCCGAGGGGGCGTTCCTCGCGCTCTGCGTCCTCGTCGGCGCCGCCAACGACTGGAACACCGTCGTCGCGCACGACGTCTACCGCTACACCGTCCCGACCTTCGGCGGCGTCGAGGGGGCGCTGCCGCTGTGGATGCTCCTCTACTGGGGCCTCATCCTCCGCTTCGTGGCCGCGCTGGGGGCGTGGCGCGGGCTCGGCGAGGGAGCCGGACCGCGCGACCGGGTCGGCGTCGGAGGCCACCGCCGGGACGACCCGTGGACCCGCCTCGCGCTGATGCTGGCGCTGGTCCTCGCCACCCGGCAGGCGATCTTCCGCTGGTCCACGGACCCCGTCGCCTCGTGGCTCCCCTTCGCCCTGGCGGCGGTCCTGTGGGCGGCGGTGCTGGGGCTGAACGGACACGACCGCCGCCTCGCGCTCCTCGCGGTCACCGTGGGGACGGCCGTCGAGGCCGCCTACATCACCGTCGGGGGACTGCACGAGTACGACCTCGGCCTGGTCGGCGGAGTGCCGCTGTGGATCGTCCTGTGGTGGCCGCTCGGGGTGCTCGTGTGGAAGGAGCTCAGCGGCCGCGTGCATCGCCGGCTGGAGGCGACGGCCCCCTACGGCGCGGTGGGGTAGCCGCTGTACTCGCAGGTGATCGGGACCATGCTGGAGCCGACGTAGGAGGTCGACGTCAGCGTCACGCTCTCGAGCTCGCCGGTGAGGTGCGGGAAGATGATCGCCTCGAGGTCCGCGCAGGTGACCTCACGCTGGCTGATCGGCTCGAGGTGGAACGTCCGCTCCCCGTTGTTGATCTGCATCCCCATCATGAAGCCGGCGTCCATCGCGTCCTGGTAGGTGTCGGTCGCGTCGTCGAGGCCGGCCGTCGCGCAGCTGACGATCTGGAAGCCGCCGATGGCGCCGAGCGCGGCGAACCCGCCGCACACGATCGCCGACGTGATCAGGCAGCCGACGCACCCCGCCAGGAAGGGCTGGTCGCGCACCCACTCGCGCATCCCCATGACGCGGTCACTCCTCCCACGTCATGTCGAGGACGGCCTCGTGGATCAGCTCGACGGCGGCGATGATCTCGGCGCGGCGGGTCGGGTCGAGGCGGTCCAGGAGCGACTGGTACAGCTGCCGGTCGGCCGTCTCCAGCGCGTCCACCACCGACGTCCCCTTCTCCGTGAGGAACGCCCGCGTGGCGCGCCCGTCGGAGCGGTCGGGGCGGCGGTCCAGCAGGCCCATCCGCTTCAGCGGCGCGACGAGGCGGGTGACCGTCGACTGGGCGAGCCCCAGGTCGCGTGCCAGCTCCTGCATCCTCAGCGAGCCCGCCGCCATCAGGGCGTGCAGGGCGTGGGACTGCGGCAGCGTCAGCTTGAGGTGGTCCTTGTGCTCCCGCTCGAGGAGCTGGAGGCGGCGGACGAGATCCGACATGCGGCGGCTGAAGTGGAGGTCCTTGCGGGGGCGCTTCCGGTCCGGGGGGAAGAGGTAGTGCTCGCCGGGGCGGCCGGGGACCTCCTTCAGCGTCGCGGGGTCGGTGGGCTCCGGCGGAGGTCCTGAGGGCGCCTCCGGGACCGGCTTGGGGGCCGCCTCGGGGGCCGCCTCGGGCGCCGGATCAGCCTCCGCGGGCGGCGCCTTCTTGCCGCCGAAGAGCTTGAGCTGGTCCTTGAGGATGTCCGTCATACTTCGGACCGGCAACTATACATGGCGACCCCCGACTTGCAGCCAGGGGCGCTTGCTCTCGGGCCAGGTCCGAGACGACCCCTCCAGCGCCGACGTCAGCCATTCGTGCTGGTCTTCGGGGAGGCGCTGGGCGAGATCGCGGCAGGCGTCGACGAGCTTGAGCGGGTGCCCCCACGACAGCGTCAGCTCCAGCGGCGCCGCCAGCCGCGCGTAGACCTCCGAGGTCGCGTCGTCGGGGGAGATGGGCCGGTGGCGGCGGGGGTCCCGGAGCCGGCCCGCCACCCGTCCCGACGCGAGCGCCGCCCGCCACCCGTCGGCGACGAACCGGGCCGCCCCGAGGACGGCTGGCCGGACGTCGAGCCCCTCGACCGTCACCGCCTCCAGGAGGGCGCGCGAGACCGTCACGCCGTGGACCTGCCGCAGCCCCGCCATCACCGCGCACGCCCGCGCCGCCGCCACCGCCGCCGCCGCCGCCAGCTCGATCGGGGGCTCGCCGTCGTCCAGCGCCGCCGCGAACGTCTCCTCCGCCTCCCCCGCCAGGACCTCCCGCACCCGGGCCTCGCTCACGCGCGCGGCGCGCTCCACCCCGGACGAGGGGAGCGGGGGCGCGGTCGTCCCCGGCTCGGGCGCCGGCCCGGACGCGGGCGAGCGCGCCGGGGGGCGGGCCTCCCGCTCGGGCGGCGTCCAGTGCGCGACGCAGGCGGTGCGAACGTCGTCCGCGAGGTGGGGGAAGCGCTCCGTCAGGTCCCACGCCGTGCGCGCCACGATGGGGTGGTGCCCCCACCCCCCGAGGCCCGCGCCGACGCCCGCCTCGAACCACGCGATCCGCGTCGAGGGGACGAAGCGGGGGCGCTCGGGGCGCGCCGGACCGGGCCGGCTGCCGCAGAGGAAGTGGAGGGCCGAGACGATCGCGGGCAACCCGACGTCGTCCCCCAGCCGGTCCCCCAGGGACGATGCCGTCGCCAGCGCCAGCAGCGCGTGCGTCCACCGCGCCCCCCGCAGCGGCGGCCGGAGCGCGAAGGTCAGCCCGAGCTCGGTCAGCGCCCGCGCGGTCGCGCCGTCCGCCAGCGCCGCCTCCAGCGCGGCGAGCAGCTCGATCGGCTCGCCGGCCTCCAACGCTGATCGGGCCGCCGCGAGCATCGGGGAATCTTGGACGCGATCGCGGGTCTGCGCCATCGGTGGTACAAACCGGCCCCTTCCGTTGGAGGCATTCGATGCACCGGATCGCATTCGCCGTCGCCCTCGTCCCGCTCGCGATCGTCCTCAGCGCCGCCCCGGCCGCCGCCGTCGAGCCCGAGCAGGTGGTCGCGACCGCGACCCGCATCTCCAGCGTGTCCGCCGACACGAGCCGCGCGTTCCCCGCCGACGGGCAGGTCCTCGTCCGCGAGGGCATGGCGGCGACGTTCACGGAGGGGACCTTCCACCCCATCGTCCGCGAGGACGACCGCGTCGTGGGCCTGATGTTCGACGGCCTCGGCCACGTCCGGTTCACCGTCCCCGCGGGGCTCGAGACCGCGGCATGGGCGGCGGGCACGGACCACGCCGCGGACGAGATCGCGATCGGCGCGGCCTACCTCCGCTTCACCGACGCGACCCTCGACGAGCTCCAGGGCGAGCGCGCGTGGGGCGAGCACAAGGACGCCGGCGGCGAGCTGTTCCGGCTCTTCGAGAACCGGACCGGCCTCCTCGACCACCCCCTGTGGACGCGCTGGGCGGCCCACCTCGACATCGACCAGCTCGTCGACCTGTACGGCGGCGGGCACGTCGGCGGGCACCTCTACGCCGACTTCCGCCACGCCGGCAGCGTCGACTGGACGACCTACCTCCACAACCCCCGCGGCGCGCTCCTGCGCGGCGAGACGACGACGATCTTCCGCGTCCGGCGGCTCGGCGACGTCCCCCCCGAGCTGGACGTCCTCGCGAGCTTCGGCGACAGCCCCGAGGCGGCGCCCGCGTACGACATCCAGCAGATCGCCCTCGACGTGAAGTTCCCCACCCCGGGGCGGAAGCAGAACCGGAACCTCGTCGACGCGAAGATCGTCGCCGACCTCGACCTCGTCGCCACCCGCCCCGACCAGCCGCTCAAGGCCGTCGTGCTGGAGCTGGAGAGCGAGCGGCTGCTGTGCGCGGCGCAGAGCGACCTGCGTGGCATCCGCGTCCGCCGGGCGGTCGACGGCGAGGGCCGCACGCTGGCCGCGGTCCACCGCAAGAACCGGCTCTTCGTCCCCCTCGCCGCCCCTGTCGAGCCGGGCGGGAGCGTCCACCTCACCCTCGAGTACGAGGGGCCGATGACCCAGGGCATCCCCGTCCAGGGCATGCCCGACGTCTACTTCACCCCCCTGGGGCCGTGGGCGTTCTACCCCCGCAGCCCCGACCTCGACCGATTCGGGTCCCGCATCGAGGTCCACATGCCCCGCTTCATGAGCGCCGTGGCGCCCGGGCGGCTGGTGGAGCAGCGCAAGGAGAAGGAGGGCTGGCACTTCGTCTACGAGGAGCCCAGCGGGGTCAAGACGCTGCAGGTGATCGTGGGCGACTTCATCCGCTCCAACGACTCGCAGACGGGGTCGTCCCCCGAGATCATCGCGTGGATGCCGCGCGGCTCCGAGAAGGAGATCGGCAGCGCGGTGCCGTCGGTCCGGGGGATGGTCGACTTCGCCGCGTCGGTGTGGGGGGCGTACCCGTACACGGCGCTGCACGTCGTCGAGGACCTGGCCTACCCGGCGGGGAACTGGCTGACCGAGGGGGGCGGCGACTGGTCCTGCGTGCCGCCGTCGAACGTCCACCCCTGGCAGGGCTTCGTCGACGGCGCGTCGGGGATCGTCACCGCGTCGTCGCCGACGACCGCGCCGTCCAAGACCGTCCAGGAGGAGCGCGTCTACACGCGCCTGCTCTTCAGCCCCATGGAGGCGGCGAAGTACAACCGCTTCGTCGACGTCGTGCGGCAGTGGTGGGGGCACATGGTCCCCGCGGCGTCCCCCGACGACGCCTGGATCCCCGAGGCGCTGGTGCACTGGACGGGGCTGATCTTCGTGCGCGCCGCGACCGGCGAGCCGGCCATGGTGGAGCGGCTGGAGTACGCCCAGCGGGAGATGATCGAGTGGGCCGACGAGGCCCCCCCGCTGGCCCTCGGCGAGCGGCTCGGTGCCGAGTTCGCCCCGCAGGTGTGGGGGCGCGGCCCGCTGGTCGTCAACTGGCTCATCGGCCGGATGGAGCCGACCGTGTTCAAGAACGCGATGAACACCCTCATCAACCGCGGCGCCGCTCACGGCGTCAGCCGCGACCTCTTCGTGGAGACCGTGGGGGGGCTCGGCGACTCCGGCATCGCCGACGGCCTCGCCGCCATCGTCGACGACAACTACCTCCCCGCCGTCACCTTCCTGACCGTCATCGACAAGGACCGCGGTGAGGTCGTCGTCGTCCTCCAGCAGCCCGAGGAGAGCTTCGTCCCCGTCGACGTCCCCGTCCGCCTCGTCCGCGGTCCCAAGGACAAGGAGACGAAGACGGCGCGCATGCTCCAGCCGACGCAGGTGCTCCGGTGGAAGGTCGAGGACGTCCCCAAGCGGGTCCAGGTCGACCCCATGCACCTCGCCCTGGTGCGGTCGCTGAAGAAGGACAAGGACCTGGAGCCGCTGACCGCTCCCCCCCCGGCCGAGGAGGCCGCCGAATGACGCGCACGCTGACGTTGACCCTGCTCCTGATCGCCGCCCTCCCCGGCGCGGCCGCCGCCCACGGCGTCGACACCCAGGAGCACCGCTTCGGGGCGACCAACGTCAACGCCCAGTCCGGCAACGGCGGCCTCAGCGTGGGCGTGTCGGCGCGGGGCGAGGTGACCGTCCTGAGCTGGCCGTCGCCCACGTTCTACGACCAGGTGGACTACGAGACCTCGAACGACGACGACGCCCGGCTCCAGCCGCGGCTCGGGGCGGACGAGGACATGGGCATCTTCGGCGGCTTCCAGGTCGGCGTCGACGGCGAGCCCGACCGCCTCACCTGGTTGCGCGACGACGAGTGGACGACCACGCAGGCCTACGCCTCGGACACGAGCGGCGCGGTGGTGACGACGTCCCGCCACGACGACCTCGGGCTGACCGTGACGGAGACGCTGTTCGTCGACGGGGCCCGGGACGCGCTCCTGCGCCGCACGACCGTGGCCGTCGACGCCGACAGCTCCGTCGTGTCGCTGCGGTACCTCCTGTACGAGAACGCGGCGCCGACGGCCACGAAGCCCGACGACCTCGCGACCCACCCGCTGACCGGCTTCGACGACCGGAACGACTTCCTCGCCTACTGGGACCCCGAGGCCTCGGCGCTGGTGCACGGCGCCCCCGAGTCGGGCGACGCCGGCCGCCAGGAGCTGCTCGAGAAGTGGACCATCCACGGTCCCTGGGAGGGCCACGGCCTCGACCTCGCGCGCGCGGCGACGGACCGCGACGGCGCCTACCTCGCGTTCACCGGGGCCGTCGCGCCGGACGTCGTGCACGTCGGCATGCGCGGGTCGTGGCAGTGCGAGGGCGCGGAGGGCTGGTCCTGGAACCCCGAGGCGGCGTGGTCCGATCTCGGGGACGACGGCGTGGTGGGCGGGTCGCCCGTGGCCGGCTGCGACGCGGACGCGGTGCTCGGCTGGACGCTCGACCTGAGCGACGCCCTGTCCACCGGCGCCACCGTCACCCTGGACACGAGCCTCGGCGCGGGCGCGACCCCCGCCGACGCCATCGCCGCCGCGGCGGGGGCCGGCGCGGAGGGCTTCGACGCCGTCCTCGCCCGGACCGACGCCGCGTACGCCGAGCGGGCCGCGGGGTGGGCGATGCCGGACGGCCTCGACCCCGAGATCGTCGCGTTCAGCCGGCGCGCGCTGATCGCCATCCTCCAGGGGACGGACCGGGACGCGAACGCGACCGTGGCGGCGCTGTCCACCCAGCCCAGCTACCACCACGACTGGCCGCGCGACTCGGTCTTCTTCGACCTCGCGATGGACCTCGCCGGCGAGTACGACTGGGTCACCGACCACAAGCTGTTCCTCGCCGGGCTGCAGAACCCCGAGCCCGTGTACCAGCCGGAGACGGGCACGCTGCTGAGCCCCCCGGGTGCCTGGTTCATGAACTACTACGCCGACGGGGCGCCGAGCACGACGGCGATCAACACGTTCGAGATCGACCAGGTCGGGCTGATGCTGTGGGGCTTCTGGGCCCACGCCGCGTTCGCCCCCAACGACGAGGCCCGCCGCGTCGCCCTGGCCGGGGTGTGGCCGCAGATCGAGGCCGGCGCCAACCTCCTCGCCGCCTGCGTCGCCGACGACCACCCCGCCGTGGGGACGGGCACGCCGCCCGCCGGGCACCCCGCCTGGTGGCCGGTCTACGAGGCGCTGCTCGACGGCGAGGTCCCGTCGGCGAGCGGGCGGGAGCTGGCGATGGAGCAGGGCGCGTGGGAGGCGCTCCGGCCGTGCCGCGCCAACGAGGACGACAACCCCCTGCAGACGGTCAGCATCTACTCGACGGTGACGACGCGGATGGGGCTCTTGGCCGCCGCCCGCGCCGCCGACCTGCTCTGCCTAGACGACGACCCGGTGCGGACGTACTGGCTCGAGCGGGCGCACGAGCTGGGCAGCGTGGCGTTCGCGGTGGACTGGGACGGGGCCGACTGGGACGGCGACCGCCCCGACTGGCTCCTGTGGCCCGAGCCGCTGACGATCGACGCCTCGATCGCCGCGCCCTTCGACGACCCCGAGGCGCTGGAGGCGGAGGCCCTGGACGCCTTCGCGGACCGCATCCACGGCGAGGTCAGCGACCACGTCCGCCTCCTCACCGAGGGCGGGGTGTACGAGAACAAGAAGACGCTGCAGCTGGCCCGCCGCTGGTCCGGCGACGACGACGAGGCCGAGCGGGCCGACCAGAACATGCGGAACCTCTACGACCTCGCCGTCACCCACGCGATCCCGGGGGTCCGGCACGTCGGCGAGGTGTTCGTGACGATGCAGGACGACGGGACGGAGCTGACGGCGGACGAGATCGAGGCCGGCGAGACCGGCGACTTCGCCGACCAGCGCGTCTCCACGCCGCACCTCTGGGCGGCCACGCTGAGCTACCTCACGGCGATGGCGATCGACCGCCCGGAGCTGTTCGAGGCGTTGGAGTCGGACGAGTACCCGCGGGTCTGCGTGGCCGGCGAGGAGCCCCGGGAGCAGCGGAGCGTGCAGGACTGCGGCGAGGACTGCGGCGGCGGCAACAGCCTCGCGGGACCGGCCGCCCGCCCCGGCCTCGCGGTCCTCCTCGGGCTGCTCGGCCTCGCCCTCGCCCGGCGCCGCCGCCCCCGCCGCTGACGTCCCGGCAGGAACCCGCCCTGTCGGGTGGGTGTCCAAGGCACTATCCTCCAGACGATGCCCCGACGCAGGCGCTCCCGCCACGGCTCCGCGTGGGCCGTGGCCGCGTTCCTCGCCTTGCTGGTCCACGTGCCGGCGACGGTGTGGTTCGTGAAGGTGACGTGGCTCCGTCCGGCGCCCGAGGCGGACCGCAACCCCATCCGCGTCGTCCTCGACCTGACGCCCCCCGCGGAGGACGAGGAGGAGGTCGTCGAGGAGGAGAAGCACGACGGCCAGATCGTCGAGATCGCGCCGCCGGACCGCGAGGAGAAGCCCGAGGAGGCGGACTTCCTCGCGGAGTACGACAGCACGGTCGACGTGGAGACGGTGGACCCCCGGTACCGGGTGGACCGCGAGGTGACGGCGCCGACGTTCAGCCCCGAGGACGCCTACGAGCTGGAGGAGCGCGAGGGGATCGACGTCGACCGCCCGTCCACCGGCGCGGTGTCGGGGCGTGAGCTCTTCCGTCGGGGGCAGTACTCGCTCTTCCCCGACCGCCCCTCGCTGTGGGACGCGGCGAACCGCGAAGGGGTGAACGCGCCGGCCCCCGTGAGCCACGAACAGACGCGCATGGCGGGCTCTCCGTCCAACGATTGGATCGAGCGGGAGCGATCCGACGTGACCGCCCTGAACGCCCACGAGACGCTGTACGCGTCGTGGTGGAACCGGGTGAAGCAGCTGGTCAGCTTCTACGCCGACCAGACGCTCGCCAACGCCCGCCCGTCGGTCCCGATCCGGGGGCACCAGTACGAGATGGTGCTCTCCGGTCTGATCGGAGCGGACGGCACGCTCAACGCGATCCAGGTGGACCACTCCAGCGGCGTCCCGGAGTGGGATCGGGCCATCGAGGAGGCGTTCACGCTGGCCTCGCCGTTCCCCGATCCGCCGGACGGCGCGGTCGAGCCCGACGGCAACGTCCACATGGACGCGTTCGGGTTCGTGATCACGGTCTCCGCCGCCCGCGCGGAGATGTCGGGAATCGACCCGCGCAGCAACGTCCAATTCCCGGGACTTCAGACCGTGCCCCGATAGAGGTAGGATCGACCATCGGGGTCGGAAGAGGGAGGACGCGGGCTTGGCCCAACTCAGCATCACTCGGAACGGACGCCTCGAAGGCGTCTTCTACCTGCCCGACCGTCCGGTGGTGATCGGACGGGCGGACGGCGTGGACATCCAGCTGCTCGACTCGCGCGTGTCGCGGCGCCATTCGGTGATCCGGCAGAGCGTGGCGGGGTTCATGATCCAGGATCTGAACACCAAGAACGGCACGTACGTGAACAAGGAGGCGGTCGAGAAGAGCCTCCTCTTCCACGGCGACACGGTGGTCATCGGGGGGTACACGCTGCACTTCCTGGAGGAGGAGGGGGTGGAGGACCTGGACTCGGTCCAGATCTCGGCCCTCGACAGCTCCCGGGGGCTCAACCTGCCGCCCAAGTTGGCCGACAGCGTCAGCCCCAAGAGCCGCACGCAGGCCGATCCCGCGGGGCCCCCGCCCGCGCCCGCCAACCGGCTCGACCGGCGCCGTCCCCGCGGCGAGGCGCGGCCCAACCCGAAGAAGGAGTCGATCACGCAGGTCCCGATTGTCGAGGCCGGCGCCGAGGAGGAGAGCAAGCTCGACATCGACATCGTCATCGACGACGACTCGGGCCCTAGTCCGGCGCCTTCCGGGAAGAAGGGGACCACCCACGGTCTCCCCCGGAAGGCGCTGGGAGAGCTCATCGAACAGGTCCACGAGATGGACACGCCGTTGGTCGAGGAGATCGACGGCGACCTCCGCTTCGAGGTGAAGAAGGGGACGACGACCCTCGGCTCCACCGAACGGGAGGACGTCCGGATCACCGCCGGGGGCCTCGTGAAGGGGCTGCTGGCGACGCTGGAGCGGGACGGCCACCGCGTGCTGCTGCGCCCCGAGAGCGTCCTCCGGTCGGTGCGGGTCAACGGCTCGCGCATCACCGAGCCGAGCAAGCTCCGCCCCGGCGACGTGTTCGAGCTGGCGGGTCGCCGCTTCGTGTACGCCCGCAACCAGCTCCGCGCGATGGAGAACCTCGACGACCTGGACGGCCGCCTCGTCAGCTGACCGATCTCACGCGCGCGTGCGGGCCGAGGTGTGCTAGACGCCCGCCATGTCCGAACGAGCTGCTCTCCTCGCTCCGTCCGACACCTTCGTCCACCGGCACATCGGGCCGTCCGATGACGACGTCGCCGCGATGCTGGAGACGCTGGGGCTGTCGTCCCTCGACGAGCTGATCGACCAGGCCGTCCCCGCCGCCATCCGGGGGGGGAAGCCGCTGGAGACGGGCCCGGCGCGCGGCGAGCACGAGCTGCTCGACGAGCTGGCCGGGATCGCCGCGAAGAACCGGGTCCTCCGCTCGCTGATCGGGATGGGCTACAGCGACTGCATCGTCCCCCCCGTCATCCAGCGGAACATCCTCGAGAACCCCGGCTGGTACACGCAGTACACGCCCTACCAGGCGGAGATCGCGCAGGGCCGGCTGGAGGCGCTGCTCAACTTCCAGACGATGGTCGCGGACCTCACCGGGCTCCCCCTGGCGAACGCGTCGATGCTCGACGAGGGGACGGCGGCGGCCGAGGCGATGACGATGTGCCTCCGGATCGCCCGGGGGAAGCGGGACGGCTTCTTCGTCGCCGACGACTGCCACCCGCAGACGATCGCGATCGTCCAGACCCGGGCCGAGCCGCTCGGGATCGACGTCCACGTCGGGTCGCCCGACGCGATCGACTGGGAAGGGATGGACCTGTTCGGCGTGCTCGTCCAGTACCCCGCGACCGACGGGAGCATCCGTGAGTACCGCTCGCTCACGGCCACCGCGCACGACCACGGCGCCCTCGTCGTGGCCGCCACCGACCTGCTCGCGCTCACGCTCCTGGTCCCCCCCGGCGAGTGGGGCGCGGACATCGCGGTCGGCAACTCGCAGCGCTTCGGCGTCCCCCTCGGCTACGGCGGTCCCCACGCTGCGTTCCTGTCGACCCACGAGAAGCACGTCCGGAAGATGCCGGGGCGGCTGATCGGCGTGAGCCAGGACCCCCAGGGGAACCCCGGCTACCGGCTCGCCATCCAGACCCGCGAGCAGCACATCCGCCGCGACCGGGCGACGTCCAACATCTGCACGGCCCAGGTCCTGCTCGGGATCATGGCCTCGATGTACGCCGTCTACCACGGCCCGGAGGGCCTCCTGGGGATCGCGCGGCGGGTGCGCGCGTTCACCGAGGTGCTCGCCGCGGGGCTGACGGAGCTGGGCTGCGAGGTCGCCCCGGGGCCGCGCTTCGACACGGTCCGCGTGAGCGGCGTGAGCGACGCACAGGAGCGCTGCCGGGCGCGCGGGATCAACGTCCGCGGGTTCGCCGACGGGAGCGTCGGGATCGCGCTGGACGAGCGGACGGATCGGGAGGAGATCGCGACGCTCTGGGAGGCCTTCGGGGACGACGGCGGGCTGGACGCCGACGCCCTCCTGGCGAACGTGAATCTCGAATACTCACGCGAGCTTGCGCGGACGTCGGCGTTCCTCACGCATCCGGTCTTCCACCAGCACCGGAGCGAGTCCGAGATGCTCCGGTACATCCACGCCCTGGCGGCGCGGGACCTGAGCCTGGCGTTCAGCATGATCCCGCTGGGGTCGTGCACGATGAAGCTCAACGGGACCTCGGAGATGGTCCCCATCACGTGGCCCGAGTTCGCCGCCCTGCATCCCTTCGCGCCGACCGACCAGGCCGAGGGGTACCGCGAGCTGTTCGACACGCTGGAGGCGTGGCTCGCCGAGATCACGGGGTTCGCGGCCATCTCGCTGCAGCCCAACGCCGGCAGCCAGGGCGAGTACGCGGGGCTCCTCGTCATCCGCGCGTACCACCACGCCCGGGGCGACACCGACCGCGACGTCTGCCTCATCCCCGTGAGCGCTCACGGCACCAACCCGGCGTCCGCCGTGATGGCCGGCTTCCGCGTCGTCCCCGTGAGGTGCGACGACGAGGGGAACATCGACCTCGCCGATCTCGAGGCGCAGTGCGTCGCTCACGCCGACCGGCTGGGCGCCCTGATGATCACCTACCCCTCGACTCACGGGGTGTTCGAGGAGTCGATCCTCGAGGTCTGTGAGCTGGTCCACGCTCACGGCGGCCAGGTCTACATGGACGGCGCCAACATGAACGCCCAGGTCGGGCTCACGCGGCCGGGGACGATGGGCGCGGACGTCTGCCACCTCAACCTGCACAAGACGTTCTGCATCCCTCACGGCGGCGGCGGACCGGGCATGGGCCCCATCGGCGTGGCCGCCCACCTCGCCCCGTTCCTCCCCGGCCACCCGGTCGTCGAGACCGGCGGCGAGCAGGCGATCGGGCCGATCTCCGCGGCGCCCTGGGGGAGCCCTGCCATCCTCCCGATCTCCTGGGTCTACATCGGCCTCATGGGGAACGCCGGGCTGACGAAGGCGACGCAGGTCGCGATCCTCAGCGCGAACTACATGGCGACTCGGCTGAGCGGCCACTACGACGTGCTCTACACGGGGCTGAGCGGCCGCTGCGCGCACGAGTTCGTGCTCGACTGCCGCCCCTTCAAGGCTCACGCCACGGTCGACGACATCGCCAAGCGGCTGATGGACTACGGCTTCCACGCCCCGACGATGTCGTGGCCGGTGCCGGGCACGCTGATGGTGGAGCCCACGGAGTCCGAGCCGCGGGCCGAGCTGGACCGGTTCTGCGACGCGCTGATCGCGATCCGCGAGGAGATCCGGGCGGTCGAGACGGGCGCCGCCGACCCCGAGGACAACGCGCTCAAGCACGCCCCCCACACGGCCGCCTCCGTGACCGCGGACGAGTGGACTCACGCCTACTCACGCGAGCAGGCGGCGTTCCCGTTGCCGTGGGTGCGGGACCACAAGTTCTGGCCTGCGGTGGGTCGCGTGGACAACGCCTACGGCGACCGGAACCTCGTCTGCACGTGCCCCTCGGTGGAGGCGTTCGCGGAGTCGGAGTAGCGCGGCCCGGGCCCGGCTCAGCCGGCCTCGTTCTCGATCAGCTGCCCGTAGGCCTCGGCCGTGTGCAGGTCCTCGAGCTCGTCGGGCTCGGTGATCCGGATCTTCAGCATCCAGCCCGCCTCGTAGGGGTCGCCGTTGGTCGTCTCGGGGCTGTCGACGAGCTCGGCGTTGATCTCGACGATCTCGCCCGTGAGCGGCGCGTAGATGTCGGACGTCGCCTTGACGGACTCGATGACGCCGACGACGTCCCCGCGCTCCACCTCCTCGCCGAGGTCGGGGAACTCGCCGAGGTAGACGATGTCGCCGAGCTGGTCCTGGGCGTGGTGGGTGATGCCGATCAGGGCGGTCCCCTCGTTGACGTCGAGCAGCACCCACTCGTGGTCTTCGGTGTAGCGGAGGTGCGTCGGGATGTTCGCCATGCTCAGTAGTCCCTCTTCCAGAAGGGGGTCTTGACGGTCTCGGCGGCGAGCCGCCGGCCGCGGACCTCGATCTCGAACGTCGTCCCCACTTTCGCGCGGGCCCTCGGCAAATAGCAAAGGCCGATGGCCCTGCCAAGCGAGGGGCTCATGGTCCCGGACGTCACCTCGCCGACGGGCTCGCCGTCGAGGAAGACCGACGCGCCGTGGCGGGCGATGCCGCGGTCGCGGAGCTCGAACCCGACGAGCCCCCGGGGGACCCCCTGCTCGCGCTGGGCGACGAGGGCGTCGCGACCCACGAAGTCCCCCTTGCCGAGCTTGACCGTCCAGCCGAGCCTCGCCTCCCACGGGGTCGTGGTCTCGTCGATGTCGTTGCCGTAGAGGCAGAGCTTCGCCTCGAGGCGCAGGGTGTCGCGCGCGCCGAGGCCGACGGGGACGAGGCCGTGGGGCTCGCCCGCCTCCCGCACGGCGGCCCACATCGCCTCGGCGTGGTCGCGGCCGAAGAACAGCTCGAAGCCGTCCTCGCCGGTGTAGCCGGTGCGGGCGAGGATCGTCGGGATCCCGGCGACGTCGGTCTCGACGAGGTCGTTCCGCACCATCCCCGACAAGTCCGCCGAGGTGAGCGGCTGGACGACCGCCTCGGCGAGCCGGCCCTGGACCGCCAGCTGGGCCCAGTCGTCCGACTCGTTCCGGAGGGTGCAGCCGTCGCGGGACTCGTCGTGGAGCGACGTGAAGTGCGCCCAGTCCTCGGCCAGCCGGCCGGCGTTGACGCAGACGAGGAACGAGGTCCGGGAGCGGCGGTAGACGAGGAGGTCGTCGACGATCCCGCCGGCCTCGTTGCAGGCGATCGAGTAGTGCGCCTGGCCGTCCCGCAGCGCGGCGACGTCGTTCGTCCCGACGCGGTTCAGGAACGCCTCGGCGCCGTCCCCGTCGACCAGGAACTCGCCCATGTGGCTGACGTCGAACAGGCCGACGCCGGCCCGGACGGCCTTGTGCTCGGCCATCAGCCCGGCGTACTGCACGGGCATCGCCCACCCCGCGAAGGGGACGATGCGGGCGCCCTCCCGCTGGTGAACCTCGAAGAAGGGGGTGCGCTTGCAGCCGGTCAGGTCGGCGGCCATGGGGGACTCCTCGCTACCGCGCGGCCGCGTCCTGGGCGGCCTGCAGCGTGTTCGCCATGAGCTGGCTGATCGTCATCGGGCCGACCCCCCCGGGGACCGGCGTGATCCAGCCCGCCCGCTCCGCCGCCGAGGCGTACTCGACGTCGCCGACGAGGCGGCCGTCATCGAGGCGGTTGATGCCGACGTCGATGACCACCGCGCCCTCCTTGACGAGGTCGCCCTTGACGAACTCGGGCCGGCCCACGGCGACGACGAGGATGTCGGCCCCGGAGATGGCGGCGTCGGCGACCTCCTGCGGGGTCCGGCTGTGGACGATCGTCACGGTCGCGTGCGCGTGCGTCAGCAACAGCGCCACGGGCATGCCGACGATCGCGGAGCGCCCCACCACGGTCGCCGTCTTCCCCTTGGGGTCGATGCCCGACTCCGCGATGAGCTTCATGACGCCCTTCGGCGTGCAGGGGACGAACCCGGGCTTCTTGAGGGCCAGCGCGCCGACGTTGACGGGGTGGAAGCCGTCGACGTCCTTGCGGGGGTCGATCGCCTCGATGACGGCGGCGTCCTCGATGTGCCCCGGGAGCGGGAGCTGGACGAGGATCCCGTGGACGTCGGGGTCGGCGTTGAGCGCCGCGACCTGGGCGAGGAGCTCGTCCTGGGTCGTCGACGCGGGCAGCTCGATGTGGCGCGAGACGAACCCGTTCCGGGCGCACGCCTTCCGCTTGTGGCGGACGTACACCGCCGACGCGGGGTCGTCGCCGACGAGCACCGTGGCGAGGCAGGGGGCGACGCCGTGGGCGTCCACGAAGGCGGCCGTCTCGGCCTTGAGGCCGGCGCTGAGCCGCTTCGCCAGGGCCTTGCCGTCGAGTACAACCATCAGTCGTCCGAGGAGGAGGAGGAGGAGGAGGAGGAGGAGGAGGAAGACGAGGACGAGGACGAGGACGAGGACGACGAGTCGGAGGACGACGAGTCGGAAGACGACGACGAGTCGTCGCTCTTCGACGCCGCCGGCTTGTTGTCCTTCCCCGAGTAGGCGTCGCTGTACCAGCCGCCGCCCTTCAGCTGGAAGGACGACAGGGAGATCTTCTTCTCGACCGCGGCCTCGCACTTCGGGCAGGGCGGGTTCGGGGCGCCCGCCTTCAGGATCTGCTCGAACTCGTTGCCGCAGGACGGACACGCGTACTCGTAGATCGGCATCTCGCGCGCCGTTTAGTCCCTCGAAGACCCCCGGGTCAAGTCCAAGTGAGATACACATCGCGCCGTGACCGGAATCGTGCTGGTGGGGCTGCTCCTCCTCGTCGTCCTCGCGACCCCCGCGCTGGTCGTCGAGTTGGGCTTCCTCACCCACGCCCTGTGGACCGGCGTCCGCCTCCCCGACCCGCCCCCGGACGCCAAGCCGGACCGCCGCTGGGCCCACGCGGCGCGGCTCTTCGGGCGCGAGTGGCTGTCGACCCTCCGCGTCCTCCTCGCCTGGCCGCTGGGGCTCGGCAACGGCAAGCCCCGGCTCGACGAGCGGACCGACCGGCGGCCGCTGCTGCTGGTCCCCGGGTACGGGCTCACGCGATCGTCGCTGTGGCCCCTGCAGAACTACCTGGCGGGTCACCGGATCGTCGCCGATGCGTGGACGCCGCCGCTGTTCGCCCCCCCCCGGACCGCCGCCGCGCGCCTCGTGGTGCGGCTCCGGGCGCTGTCCGAGGCGGCCGCCGACCGACCCGTCGACGTCGTCGCGTTCGGAGGCGGCGGGCTGCTCCTCGGGGAGGCCCTGGCCGCCGACCCGGAGGTCCCGCTGGGCCGCGTCGTCAGCCTCGGGACCCCCTGGAAGGGCTCCCCCGCGTCGGTCTTCTGGCCCGGCGGCGGCGCCCCCCCGATGCTCCCCCACCGGCCCGACCTGACCTACTGGAACGAGCTCCTCGACACCGTCCTCGGCCAGCCGATCGACGGCGTCGAGGACCGCCGCGTCGCGATCACCTCGGCCGCCGACCTGTGGGTCCCGGCCCCCTTCAACGCGGCCCCCGACGGGGTCAAGGAGGTCCGCCTCCACGGGGTCGGCCACCTCCACCTGCTGCACGCGCCGTCCGCCGCCGAGGCGGTGCGCGAGGCGCTCACGCCGTGAGGGAGCTGCTCGACAAGCGCGTCCTCTTCGTCGTCGGCAAGGGCGGCGTGGGGAAGTCGGTCATCAGCGCGGCCCTCGCGAGCACCGCCGCCGCGGCCGGGCAGCGGGCGATCGTCGCGGAGATGAACGGCGCGGAGACGATGGCGGCGCTCTTCGACCACGAGCCGGTCGGCTACGAGCCGCGCGAGCTGGCGGTCCGCGTCCACGCGATCTCCGTCACCCCGGCCCAGGCGACCGAGGAGTACCTCGTCCGAATGCTGCGGTTCCGGCTGCTGTACGAGCTCGTCTTCCGCAACCGGTACATCGAGCCGTTCATGAACGGCGTCCTCGGGCTGAGCGACCTCATCTCGGTGGGCAAGGTGATGGACCTCGAGTGGGAGCGGACCAACGGCACTCACGGCCCCTCGGCGGTCGGCCCCCACCGCTGGGACCTGGTCGTCGTCGACTGCCCCGCGACCGGGCACGGGCTGTCGCTGCTGCGCGCCCCCAGGGCGATCATGGACCTCACCCGCATCGGCCCCATGCACGCCAACGCGAAGCAGATCGAGACGCTCCTGGCGGACCGGGAGCGGACCGCGGTGGTGCTCGTGACGCTCGCGGAGGAGATGCCCGTAAGCGAGACGCTGGAGCTCGCCGCGGACCTCCGCAAGCACGTCGACGTCGAGATCGCGGGGGTCGTCGTCAACGGCGTCCCCCCGAAGCTGTTCGCCTCCCCCGAGGCCGAGGCGGCGTGGACGGACGTGCGTGAGTGGGGACTCACGGCCGGCGGGCAGGCGACCGCAGCCGTGCGGGACGCGGAGCGCGCGCTGCGGGATCGGGCGCGGGCCGAGAAGCACATCGCCCGGCTCCGCGCCGCGCTGCCCGACCTCCCCCTCGCCGAGGTCCCCATGCTGGCCCGCCGGGACCTCGACGCCGAGGCGCTGCGGACGCTCGGCGCGCACCTGGAGTGGCGGCAATGACGGGGCCTGTGAGCGACCGTGAGCGCTTGACGGAGGTCCTCCGGGAGCACCGCGTGGTGGTGGTCTGCGGCACCGGCGGGGTCGGCAAGACGACGGTGAGCGCGGCCGTCGCCCTGGGCGCGGCGCTGGACGGCCGCCGGGCCCTGGTGATGACCATCGACCCGGCCCGGCGCCTCGCCGACGCGCTCGGCGTGACCGGGGCCATGAACGAGGAGACGCCCATCGACGTCGAGGGCCTCCTCGGCGTGAGCCTCCCGGCGGGCGGCTCGCTCACGGCGATGATGCTGGACGCCAAGCGGACGTGGGACAACGTCGTCGACAAGTTCGCCAAGGACGAGGCCACCCGGCAGCGGATCCTGAGCAACCACTACTACCAGCGCGCCTCGAAGACGCTGTCCGGCGGCCAGGAGTACATGGCGATGGAGCAGCTGCTCGACGTGGTCGCGCGCGACGACTACGACCTCATCGTCCTCGACACCCCCCCGAGCCGGAACGCGCTGGACTTCCTCGAGGCGCCCGGCCGGATGGTGGCGATGCTCGCCGACGGCGCGCTGAGGTGGCTCCGCAGCGACGAGGGCTCCCGCTTCAGCGCGGCCCGCGCGGGCAGCCTGCTGTTCGGCAAGGGGCGGCAGGCGATGTTCGGCATCTTCGAGCGGTTCCTGGGGACCGAGGTGATCGGCGGGATCAGCGAGTTCGTCACCGCCATGGGGGGGCTGCTGGAGGGCATGCGGACCCGCGCCGCGGAGGTGATGGAGCTGCTCAAGTCGGACGCCGTGGCGTTCGTGCTCGTCGCGTCGCCGAACCGGATCAGCCTGAGCGAGGCGCTCTACTTCCACGAGCGGCTGGAGGAGGCGGGGATCCCGTTCGAGGCGTTCGTGATCAACCGCGTCCGGCCGACCTCCGCAGCGCTCCTCGACGTCCCCCGCGACAGCGGCGACGTCTTCGCCTCACGCCCCGAGCGCGAGGGGTGGGACGAGGCGGTCGCGGCGGTCTGGAGGAACCACCGGCGGCGCGCCCGCTGGGCCGCCGTCGACCGCCACCACGTCGACGCCCTCCGGAAGGCCGCCGCCGCCGACGTCCCCTACGTCGAGGTCCCCGAGATCGAGGGCGAGGTCCACGACCTCGAAGCCCTCCAGGGGATGTTGGGCTACCTCCGCTAGACGTCCACCGGGAGCAGCGGGCTCGGCTTGCCGACCGTCGTGACCCACAGCTGGTGCGCCGCGCGCGTGGCTCCGACGTGCAGCACGCGCCGGGCCGCCGGGGTGTCCGGGTAGGCCTTCCGGCTGACGTCGAGGAGCACGACGTAGTCGAACTCCAGCCCCTTGGCCTGCGTGATGTCGGTGACCTCGACCCCCGCGACGAAGCTGAAGTTCTGGTTCCGGACGTAGCTGAGCCGCTCGACGCCGGCCCGCTCCAGGCCCTCGTAGTACAGCACCGCCGTGGCCGGATCCCGGGCCAGCAGCGCGACGTTCGCGTGAGGCTCGGCGTCCGTGAGCTCACGGAGCGACTGGGCGAGGAACCCGAGGCACTCGCCGTCGTCCTCGAAGGGGAGGATCTCGACGGGCACGCCGTCCCGGGGCACGTCCGGCGCCTCGTCCTCGGCCAGGTCGCCGAGCACGTGGCGGGCGAACTGGACGATGGGGCGGGTCGACCGGTAAGCGACCTTCAGCGTGTTCACCGAGGTCCCCTTGACGCCGAGGTGGCCGAAGAACTCCTCCCAGTTGGTGAAGCCCGCCTCCTGGAGGACGTGCTGCTGGGTGTCGCCCGCGAGCGTCATCGAGCGGTGCTCGTCGGTGCAGTCCATGAGCACGCGGACCTCCAGCGGCGACAGGTCCTGGACCTCGTCGATCACGAGGTGGCTGTACCGCAGCGGCCGCCCGCTCCGGCCGCGCGCCGGCAGCGAGCCGACGCGGAGCTGGTAGAGGCGGAGCAGGAGCGGATCGTCCTCGGCGTCGAGGAACGCCTCCTCGTGGATCTCGTCGGCCGCGTCGGGGTCGTCGAGCTCGGGCCCCGGCGAGGGGTCGAGGTGCTCGTCGACGAGGTCGATCTGCCGGATCGTCCACCCCACCGCGCGCTCCAGCTCGCCGTCCGTGAACGCCCCCGGGGCGTACCGCTTCACCGACCGCTTGAGGTTGGCGAGGTCGGTGATGACGTGCATCCAGTCGTCGACCGCCTGCCCCGGCGTGTTCTTCCCCGGCGTCCTCGCGACGTAGTTCTCGAGGACCTTGAGCATCACCGGGTGCAGCTTCAGCCGCGTCACGATGGCGGGCGTGTCGGTGGCGACCTCCTTGGGGAGGAACGGGAAGAGCCGGCCGCGGATCTCGCTCGCCCAGTAGCCGTACGTCCGGACCGGGACGCCCTTGACGCCGAGGCTCGGCAGCACCTTGCCGATGAACCGGCGGAGCGCGTCGCCCCACACCACCACCATCATCCGGTCGCTCCGGAAGCGGCGGCGGTCCTGGTAGTTGAGGTAGGCGAGCCGGTGGAGAGCGACGGTCGTCTTGCCCGAGCCGGCGACGCCGCGGATGACGACCAGCTGGGCGTCGTCGGCGCTGATGAGGTCCCACTGCTCGCGGTCGATGAGGGCGGAGATCTCGGGGAGGTGCTTGTCGACGCGGTACGCCGCGCCCGCGCCGAGCCGCCCGCCGATGCCGCGGATGGCGCCGAGGTCGTGCTGGATCCAGGCCGCCGTCCCCTCGCCCCCGGAGAGCTTCGGGACCGCGTCCGACAGCGTCTGCCAGGCCCCGTCGGCGCCGCGCACGAACACGCCCTGGGGCGACTGCACGCGCATCACCTCGCCCTCGCGGATGCCCACGCTGCGGCGCGCCACGACCTCCCCGCTGACGATCCGGTCGCCGAAGTCCTCGTCGTACTCGTCCCCCTCCTCGTAGCGGTAGAAGATCCGGCTCACGGGCGCATGCCGCCAGTCCACGATCCGGAGCCCGTGGTCCAGACGGGTCGCCTTGCCGAGGAAGACCTCGCGGCTCTTGCGGCCCTCCTTCAGCTTGAGGTGGCCGAAGTACGGCTTGCTGGGGTCGACGGCGTTCTTGCCCAGGCTGTGGCCTTGCGCGGTGAGGAGGTGGCCGAGCCGCTCGAACTGCATGAGCAGGCCGGGGCGCTCGTCGTGGTTCGACTCTCGGATCTGTTCCCGGAGCGTCTCCATCTCGTAGCGGATTGCGTCCGCGTCGATGTCCTGCTCCGGCGGGCGGAACTTGAGACGCTCCTGGATGTCCGACAGCGCGGACTCTTCCTCACGAACGATGGCTTGCATCTGCGTGGATCCCTTCTCGGCCATGGGGCCGGGCAAACTGCCCTAGGAGCCGGAATCCCGCAAGGACATTCAGTAGTCGTTGTGTGAGGACGTCATGAGCGCCTTGCTCGCGCGGTTCGCCTGGTACTGCGCCCAGCCGCCGGATCCGTCGACGTCGCACACCGCGTAGATGAGGAAGTCGTGGTCCCGGGCGCCGCCGTCGTTGTACGCCTCGACCGTGTACTGGCAGCGGGTCATCCCGTCCGGGAGCCATCCCAGCTCGGCGAACTGGTCGTAGCAGTCCCAGTTCGGATCCCAGGCGATGGCGTCCCGCCCGGGGACGTACGGGGGACACGTCTCCACGCTCGTGAAGGCGTCCCACTCCGCGTGGTAGGCCTTCTCCGCGGTCCGGATGGCGTCGACGTTGGCCGGCGCCTCGGCCCGCTTGGCCCGCAGCTGCATGGCGAGGAAGTTCGGGATGGCGATGGCCGCGAGGATCCCGATGACCGCCACCGCCACCAGGCACCCCACCGCCGCGACGACCGCGACGACCGCGATGCCGATGCCGGCGTTGGCCGCCTTGTTGGGATCGACGGAGGAGGAGGTGACCCACTCGCCGTCGGCGTTCTGCACCGGCTCGCTCATGCCGGCAGCGTACCCGCGGTAGCGTGGCGGCGGGAGGCCACCATGCACGCACGCTCCATCCTCGCTGTCCTGCTCCTCGTCGGCTGCGCCGAGCCCGAGGTGACCGTCGAAGACCTCGCCGCCCGCGTCGCCGCGCTCGAAGCCGACGTGGCGGCGCTGCAAGACCGGGCCGATGGCCACGACGGAGACGTCGCCGGGCTCCAGGCGGAGGTCGACGCCATCACCGGGGCCGTCGATCTCACCGAGCTCGACGCGCGCGTGAGCGCCAACGAGGTCGCCGTCACCGACCACGAGGCGCGCCTCGTCGTCCTCGAGGAGGCCGGGTTCGCGACCGAGGCCTGGGTCGCCGAGCAGGGCTACGCCACGGGCGCGGAGGTGGACGCCGTGGCCGCGGACGCCGACGCCAACGCCGCCGCCATCGCGGCGAACGCCGCCGAGATCGCGGCCAACACGGGCGGGATCGCGACGAACGCGAACGGCATCGCCGACAACGCCGCCGCCGCCACCGCCAACACCGCCGCGATCGCCGCGAACGCGACCGCCATCGCCGACAACGCCGCCGCCGCGGCCGCCAACGGCGCCGCCGTCGCGACGAACGCCACCGGCATCGCCGACAACGCCGCGGCCGTCGCCGACAACGCCGCGGACATCTCCGACAACGCGAGCGCCGTCGCCGACAACGCGTCGGACATCGGCGACAACGCCGACGCCATCTCCGTGAACGCCGATGCCATCTCGGACCTCGAGTCCGACGTCAGCGACATCGAGTCCTCCGTCTCGGACAACACCGACGCCATCGCCGACAACGCCGACGACATCGACGGCAACGCCGGCGACATCGCCGACAACGAGTCCGGCATCAGCGACAACGCCGGCGCGATCTCCGACAACGAGGACGCGATCTCCGACAACGCCGACGACATCAGCGACCTGCAGGACGACCTCGACGGCAGCCTGTCCGGCGTCCATTACGCGCTCTGGGAGCACGTCTACAGCGGCTACGAGTCCTCGATCACCCAGGGCGCCAGCGGGCTGCTCCTCGCGACGTCCGGGGGCGCGTTCCACCTCAGCGGCTGGCTCAGCGGGTCGAGCTTCAGCAGCAACCGCGTCTGGTGGGTGACCTTCTTCGTCTCCAACAACACCGGCGGCGACGTCGATGTCGACTGGACCGTGTGCCGGGGCGACGACGCGACCCTCTACGTCGACGACGTCGCGGTGACGAGCTACTCCGACCTGGACGGCAACTGCGCCGCCGTCTCGGCGTGGACGCTCAGCGCCGGCGATCACGTCGTGCAGCTCCGCTACACCGACACGAACAACGAGTTCGAGGGCCTCGGCGTCCTCAACCCCTGGATCACCGACAACGGGCTCGAGACGGACTACGCGAGCCTCCAGGCGGCGCTCGACTCGACCTCGCTCTAGCCTTCGAGGAACTCCGCGATCGCCGCGGCGAGCACCTCGGGGACGTCGTGGTGGAGCATGTGGCTGCTCTCGTCGACGTGCAGGTGGCGGTGGTCCTGCAGCTGGGCCCGCCGGTCGGGGAGGTCGGGCCAGCGGTACCAGCTCCGCTCGGCGCTGATCGTGAGCACGGGGCACGTGATCGCGCGCAGGAAGGGGGCCCACACCTCGGGCCGGTAGACCAGCGGCGTGCGCGTCCGGTGGACGGGGTCGTGGAGCCACTCGAACGCGCCGTCCTCCCGCTGCCGGACCAGCCACCGGACCAGGTCGCGGGACCGCTCCTCGCCGAGGAACGGGTCCTTGGCGCGCAGCCGCTCGGCCCCCTCCTCCAGGGTGGGGAACGACTTGACCGGCTTGTACCCCTCGTGGACGGCGCGGAGCTCCTCGATCCAGCGTCGGATCCGCTTCGGTCCGTCGTCGAGGTCCTCCTTCGGGGGACCGAGCCCTTCCAGGAGCACGAGGCGATGGACGTCCTCCGGCCACGTCCCCGAGAACAGCGTGCTGATCCCACCCCCCATCGAGTGACCCACCAGCACGAGCCGGTCCCGCTTCAGCGCGTCCACGAGATCCCGCAGGTCCCGGACGTAGTCGACGAAGTGGTAGTAGCCGGACTCGGCGGCGCGGGCCGTCTCCCCGTGGCCGCGCATGTCCGGCGCGACGCAGTGGAGGTCGTCGGGGAGGAGGCGGACGAGGGCGTCGAAGGTGCCGCCGACGTCGAGGAAGCCGTGGACGAGGAGGACGGTGGTGCTCCCCCCGCCGTCCCACTGCACGACCCGGTGGTCGAGCCCCCCGGCGCGGACGGTCAGCGACGTGGGGGCGACGTCGGGCAAGGGGAGCGAGTGTAGGTCGAGACGCTCCGTTTGGCGCTAGATTCGCCCCATGGCGGACGGGCGAGTCCTCGTGATCCACACCGGCGGCACCATCGGCATGAAGCCGGGGCCGGACGGGTACGAGCCGGTGGGGGGCTGGCTGGAGCAGCGGGTGGCCCAGATCCCCGCGTTGCACGAGGCCGGCGAGCCCCTCCTGACGACGCCGCCGTCGCGGTTCGGGCGACGCGTCCACTACGACGTCACGGAGCTGAGCCCGCTGCTCGACAGCGCCGAGATCGGGCGCGAGCAGTGGGTCAAGATGGCTGCCGCGATCGAGGCTGCGTACGACGACTACGACGGCTTCGTGGTCGTCCACGGGACCGACACGATGGCGTACACCGCGTCGGCCCTGTCGTTCATGCTCGAGGGGCTCGCCAAGCCGGTCGTCCTCACGGGTTCGCAGCTCCCGCTGGCGAACACGCGCAACGACGCGGTCGAGAACCTCCAGGGGGCCGTGCTGCTGGCGGGGCTGTACGAGATCCCCGAGGTCGGCATCTTCTTCGCCGACAAGCTCATGCGCGGGAACCGGACGTCCAAGGTCGACGCGTCGGGGCTGGACGCGTTCCGGTCCGGCAGCTTCCCCCTGCTGGTGCGCGTGGGGACGGCCGTCGACGTCCGCTGGGACCTCGTCCACAAGCCCGACGGCGCGCCGCTGAAGGTCGTCCCCATCACCTCGGAGCGGGTCGCCGCGCTGCGGCTCTTCCCGTCGATCTCGTGGGAGACGCTGGAGCGCTTCCTCCAGCCCCCGCTGGCCGGGCTGGTGCTGGAGACGTACGGCGCCGGGAACGCGCCGAGCTCGCGCGACCGGTTCCTCGAGGTGCTCGCCGAGGCGGCGGGGCGGGGCGTCGTGATCGTCAACGTGACGCAGTGCCAGACGGGGCACGTGACGGCGGAGTACGCCGCCGGCCGGGCGCTCCTGGGGGCCGGCGTCGTGCCCGGCGCCGACATGACCCCGGAGGCGGCGCTGACCAAGCTGCAGTGGCTCCTGTCGCGGGATCTGGACGTCTCCCAGGTGCGCGCGCTGATGGGGACGTCGCTCCGCGGGGAGCTGACCGTGCCGGCGACGACGCCCCGCTTCTCCTGGCGCGACTAGCCCGGGGGAGCGTGTTAGATCGGGTCATGCTCAGCTTCGACCTGTCCGTCCCCTGGCGAGAGATGTCCCTGATCGCGGTCGACGTAGAGGCGACGGCGCTGGAGACGGACGAGGCGCGCATCATCGAGATCGGCATGGTCCGGTTCGAGCGCGGCCAGGTCGCGGACCGCTGGGGCACGCTCGTCGACCCCGGCGTCCCCATCCCCGAGAAGGCCACCGAGATCACGAAGATCACCGACGAGATGGTGGCCGGGAAGCCGACGTTCCGGGACCTCAAGTGGGACGTCTACAGCCGGCTCCGCGACCGCGTGTTCGTCGCCTACAACGCGGCCTACGACACCGCCGTGATCACAGCGGAGCTGCGCCGGGTCGGGCTGACGATGCCCGTCGTCCCCGTGATGGACCCGCTGGTGTGGGCCCGGGCCTTGATGCCGACGGAGATGCGGCACAACCTCGGGTCGATCTGCAGCAAGCTCGGCGTCACCCTCGAGAACGCCCACCGCGCGGAGCACGACGCCGAGGCCGCGGGCCGAGTCCTCTTCCGCCTCGCCGACAAGGTGCCGATGGAGCTCGGCGCGCTGCTCGAGGAGCAGAAGGCGTGGATCGAGACCCAGGAGGCCGCCGCCGAGGAGCGGCGCGCCCAGCGCGAGGTCGAGCGGGAGCTCCTCGGCAAGGGCAACGGCAACGGCCGCGGCCCCGGCGACGCGGACGCGAACGCGGAGGACGCCGGCCAGACCGGGCTGTTTCTCTAAGGGCTAGGAGCCAGGCTCAGTCCCAGAAGATCTCGAGGTCGCCGGGCACGACGACGTCCTCCGACAGCGTCCCGATCGTGAAGTTCACGACGTGCTCCGGGCCGGCGGGATCGATGGAGAGGCTCCACCCCTCCGGCGCCGCGTCCTCGTCGAGGACGTCCCCGTCGACCGTCGTGATCCACGCCATCCCCCACAGGCCGCTGACCCCGTCCTCGAGCCCGAACCCCGTGTCGACGACGACCCCGGCGGGGGACGTCACCTGCAGCGTCAGCTCGTCGTCGACCTCGATGTCCATCGTGTAGCCGTCGAGCGCGTCCAACGCGTGGTTGACGAACTCCGTCCCCTCGACGACGTCGCCGAACGGGAGCTCCACGGCGAAGACGCCGTGCAGATCGGTGTTGCCCTGCAGGATCCCCGTCTGCCCGTACCCGAAGTGGACGTCGGACCCGTCGGGGATCGGCCCGAGGGCGCCGTCGAGCCGGCCGAGCCCCGTGCCTCCCAGCGGCCTGCCGTCGGCGTCGACGAGCTGGGCGAAGCCGCGGTGCTGGAGGCCGCCGATCAGCTCCAGCCGCGACGGCGTCGACCACACCGTGTCCTCGTCCCACCCCCAGTTGGTCCGCAGCGGCGTGATCGACGCCGCCGCGGTCACCTCGACGGTCGCCAGCTCCACCTCCGGGAGGTCGCCGGAGGCCCCGTCGGGATCGAACGTCGCCACCCAGGTGCCGGCCTCGGACGGGGTCAGCTCGGAGAACGCGAAGCCGTCGTACCCGCCCTCGGTCAGGCCGGCCTCGAGCGGGGCGCCGGGACCGGTGAGGCGGAACACGCCGCCGGGGATCACGTCGATCCGCGCGCCCGTCTCCGCGTCCTCGTAGACGGCCCACATCGGCACCGCGAGGCCCAGCGCGATCCGATCGGCGTCGGACACGATCGCGTCGATGAGGACGCCGTCGTCCTCGATGGTCACCAGCGGGTTGGTGCCGTCGGGCTCCTCCTCCGGCGGGCAGCCGGAAGTGACCGCGGCGAGGGCAAGGAACAGGGCGGGGATGCGGCGCATGACGTGTCTCCGGGAGGGCAGTTCCTCTCGAAGGTAGGGAGCCTGTTCTTTCGAATTGTAACCAGCCCCACAGCCTCTCATTGACACCCCGGGGGCCGGTTCCTACATTGCCGCCCCCTTGAAAGGCAGGCGCGCGCGCACGTGAGCGATTCGACGTACAGGACCCCACCGACGGTCAACGATCTCGCTTCCAACGAAGAGCAGATCCTGAAGCTCTGGCAGGAGCAGGACGTCTTCGCGAAGTCGATCGCGAAGGACTCCCCGAAGGGCAACTACGTCTTCTTCGAGGGCCCCCCGACGGCCAACAACGTGCCCCACGTCGGCCACGTCCTGACCCGCGTGATCAAGGACCTCCTCCCCCGCTTCAAGACGATGCAGGGCTTCCACGTCGCCCGGAAGGCGGGCTGGGACACGCACGGGCTGCCCGTCGAGATCGCCATCGAGAAGGAGCTCGGCTTCACCGACAAGGGGGCCATCGAGGAGTACGGGGTCGAGAAGTTCAACCAGAAGTGCTTCACGTCGGTCCGACGCTACGAGCGCGAGTGGGTCAAGGCGTCCGAGCGGCTCGGGTTCTGGCTCGACTACGACGCCGCCTACTTCACGTTCCTCAACACGTACGTCGAGTCCGTGTGGTGGATCCTGAAGCAGATGTTCGATCGGGGGATGCTGTACGAGGGCCACAAGGTCCTGCCGTACTGCCCCCTCTGCGGGACGACGCACAGCTCCCACGAGGTCGCCCAGGCCTACGAGGACGTCAAGGACCCGAGCGTGACGGTGGGGCTCCGCGCGCCGTCCCTCGGCGACGACACCTACCTGCTCGTGTGGACGACGACGCCGTGGACCCTGCCGTCGAACATGGCGGCCTGCGTGCACCCCGAGTACGACTACGTCATGGTCGAGAGCAAGGCCCGCCCCGGCCGGCGCTACGTCTTCGCGAAGGACATCACCGTCCCCGTCGAGGAGCTCATCGACAACAAGCCCTTCGACCTCCGGACCCAGCCCGCGCTGCAGACGTGGAAGGGCTCCGAGCTGGAGGGGACCGCCTACGACCCGCTCTTCGCGTTCACCGAGGACGCCGACGTCGACCACCGCGTGGTCGTCGATCCGTACGTCACCCTGGACTCGGGGACCGGCATGGTCCACGTCGCGCCCGCCTTCGGCGAGGACGACCACCGCGTGGGCAAGCGGTACGGCCTGACGATGTACTGCGCGATGCAGCTCGACGGGAAGTTCAAGCCGCACGCCGGCGAGTACGCGGGGATGTGGTTCAAGGACGCCGACCCCGAGATCATCGGCGACCTCAAGCGCCGCGGGCTCCTCGTCCGCTCGGAGAAGTACGAGCACCCCTACCCCCACTGCTGGCGCCACGGCACGCCGCTGTACTACTTCGCCACGTCGTCGTGGTTCGTCCGGACGACCGCGTTCAAGGACGACCTCGTCGGCGGCAACCAGACCATCGACTGGACCCCCGACCACATTCGGGACGGCCGCTTCGGCAAGTGGCTCGACGGGGTCGTCGACTGGGCCCTGTCCCGCAAGCGCTACTGGGGCACGCCGCTGCCGATCTGGCGCTGCTCCGACTGCGGCGCGCTCGAGTGCGTCGGGTCGTACGCCGACCTGTTCGATCGGGCAGGAAAGGAACCGCCGGCCGACCCGTACGACCAGGACCAGTGGAACCCACACCGCCCCTACGTGGACGACGTGACCTTCGCCTGCGCTGAGTCCGGCTGCGGCGCGGAGATGCGGCGCGTGGTCGAGGTGATCGACTGCTGGTTCGACGCCGGCGCGATGCCCTTCGCCCAGCACCACTACCCGTTCACCGAGGAGTCGCGCCGGCTCATCGACGGCGGCGACGGCTTCCCCGCCGACTTCATCTCCGAGGCGGTCGACCAGACGCGGGGCTGGTTCTACACGCTCCACGTCATCTCGACGTTCCTCAAGCAGCAGCCCGCCTACAAGTCCTGCGTCGTGCTCGGCCACGTGCTCGACGAGCAGGGGCGGAAGATGAGCAAGTCCTGGGGCAACGTCGTCGCGCCGGGGCCGATCATCGAGCAGTTCGGGGCCGACGCGTTCCGGTGGTTCTTCTACCGGTCCAACCCCACGCAGCCGTCCCGCTTCGGGCCGAACATGGTGCGGGAGTCGCTGAAGTCGTTCCTGCTCCCGCTGCTCAACGCGTGGAGCTTCTTCACGATCTACGCGGAGATCGACGGCTTCCGGCCGGACCGCGCGGCCGCGCCCGAGTTCGCCGATCGTGCCCCCCTCGACCGATGGATCCTCAGCAAGCTCCAGACGCTCACGGTGGATGTCTCGTTCTTGCTGAACTCCAATCAGATCGCTCCCGCAGCGAGTCAGATCGAGGGGTTCGTCGACGACCTCACCAACTGGTACATCCGGCGATCCCGTCGCCGATTCTGGAAGGGCGAGGACGATCTCGAGAAGCGCGCCGCGCAGTTCACCCTGTGGGAGGTGCTCACCACGCTCTCCCGAGTGATCGCGCCCTTCTGTCCGTTCGTCTCCGAGCAGCTCCACCAGGATCTCGTCCGGCCGTTCGTCTCCGACGCCCCGATCTCGGTTCATCTCGAGTCGTGGCCGACGATCGATGAGTTCGATGCGGTGGTCGTCTCTCGCATGGAGGCCGCGCGCCGCGTCGTCACGCTCGGCCACTCGGCCCGCCAGGGCAGCGCCGTCGGCGTGCGCCAGCCGCTCGCCCGCGCGACCATCGTGACCGTGAGCGACGCGCTCACCGAGGCCCTGCAGGACGCCGAGACCAACGCCGTCGTGCGCGACGAGCTCAACGTCAAGGAGCTCGCCTTCGCCCAGGACCGCGGCGCCTACGTCACGTACCAGGTGAAGCCGAACTTCCGCACGCTGGGCCGCCGCCTGGGCAAGCGCATGCCGCTGCTCGCCAAGGCCGTCGGGCAGCTCGACGCCGGCCCCACGGTGGCCGCGTGGGAGGCCCACGGCAAGCTCGACGTCACGCTCTCGGACGGCGACGTCGTCGAGCTGACGGGCGAGGACCTCGACGTCCGCATCCAGCAGCGCGAGGGGACGGCGTCCGCGTACGACGACGCCGCGCTGGTCGCCCTCGACACGGCCCTGACCGACGACCTCGTCGCCGAGGGCATCGCGCGCGAGGTCATCAACCGCATCCAGGGAGCCCGAAAAGACCGCGACCTGGACTACGCGGACCGCATCGCGGTTCGTTGGGACGGCGGGCCCGCGCTCGCCGCCGCGCTCGCCGCCCACGCGGACCTGGTGGCGGGCGAGGTCCTGGCGACGGAGTTCGTCCAGCAGGCCGGCCTCTCCGGCGCGCTGACGAGCACGGTCCGCGACGAACCGTTCACCGCCGACTTCGACGTGGTGGGCACTTGACCGAAACGGAGACCAAGGTGCTGGACGGAGAGCTGATCGTCCCCGACGAGAAGGAGGTCGACGCCGCCTCGCTGGCCCACGACGACGACGACGGCGACGGCGAAGACGTCATCGACGTCGTCCGCACCGTGCTCCCGGTCCCCGCCGGCACCCCCGGCCTCGCCGCGCGCGATCCGCTCCAGGCGTACATGCAGGAGATCTCGCGCTACGACCTCCTCACCCCCGAGGAGGAGAAGGAGCTCGCCGAGCGCTTCAAGGAGCACGGCGACGCCGCCGCCGCGTACAAGCTGGTGACCGCCAACCTCCGCCTCGTGGCGAAGATCGCGTTCAAGTACCGCAAGTTCTACAAGAACGTCCTCGACCTCATCCAGGAGGGGAACATCGGCCTGATGAAGGCCGTGCAGAAGTTCGACCCCTACCGCGGCGTCCGGCTGTCGACCTACGCCCGCTACTGGATCCAGGCCTACATCATGTACTTCCTCCTCGCGAACCACCGCATCGTGAAGGTGGGCACGACGCAGGCGAAGCGGAAGCTCTTCTACAACCTCCGGAAGGAGACGAAGCGGCTGCGCGACCTCGGCTTCGACCCCACGCCGAAGCGGATCGCCGAGTCCCTGAACGTCGACGAGAAGGACGTCATCGAGATGCAGCAGCGGCTGTCCTCGCCGGACGCGTCGCTGGAGGCGCCCGTCGGCAAGGAGGACGACCGCACCCTCGGCATGACGCTCCCGTCGCCCGACCGCGGCCCCGAGGCGCCGGTCGAGCACGCCGAGATGATGACCATGATCACCGGCGCCATGCGCGCTTTCGCGGACACTTTGACCAACGAGCGGGAGATCATGATCTGGCACGACCGGCTGATGACCGAGGACCCCAAGACGCTGGAGGAGATCGGCCAGCACTTCGGCGTCACCCGCGAGCGCGCGCGGCAGATCGAGGCGGCGCTCAAGAAGAAGCTCAAGAAGTACCTGCTCGACCACCTCGGCCACGAGGTCGAGCTGTCCGTCGAGCTGATCGGATAGGATCTCCGGTCCCGTCATGTCGATCGGAACCACCGGCTACAGCCTCCCCCCGGTCGACGTCGACACGCCGCCGCCCCCGCCGGCGCTGGACGACCCGTCGCTCTACCTCAACCGCGAGCTCGGCGTCGTCGACTTCAACCGCCGCGTGCTCGCCCTCGCCAAGGACCCCGACATCCCGCTGCTGGAGCGGCTCCGCTTCCTGACCATCTGCAGCTCCAACCTCGACGAGTTCTTCGAGGTGCGCGTCGCCGGCCTCAAGCAGCTCGTCGCCGCGCACAGCGAGAAGGCCGCCGCCGACGGGCTCCCCCCCGCCGACGTGCTCGAGGCGATCAGCGAGGGCGTCCACGGCCTCGTCGCCGAGCAGTACCGCGTCCTCAACGAGATCCTCCTCCCCGCCCTGGCGCTGGAGGGCATCCACGTCCACCGCCGCCACGTCTGGACCGACACCCAGCGCGCCTGGATCGCCGACTTCTTCGCCGAGCAGGTGTTCCCCGTCCTCACCCCCGTGGCGCTCGACCCCGCGCACCCGTTCCCGCGCATCCTCAACAAGGCGCTCCACTTCGCCGTGTGGCTGGACGGCAAGGACGCGTTCGGGCGACCCGCGGGCCTCGCCATCGTCCCCGTGCCGCGCTGCCTCCCCCGCATCATCGAGCTCGACGACGGCGACCACGTCCTCCTCTCGTCGGTCATCCACGCCCACGTCGACCAGCTCTTCCCGGGGATGACCGTCCGCGACGTCCACCAGTTCCGCGTCACCCGGAACTCCGACCTGTGGGTGGACGAGGAGGAGGTCGAGGACCTGCTCGACGCCCTCCGCGGGGAGCTGCCGAGCCGCAAGTTCAGCGACGCCGTCCGCCTCGAGGTCGCCGCCACCTGCCCCGAGGGGACCGCCCGGCTGCTGCTCCGGCAGGTGGGGCTGGACGAGCAGGACCTCTACCGGGTCGACGGCCCCGTCAACCTGCACCGGCTGGGGTCGCTCATCGACGACCTCGACCGCCCCGACCTCAAGTACGTCCCCTTCACCCCCGGCAACCCCGCGCGGCGGCCCCAGGGGGTGTCGATGTTCGAGCGCCTCCGCCAGGGCGACGTCCTCCTGCACCACCCCTTCCAGACGTTCAGCCCCGTCATGGACCTGCTCCGCGAGGCGGCGCGCGATCCCGACGTCCTCGCCGTCAAGCAGACGCTGTACCGCACGGGGATGGACTCGCCGGTCGTCGAGTGCCTCATCGACGCGGCCCAGGCGGGCAAGGAGGTCACCGCCATCGTCGAGCTCCGGGCGCGCTTCGACGAGGCCGCCAACATCCAGCTCGCCGAGCGCCTCCAGCAGGCCGGTGCGTCGGTCGTGTACGGGGTCGTGGGCTACAAGTGCCACGCCAAGCTGCTGTCCGTGGTGCGGCGCGAGAACGGCGTACTGCGACGCTATTCGCACGTCGGGACGGGCAACTACCACACCGGCACGGTCAAGGTGTACACGGACTTCGGCTACCTCACCGCCGACGAGACCATCGGCCGCGACGTCCACAAGGTCTTCCTCCAGCTGACGTCGGTGGGCCGCGCGCCCGAGCTCGACGTCCTCCTCCACTCCCCGTTCACGCTCCACCGCACGCTGCTGGAGCTGATCGAGGAGGAGACCGCGCGCGCGAAGCGGGGCAAGCCGTCCCGCATCCAGGCGCGGATGAACTCGCTCAGCGAGCCGGGCATCATCCGGGCGCTCTACGCGGCGTCGCAGGCGGGCGTCCCCATCCAGCTCCTCGTGCGCGGCGTCTGCTGCCTCCGCCCCGGCGTCCCCGGGGTGTCGGAGACCATCGAGGTCCGCAGCGTCGTCGGCCGCTTCCTCGAGCACAGCCGGGTGTGGCGGTTCGGCACCGGGCGCCGCCAGAAGGTGTTCATCAGCAGCGCCGACTGGATGCCCCGCAACCTCCACCGCCGCGTCGAGGTGGCCCTCCCCATCCGCGACAAGGTGCTCCGCAAGCGGGTCGTCGCCGAGGGGCTGGAGGTGTACTTCCGCGACGACGCCTCGGCGTGGCTCCTCCGCGCCGACGGGAGCTGGCGGAAGAGCCGGCCCGGGGATCGCCCGACCTCGGCCCAGCGCCGACTCGTCACGCGCGTACCCAAGGACTGACGTCTATCCTGGGGTAGGTGGCCGAAGAAGCAGGACGTAGGTGGTGGTGGGAGCGGAGACCGGTGCTCGCGGGCGCGTTGCTCGTGGCGCTCCTGGCCGTGCACGTCGTCCGGATGGTGCCGGAGCTCGCGAACCACCCCGCCTGGCACGACGGGCTCGAGCTTCGGACCGGCCCTCGCACCCTGCCGTTCCGGCTCGCGGGGGGGCGCGCGAAGCTCACCCCGAACAGCGTGCTGACCCTGGAGCCCCCGCCGGGGACCGACTCCGTCGAGGTGCGCGGGAGGCTCGGTCGGGCCGCCCTGGCCTCGAACGTCACCATGACGCTGCTGGACGACCGCGGCACCGGGAACCGTCTCGTCGTCCCCGTCCACCCCGAGATGGAGGGCGAGGCCGCGACCCTGCAGTGGTCGCGGGACGGGTTCGTCGAGGGCCACGCGGTCGCGACGGGGGAGCTCCGCAGCGGCGACGACGTCATGCTCGGGCTCGACCTCGACGGGACCGCGGTCCTGCAGGGCGAGGTCCTCCAGGTCGGCGGGCCGATGATGAAGAAGGCGCACCGGCTCCGGATCACGTCCACGACGCCGGGCCTGTCGCTGGACACGGTCACCTGGCTCGACGCCGGCGGCGCCGTGATCGAGACGCGGCGGTTCGGCGCGGGGAGCCCCCACAACCAGCGCCGGACGGCCGGCACGGTGGCGAAGATCGTCCTCGGCACGGTCCTCCTCGCCCTGCTCGCGGTCGGCCAGGCGCGGTACCGCGGCCGGCTCGACCTCGCCGTCGAGGGGCTCACGCCCCTGTTCCCCGCCGGCGTGCTCCTCCTCCCCGGCATCGTGGCCCCGGGGGTGTCCCCGCTGGTCGTCGGGTTCGACCTCGTCTTCGGCTGCGTCGCGCTGTGGTGGTTCGCGCACGTCCTCCGCCCCGCCCCCGAGCCGGTCCCCAAGTGGTGGCTGCCGGCCCTGATCTTCGTCTTCGCGGCGGGGGCCTCGTGGGGGCTGAGCCGCGTCGCGGCGGGCGGCGACGGCGGTGACGCGTTCGGGGGCGAGACCACGCTGATCACCGACGTCGGCCGCCGGTGGTCCCACGACACGTCCTCCCTCAACCAGCGCATCAGCCTCGACGTCACCGCCCGGCCGGGGGCCGTGATCGAGCTGCAGCTCCGCTACAAGGACGTCGCGTGGCGGCGGCCGCCGCTGGCGGCGGTGCTCAGCTTCGACGAGGTCATCGACTCGGCCCTGCTCCGCGACGGCGTGCCCCTCGCCGTCAGCCCCGCCCTCGGGGACCGGGCAGGGTGGCGGGTGCCTGTCGAGGTGACGGTCGCGGGCGAGCGGATCGAGGTCTTCGCCGACGGGGAGCGCATCCTCGCGTCCACCTCGGCACCCCCCCGCCGGGGGACGTTCGCGATCCAGGGCATCGCAGGCCGCGCGCGGGTGGACCTCCTCAGCTACCAGCGCGCCCCCCGGGCGGCCCTCGGCACCGCCGCGCTCGTCTTCCGCCCCCTCCGCGTCGGCGCCGGGGCGTGGCTCTTCGCGCTGGGGCTGGCGTGGCTCCTCGGCCGCCTCCTCGGGGGGACCCGGCAGGTGGAGGTCGAGGCGGCGCTGCGGCACGGCTTCTTCGGTGTCGTCGTGGCCCTCGCCGCGCTCGACGTGGTCCTCGTGTCGACGGCCATCACGGGGGACGTCTCCCTGCTCCTGACCCCCTCGGGGTGGCACGGCCTGACCGTGGCCGCGGTCGGCGTCCCGTCGATCACCGTCGGGGTCCTGGCGGCCGCCCGCGAGTGCGACGTCCCCCTCCGGCGGGTCCTCACGCTGGCGCTGCTGCCCCTGATCGGCGCGGTCGCCCTCGAGGGGATCGGCCGGTTCGGCGACGCCACCCACCTGTGGGACCCCACCTGGCCGTCGGTCGCGGGCGAGACGTCCCTCGCATGGTGGTTCGCGCCGGGGGGCGTCCCGCTGAGCGACAACGTGGTCGAGGACAACGCCTTCCGGGGCCGGTACGTCCCCGTGGAGCGGCCCCCCGGTGAACGCCGCCTCGCGCTCTTCGGCGGCTCGCAGGCGTGGGGCTTCGGCCTCGGCCGGGGGAACGAGGAGCACCTCTACAGCCGGCTCCTCGACCACCACCTCGGGGGGGACTGGAACGTGCTCAACGCCGCCGTCAACGCGGGCAGCTCCTTCAACGCGCGCCAGCTCCTCACCGGTCGCGTGGCGCAGTTCGACCCGGAGCTGGTGGTGATGGTGCTCGGCGCCAACGACAACCGCTTCTACTGGGGCAACGAGCACGAGTGGGAGTCGCAGGCCCGCCGGCGGGAGACGCGGGGGTGGCAGGCGCTCGCCTCGTCGCCGCTGCTGTCCACGATCGCCGGCGGGAGCCGCGTGTTCAGCGGGTTCCTCGGGGTCAAGCTCCGGAAGCTGACCCCGGAGGACCAGGTCGCGGCGATGGTGGAGAACGTCGCCGACGCGATCCGCCTGTGCCGGAACCGCTCGATCGACATCTTCCTCGTGGGGGAGCCGACGTGGACGATGATCGACGAGGCGCACCAGGAGCGGAACCTCGGCCTCCAGCGCCACGACGACCTCCGGAGCGACTTCCACGTCGGCCTCCGGGAGCTCGGTGCCCGGGAAGGCGTCCCTTTCGAGACGGTCCACCGGGCGCTGTCGAACTACCACGCCGAGCAGCTCTTCATCGACTCGATCCACTTCACCCGGCGCGGCCACGAGGAGATGGCGGCGGCGCTGGCGGACGTCCTCTACGAGGCGACCACGTCCGCCTCCCCGACCTCCAACGAGTAGCCCGTCGCGCTGAGGAGCCAGGCCTCGTCCTCGAGGTCGGCGCGGGTCAGGGGGTGCTCGGCGAGCCACTCCGCGGGGAGCTCGAGGCGGAGGCGTCGGGGGTCTCCGCCGACCACGCGGAGGCGGTACCGGGGGAGGCGGCGGGCGCGACGGACGCGGTTGAGGCGGCGGGCGAGGCGGAGGCAGACGCAGAGGCGGACGGCGGCGTCGACCCGCTCGGCGCTGATGACGCCCTCCATCCGGTCGGCGCGGAGCTTGCGCCGGTGGCCGAGGATCAGCGCGGCGAGGAACTCCTGGTCGTCGCGGCTGAACCCCGGGAGGTCGCTGTTGCGGACGATGTAGCAGCCGTGCCGGTGGTGTCCGGAGTGGCTGACGCTGAGCCCGATCTCGTGGATCTGGGCGGCCCACCCGAGGAACTGCCGGCCCGCGGCCGCGTCGATCCCCCAGTGCTCCGCGACCCCGTCGAACAGCCGCAGCGCCGCCCGCTCCACCCGCCCGGCGAAGCGACGGTCGACGCCGTAGCGGTCCTGGAGGATGCGGATCGTCCGATCGCGGACGTCCTCCCGCTCGATCCGGCCGACGAGGTCGTGGAGGACCCCCTCCCGCAGCGCCCCCGTCGAGGCGGTCATCTCGGCGAGGCGGAAGCTCCGGAACAGACCCGACAGGATCGCCGTGCCCGCCGCGATGGTGGGGCGGCGCTCGGGGCCGAGGCCGTCGATGGCGAGGGCGTCGGCGTGCCCCGCGGCGAGCAGCTCCCCGCGCAGCCGGTCGAGGCCGTCCGCGGTGATGCCCCGCACCGACCAGCGGTTCGTCCGGAGGATGGTGTCGATCGCCTTGATGGTCCCCGACGCCCCGATCGCGACGTCCCACCCGAGCGCCTTGTACTGGGACTCCAGCGAGCGGATCTCGAGGCGGGAGGCGACGGTCGCCTTCGTCATCGCCCCTGCGGTGATCGCGCCGTCGCCGAAGTAGCGCCGCTGGTAGCTGACGCACCCCATCTGGACGCTGTCCCGCTGCAGCGGCTCGAACCGCTCGCCCACGATGAGCTCGGTGCTTCCGCCGCCGATGTCGACGACGAGCCGGCGTCCGAGGTCCGGCGGGTCGATCGCGTGGGCGACCCCGAGGTAGATGAGGCGGGCCTCCTCCCGGCCCGAGATGATCTCGATGTCGTGCCCCAGGGCGGCGCGGGCGGCGGCGAGGAAGCTCCGCGCGTTGCGGGCCTTGCGGAGCGTGTTCGTCCCGACGGCGCGGACGTTCTCCTCGGGGAGGTCCCGCACGCGCTCGCCGAGGCGGGCGAGGCAGGCCAGGGCCCGGTCCTGGGCGTCGCGCGTGATGCGCTTGTCGGAGTCGAGCCCGGCGGCGAGGACGACGTGCTCGCGGATGCGGTCGACGACCACGGGGACGCCGTGCTCCAGCCTCGCGACGACCATGTGGAAGGAGTTCGATCCCAGGTCGATCGCCGCGAGCATCGACCGATGGTACCTTCGCGGCCCTTGGAGTTCCGCGGCCTGGCCCTCGACCCCTTCCAGGTCGAGGCGATCGAACACCTCAAAGACGACCGGAGCGTGCTCGTCTCGGCCCCCACGGGGACCGGAAAGACGATCATCGCCGACTGGGTCGTCGAACAGGCGCTCCAGGCCGGCCAGGACGTCATCTACACGGCTCCGATCAAGGCGCTGAGCAACCAGAAGTTCCGCGACTACACGCGCCTGTACGGCAAGTCCGCGGTCGGGCTGATCACGGGCGACCTCGTCATCAACCGGGACGCGCAGCTCCGCATCATGACGACGGAGATCCTCCGGAACATGCTGCTCGCCGGCGAGGAGCTGCCGCAGCTGAAGTACGTCATCGTCGACGAGATCCACTTCCTCGACGACAACGAGCGGGGGACGGTCTGGGAGGAGGTCCTCATCTACCTCCCGTCGCGGGTCAAGATCGTGGGGCTGAGCGCGACGCTGGCGAACATCGACGAGTTCGCGGCGTGGCTGACGCACGTCCGCGACGAGGAGGTGAGCACGGTCATCGAGGAGGTCCGCTGCGTCCCCCTGCGGATCTTCCTCGCCAACCGGGACGCCGGGATCTGCGACCAGGCCCGCTACGAGTACCTCCACCGGCGGTGGACGGCGATGGCGCGGAAGGCGATGGCGGAGCAGGCCAAGGCGAAGGCGCGGGACCGGCGGTCGCGAGGGATCCGTCGCCGCCCCCGCCGCAAGGGCCGCCTCCGCCTCCCCGGCCAGCAGGAGACGCGCCACTGGGAGCTCGTCAAGATGCTCGGGCCGGAGTACCAGCCGATGCTGTACTTCGCCTTCAGCCGCAAGATGTGCGAGCAGCACGCCAAGGGGCTGGCCCGCCGCGCGCCGGACTTCACCACCCCCGAGGAGCGGGCGGTCATCAAGGAGGCCGTCGACAAGTTCGACGCCGAGTTCATCAAGGTGATGACGGGCGAGCAGGAGACGATGTACCTCAAGGGGATCGCCTACCACCACGCGGGGCTCCACGTGGGGCTCAAGGCGCTGGTGGAGGAGCTGTACGAGCAGCGCCTCATCAAGGTCCTGTACTGCACCTCGACGTTCGCCCTGGGCATCAACATGCCGGCCCGGTCGGTCTGCTTCGAGGCGCTGCGGAAGTACAACGGGCAAGCGGTGGTGCCGCTGACGGTGCGCCAGTTCATGCAGAAGGCGGGGCGCGCGGGGCGGCGGGGGATCGACGAGGTCGGCTACGTCATCATCCGCGAGGAGGTCGAGGACTACGAGCGCGACGCCGAGCACATCACGGCGTACCTCGCGGGGAAGCACGAGAAGGTCACGAGCAGCTTCAACCTGAGCTTCAACTCGGTGGTGAACCTGCTCGACCGGCACGACCGGGACCTCGACGCGATCCGGGAGGTCATCGACAAGAGCTTCCTCAACTTCAGCTACATCCAGCGCGAGCAGCGGGACCGGATGCGGCTGCGGGACATCGCCCGGAGCCTCGTCCGCGACGGCTGGGATCCCGACGACGAGTCGGCGGGGGCGCCGCCGAAGCACCTCCAGGCGCGGGCGAAGAAGTACCGGAAGCTGTCGCGGGCGGCGACGAAGCACGGCGACCGCGTGTTCAGCGGCCTGCTCGACAAGATCGGCATCCTCCAGCGCATCGAGTACCTGGCCGAGGACCTGTCGTTCAACGCCGGCGCGCGGGTGCTCCAGCACCTCCAGATCGAGGAGATCTTCAGCAGCGAGCTCGTGCTCGAAGGCGTCCTCGACCAGCTCGAGCCGCCGCTGATCTTCGGCGCCCTGTGCGCGCTGTCGAACAGCTTCGGGCGGACGGTGGTGGTGCGCGAGCGGCCGCGCGGGGAGCAGGGGAAGCTGGCGCGGGCGATGCGGCAGATCCGGTTCGGCGACGTGGTCCGCACCTGCGAGCACGCCATCGGCGTCCCCGTCACGTTCACGCCCGAGATGATCCCGTTCGGGGTGGGCTGGTACGAGGGGCGCGACCTCAACGACCTGATGCTCCTGATCGAGTCCGCCAACGACATCAGCGGCGACCTCGTGAGCGCCTTCCGGCGGGCCAAGGACCTGAGCATGCAGCTGCGCCGCGTCTACGCCGAGGACCCCTTCATGGGGGACAAGCTGCGGGAGATCGCGAAGGTCGTGAGCCGCGACGAGGTGGAGGTCGTGGACTGACCATGCGCGTGGTCGCGATCCACGGGATGCCGACGTCCCCGCGGCTGTACGAGCGGATCGTGCTCCCCGACGGCTTCGACCTCGTCTGCCCCCAGGTCCCCGGGCTCGGCCCCGGCGGGACCCCGGAGGACTGGACGCTCCGGGCCTGCGCCGAGGAGCTGGCCCCCGTCGCGGAGGGGGCGGACATCCTCGTCGGCCACGACATGGGCGGCGTGCTCGTCGCCATGCTCGCGAAGTCCGGCCAGACGGTGGTCCTGTCGGGCACGGCCCTGGGGATGTACTGGACGATGATCCGGGTCACCACGCTGCCCGGCCTCAACAGCTTCTTCTACCGGAAGTACGGCGGCCGCCGGTTCCTCCGCCAGGGCTGCCTGCCGGAGCACGCGCCCTCGCTGCTGGAGGCGTTCGGCGACCACGGCGAAGGCTGGGACCGTCGCATGTGGGTCGTCGCCCGGCGGATGAAGACGCCCCCGGGGCTCCCGGTCACGCTCCGGTCGTGCGGCGTGCGGCTCGCGTGGGGGCGGAAGGACCCGTGGTACCCGCCCTACATCGCCCGGACGATCGCCCGCACCACGGGGGGGCGGCTGCACTGGCTGGAGTCCGGCCACTTCGGCCCCTGGGAGGACCCCAAGGGGTTCGCCGACGTCATCACCGGGCGCGCGTTCATCGGCTGACGTGGTCGCGCATCTCCTCGAGCAGGTCGCCCACGCCGGACTTCTGGAAGCTCCGCACCAGCCACTCGGGGACCTTGCCGCCGGCGTTGTAGCGGAGGCCGTAGATCACCTTCGACTTGCCGTTCCCGAGGTCGTGGACCTCCCAGTAGCCGTCGTCGACGGCACAGCGGACGTTGTCCTCGTCGACGGGCTCCTGCTTCGCCGAGGCCGTCCACGACACCTTGATCCCGTCGGACAGCGTCGTGTTGGTGAAGTCGAGCGTGATCTCGCGGTCGCTGATCCCGCTGGCCTTGTGGACCTGGTGGATCCGTCCGTCGGCGAGCTTGCGGCTCTCGGTCACCGACGACAGGAACGTGTGCGTCTCCGCCGCCTTGACGACGGGGATGATCTTCGAGGCGTCGACGTCCCACTCGCACGTGCCGATGACGAGGTCGGTCCCGCGGTCGTCGCGGTCGCCGACGGTGATGACGCAGCCGGCGCGTTCGGCGACCTGCTTGCGCTCTCCGGCGAACGCCGCGGCGGGGACGAGGACGAGGACGAGGAGCAGGGGCAGGCGTCGGCGCATCGGGGACCTCCGTCGGCCGACTATACTGGCGGCCGTCGATGAGGCGCATTCTCGCTCGCACGCGCACCGAAGCGCCGTTCCTGTTCGGCGAACGCGGCAGCCTCGCCATCACGCGCTCGCTGAAGCAGATCGGCGGGAAGGGGACGACGTTCGGGGACGGCCCCCGGCACGACGGCCTGACCCTCCGCGGCGAGCACGGACCCACCCTCGACGGGGCGGTCCTGAGCGACATCGACGGCGACGGGGCGAGCCTCACCCTCAGCGGCGCGGGCGCGTCCTGGACCCGCTGCTCGCTCCGCGGCGCGACGCTGAAGGGCGGGCTGCCCGAGTCGACCTGGGAGGTCGTGGACCTCACCGGGGCGACGGTCGGCGCGCCGATGCCGGCGTCCTCGTTCTCCCTCGTCTCGTTCCGCGACGCCGCGCTCAGCGGTCAGCTCAGCGGCTCGACGTTCGTCCTGTGCGACTTCAGCGGCGCGCGGCTCGACGACCTCGACCTCAGCGGCTGCCGGTTCGTCGGCTGCGACTTCGAGGACGCGTGGCTGAGCAAGGTCGATCTGACCGGCGCCGACCTCCGCGGCTGCACCCTGAAGGGCGCGGCGCTGGTCGACTGCGCCACCGAAGGGGCCGACCTCGACGGCGCCCGCGTCGGCGGGGGGTGGCTCCACGGGGCGTGGGCGAAGGTGCTGATGAAGGAGCCGAGCGCCGCCGCCCACCGCCGGACCCGCCGCGCGGTCGGCCTGACGTGGGCGTTCCTCGCGATCGCCCTGCCGGTCCTCTTCTTCCTCCGCGCCGCCCTCGATCCCGTCGAGCCCGACTACGGCCCCGACCTGCAGGCGCAGGAAGCCGAAGCCGACGAGTAAGAACGACAGAGGGGCGGGCCACGCGAAGTGACCCGCCCCTCGTCTCTGGCTGTGTTCCCTACTGACCCGTGTTGTAGAGGAACGTGCTGCCGGCACCGTGCTCGCCGATGAGCCCGGTGGCGGAGGCCGGGTCGGCCTCGACGTTCGTCTCGGGGTTGAAGTAGGTGATCATCGCGGGCTGGTACTGACCGCTGTCGCCGTCACCGTCGAACAGGGGCGCGCCGCTGAGGCCCTCGGCCGCCGAGCCGGCGATCGTGGCGTCCCAGAAGATGATCCCCGCGTACGTCAGCGCGAACTCGGCGTACTGCGTGGTCAGCTCCTCGGCGGACAGGCCACCGTTCTGGGCGTAGTCCGTGCCGATCGCCTCGTGGACGCCGGCCGCCATGAAACCGCCCTGGTTGAAGTCGCCCCACGCCGCGGGGTCGGCCCCGTCGGCCGGCGTGGTGAACGGCGTCATGAAGTCGAAGTCGTTGGCCACGAGGGCGGCGACGTCGCAGTGGTCCGGGTCGGCCGCGGGATCGGTCACGTCGGTCCATGTGTCGGTGTCGACCTCGAAGTAGCCGGTGCTGTTCTCGAAGTCGGGGGCCGCGCCGAAGCCGAGGGTGATCTCGGCGTCCGCGGTCCAGACCTGCTCGCAGAACAGCTGGCCGTTGTTGATGTCGATCCAGTAGCGGACGCTCATCTGCAGCTGCATGCCGCACGCGCCGTCGTCGTCGTCGTCGTCACCGGAGTCGTCGTCGTCGTCGCCCGCGGAGTCGTCGTCGTC
>CAYFOA010000004.1:0-52221 GCA_964344575.1 uncultured Rickettsiales bacterium | reverse complement strand
GGCGTCGTCGTCGTCGTCGTCGTCGTCGTCGTCGTCGTCGTCCGTCGGCGGCGTGGCGTCGTCGTCGTCACCCGGCGAGGGGTTGGGGGGGCAGCCGTAGAGGCTCACGGTGAGGCCCAGCAGCATCGCCACCAGCAGGTAGTACAGGTTCTTCATCTTCTTCCTCCATGATGGCATTTCTGCCCAAAAATCAGCGGGTTACGCGAACCCCTACGCCCGAGCGCGCGGAACCCTAACAAACAGACAGCTCACCTGTCCAGTGCAGCCCGGACCTCGTCGGCATGCCATCCGTTCGGTGACGAGCGCAGGTAGTGCTCCCGCGCTTGCTTCTGAGTGCGGCGCGTGACCGCGTTGCCGGGCAAGGAGTCGTATAACCTCGCGAGATCAAAGCAAGAGAGGGAAAAATCCTGCCCGTTGTGGCAGGCCAGCAGGTAGGCGTCTTTCGCTGAACGCGGGTCCTGCGCGACCTCGTGGAAGCGGCCGTACAACCAGGCCCCCCAAGGGGTCCGATTCGGGTCTACGAATGCCCCCTTCAGGAGCTCCCTCCCGGCGTCCACGTCGCCCATCGCGGCGACCGCCAGGCCCTCGTACATGCGCGCCGTGGTGACCTCGCGGGAGCCGGCGCCGGTCGACGACGTCAGCAACGCCACCGCCTTGGCCGCCTCCTCCTTGGCGAGATCCGCCTGACCGGCCTGCAGATGCGCCTCGGCGAGCCACAGCTCGGCCTCCCCGGGGACGCCGACGTGGCGCGTCTTGCGGAGGCCGTCGATCGCGATCTCGAAGTTCCCCTCGATGATGGCCGCGATGGCCAGGGCGCGGACGACGCCGTCGCTGGTGCCGGACTGGTCGCCCGACTGGTTGACCCGGTCCCGGATCGTCACGGGCGCGTCGTTGAAGAAGAGCGCCTGCGCCATCTCGGACAGCAGCTCGGGGTGGTCGGCGCGGCCGCGGAGGGCCTTGTCGGAGCGCGTCCGGGAGGCCCCGAAGAGCCCCTGGTACCGCTGGACGCGGGCGTACTCGAGCTGCAGCGCGGCGCTCGACTCGTCCTGCTCCAGGTACCGCTCCAGGAGCGCGTCGGCCTTGTCGGACTGGCCCGCGCGCCGGATCTGGCGCGACAGCTCGACCGTCACCAGCGCCGCGTTGCGCGCGGACAGCGGCGCGTCCTCGGACTCGAGCATCGCTCCGAGGGGCTCGGCGGCCGAGCCGTCCGCCGACGCCGACGTCCGCGCCGCGGCGAGCGCCTGCATGACCCGACCGGTCTCGTTCGACGACACGGTGCTCACGACGGCGTCCGCGTGGGTCGCGACGGCGTCCATGTCCCCCGCCCGCCAGGCGACGCGCATCGCCCACGTCCGGCCCAGCGGGGTCGTCACGCCGGCGGTCGCCTGCGCCGCGCCGTCCAGCTTGCCGGAGCGCAGCAGCGCCTCGGCGCGGGCCGCCTCCGCGACCTCGCCCCGCGTGCTCGCCCCGCCTCCGTCGAGGATGTCCAGCGCGCGCGCGGGGTCCCCCAGGGCCGCCTCCCACAGCGCCTGGGAGAGCAGCACCTCGGGCTCGAAGGGGCCCCTCTCGCGGGCTGTCTCCAGGGACTGCGTCGCGCGGAAGCGCTGCTGATCGGCGCCGCTGTAGAGCAGGTAGATCAGCAGCTGCGCGCGCGAGTCGATCGCCGCCACCGCGCCGGTCCCCGTGGCCTCCTCGGAGAGCACGGTGCCGGCCTCGGTGGCCGCGGCCTTGAGCGACGCGAGGTCCGCCCGGTCGACGAGCTGATGCCAGCGCGCGAGCTGGGCGTCCCGCTTCGCCTTCTTCTGCCCCTTGCTGAAGAGCACGAAGCCGACCAGGCCGAGGATCACCAGCGCGCCGATCACCGCGCGGACGCGGTTCTTGCGCTGCCGGGCCTCGACCCAGTCGTCGTCGAAGGAGCTAATCGGACATCACCTCGCGCAGCTGCTCCGTCAGCATCGGGACCACCTCGAAGAGGTCGCCGACGATGCCGTACGTCGCGTGCTGGAAGATCGGGGCATCCGCGTCCTTGTTGACCGCGACGATCACCTTGGACGTCCGCATCCCCGCGAGGTGCTGGATGGCGCCGCTGATGCCGCACGCGATGTACAGGTTCGGGTTGACGGTCTTGCCCGTCTGGCCGACCTGCATGCTGTGGGGGCAGTAGCCGGCGTCCACCGCCGCGCGCGAGGCGCCGATCGCCGCGCCCATGAGGCGGGCCGGCTCGTCGAAGATCGCGAAGTTCTCCGCCGACCCGAGCGAGCGGCCGCCGCTGATGATGCGGCTGGCCTCGGTGAGCTCGACCTTGTCGTCGCCGCTGGCCTCGACCTCGAGCACCTCGTAGCCCGTGTCGTCGTCGAGATCGGCCTCGAACTCCTCGACGTCCCCGTCGCCCGCCTCGACGCCGTCGATGACGAAGCTGTTGGCGCGGACCGTGAAGAACTTCGGGTCGCTGTCGATGGCGACGTTGACGAGGACCTTGCCGGCGTACATCGGGCGGGTCGCCGCGATGCCGTCGTCGCCCTCGAAGAGGTCGGTGACGTCGGCGGCGCACGACGCGTCGCACAGGGCCGCGGCGCGCGGGAGGAGGTCCTTGCCGAGCACGGACGCGGACGCCAGCACGACGTCGGGCGACTCGTCCTCGACGACCTGCTGCAGCGCGGACGCGAAGGCGACGGGGTTGTAGGCGTTCAGCGTGTCGTGCTGGACGGTGACGACCTTGTCGGCGCCCCAGGCGCCCAGGCCGCTGACGTCGGCCTCGCCGAACACGACCGCGGTCACGTCGTCGCCGTCGCAGAGCTCCTTGGCCTTGCCCAGCAGCTCGCGCGCGCTCCCCTTGATGGAACCGTTGGCGGACTCACAGAAAACGAGGATGTCGCTCATGTCTACAGAACCTTCGCCTCTTCGCGGAGCAGCTTCACGAGCTCGGCGACCTGGTCGCTGAGCTCACCGGAAAGGATGCGGCCGGGGGGGCGGCCGGGGGGGGACCGGAAGTCGGACAGCGCCACCTGGGCGTTGTCCGCGCCGACGTCCACGCCGAGGTCGTCGGCGCTGTAGTTGGTCACGGGCTTCCGCTTGGCCTTCATGATCCCGGGGAGGGAGGCGTAGCGCGGCTCGTTGAGCCCCTTGGTGCAGGTGAACACGGCGGGGAGGCGGACCTTGACCACCTCGACGTTGCCGCCGCCGACCGGGCGCTTGACGGTGGCCGTCTCGCCCTCGAACTCGAAGCCGTTGATCCAGGTCGCGTGCGGCCACTCCAGCAGCCCGGCCACGATCTGGGGGACGGCGTTGCTGTCGGTGTCGATCGCCTGGCGACCGGCGAAGACGATGCCGCAGTCCTCCTTGCCGATGGCGGCGGCCAGCGCGCGGGCCACGCCGAGGGCGTCCGAGCCGGCGAAGCCGTCGTCGTCGAGGATGACCGCGCGGTCGGCCCCCATCGCGAGCGCCGTGCGGGCGGCGTCCAGCGTGCGGGACGGACCGAGCGAGAAGATCAGCACCTCACCGGCGCCGGTCTTCTCCTTGAGGCGGAGCGCCTCCTCGACGGCGAACTCGTCGTACGGGGAGATGATCCACTTGATGTCGCCCTCTTCGATCCCGGACCCGTCGCCGGTGGCGCGGATCTTGGACTCGGTGTCGGGCACCTGCTTCAGCAGAACGCCGATGTTCACTTCACACTCCTTCTTCTGTTCAGGCCTGCAGGCCGCGGACGAACAGCTCCGCGATCTGCTCAGCTGACTCCCGCAGCCCGTAGCGGGCGTTGGGGGTCAGGATCCACTGCATGGCGATCTCGTCGAGGGCGCCGAAGAAGGCCCGCCGCGCGATGATGGGGTTGACGTCGGCGCGGATGACGCCGGTCGCCTTCCCCTCGGCGATGAGCCTCCCGATGATGTCCATGTACTGCTGCAGCCGGGTCGGCTTGTACTCCTTCATGAACGTGCTGCTGAGCCGCAGCTCCACCTGCAGGACCTTGGCCACGTCGCGGTGGTCCTCGACGTTCTGCATGTGGAAGAGGGCGAACTCGCGCAGCTGGTCGAGGGGGTCGGCGTGCGGCTCGATGGCCACCTGGACCCGCTCGATCATGTCCGACATCGTCTCCTCGAAGATCGAGATGAGGATGTCGTCCTTGCTCTTGAAGTAGAGGTAGATCGTCCCGTCGGCGACCTCGGCGGCGCGGGCCACGTCGCTGACGCGACTCTTGTGGAACCCCTGCCGCGCGAAGACCCCCACCGCCGCCTCGAGGATGTGGCGGCGCTTGTCGGCCTTCCGGCTGCTGACTGAATGACCATTCATCGGGGCGCGGAGCGTACGCCCCCTCACGCGCGCGCGCAACCGCGACTGCTGGTGACGATCATGCGGGCCTAGTCCCGCTGGCGGAGTCCCCCGCCCTGAAGGCAAAGGGAGTACGGGCCGGGCTCGGTCAGCGCGGACCCGTCGATCCGGATCACGAACGCGCCCGCGCCGGGCGCCGTCCACTCCGCGACGGGACGCCGGAGGTCCCCCTCGGACACCTCGCCGGCGAGGTCGCGGATCTCCCAGGTCAGCTCGGGCGGTCCGTCGAGGCGCATCGTCAGCTGGTCCCCGGACTCCACCTCCACGTAGAGCCCGGCGGTCGGCTCGGCGGCCGGATCGAGGCGGCCCTCCAGCGCCGGCTCGGCGCACGGATCCGGCTCCGGCGACTCCTCCGGACCGATCACCAGGGCCGCGCTCCCGGGCATCGTCAGCCCCTGCGCGACGTTGTGCCGGAGCGACGCCGTGACCAACTGGGCGCCGAGCTGCGAGGGCGGCGGATCGGGCGGACGGGAGGGGGCCGGCCCCGTCGTCAGGGCCGGCAGGCGACCCACCGCGTCGGCCACCGCGTCGGCCACGACCGCGGCCCCCCGACCCGAGAAGTGGAGGTTGTCCACGAAGAACTCGCCCCCCGGAATGCCGAGCTCGGCGGCCTCGGCGAGGACGGCGGGGGTGTCGACCACGGGGACGCCGGCCCCGCGCCCCGCGCGACGGACCGCCTCCTGGACCGGGCTCCAGGCGCGCTGGTGGGGCGGCAGGGCGGGGCACAGATCGCGGGCCCTCCGGAACGCCCGCGCGGCCGCCGTCGGGTCGGAGTGGAGCAGGCACGTCCCCCTGAGGAACCAGAGGTGGGCCCACGTGTCGCTGATCGCCGCCGCCTCGTCGAGCCGGGCGAGGGGCTCCGCGCAGGCCGCGACCGCCTCGTCGGAGCCCACCGGGAGCGCCCCCAGCCGCGGCCTCACGTCCACGGGATCGGCGAATCTGAGCCACCGCTCGGGCACCGGCGGCATCTTCCGGGGCGCGACCCCCCACGCCTCCATCGCCGCTTCGGCCTCGGTCATCAGATCGGCGAACTGCGCCGCGGCGGCGTCGTCCAGCGGGGGCCGGTGGAGGTTCTCCTCGGGGACCTGGTCCCGGAGGTTGCTCGCGGGGATGGCGAGGACCACGTCGGTGTCCTCGTCGTCGAGCAGCGCGATCAGCTCCCGGAGGTTCCGCTCCAGCATCGTCGGCACGAGCTCCGCGTGGGCCGCGGCGAACGCCTCGAAGCGCTCGGGGCCGAGGAGGTCCCGCTGGTCCGCCGACGGCCGGAAGGTGTCGTCGCCCTGGGGGGAGCTCTCGCCGGGCTCCGGCGCGGGCGCCCCCCGGTCCCGGAAGCGGCGCGCGGCGCGGAAGAAGTTGAGCCGGTTCAGCGGCCGCTCGAGCCGCCGGACGAAGCCCGCGTCCGCGCCCGTCCCCGCCTGCTGGGCGAGGTACTCGGTCTGGAACGCGTAGTACCCCTGGTCGTTGTGGCCGGCGTAGATGACGACGACGTCGACCTGCAGCGGCGCGATCTGGTGCGCGACGTCGACCAGCTGGAAGCTGTTGTAGCCGCCGACCCCGGCGTTGACGACGTCCACGGGGCGGTCGGGGAAGCGCTCCCGCAGCCGCTCCCCGACGAGGTCCGGGAACGAGCCCCCGGGCTCGCGGAACGGCCACCCCTGCACCGAGCTGCCGCCGAGGAACGCGACGCGGATCCCGCCCTCGGGACGCACCGCACCGAACCGCTGCTCGCGGACGAGGAAGTGGGTCTTCGTCTCGAACCCGGCCGTCACGTCCTCGCCGTCCACCGCGAAGATCGGGGAGACGCGCTCGGGGTTGGTGAAGAAGAGGTGACGGGCGGCGTCACCGACCCCGGGCAGGGGGTAGTCCACGAAGCCCCAGAGCAGCCACGAGGCGCCCTCCAGAAGCGCCAGGAAGAGGAGCGGGGCGACGATCGCGAGGAGGAGGCGGTCCCTCAGGAAGCGGCCTTGTTGCGGCGCGCGAGGAACTCGTTGACGGTGGCCTCGATGCCGTCACCGGGGACGGTGGCCCAGTCGCGCAGGAACGCGTCGTTCCCCTTGTCCGTCAGCGGATGCTGGATCATCTGCTTCATGACCTTGTAGGGCATGGTCGCGACGTGCGAGCCGAGGCGGAGGCTGTCGAGGACGTGCGCCGTGTGGCGGATCGAGGCGGCCAGCACCTCGGTCTCGAAGTAGTAGTTGTCGAACGTCTGGATGATGTCCGCCAGGACCTGCATCCCGTCGTTGCCCTGGTCGTCGATGCGGCCGATGAAGGGGCTGACGTACGTCGCCCCCGCCTTCGCCGCGAGCACCGCCTGGTTGACGCTGAAGACGAGCGTCACGTTCGTCCGCGTCCCCTCGTCCGACAGGACCCGGCAGGCCGCGATGCCGGCCCAGCTCATGGGCAGCTTCACGACGACGTGCTCGCTGATCTGGCGGACCAGCCGCGCCTCCCGGAGCATCCCCTCGGTGTCCTGGGCGACGACCTCGGCGGACACGGGGCCCTGCACGATGTCGCAGATCTCCGCGATCGTCTCCGCGAAGTCCCGGCCTTCCTTCGCCATCAGCGACGGGTTGGTGGTGCAGCCGTCGAGGATGCCCCAGGAGGCCGCCTCGCGGATGTGATCGAGGTTCGCGGTGTCGATGAACAGCTTCATGGGCGGGCAAGTACCAAGTCCCGCCCGCGCGATCAAGGAAGGAGCGGAACCGGGACCGGATGAAGCTCGTCGGGGAAGCGGATCGCGCCGGTCATCGCCCGGCGCGCCTCCTCGGACCGCGCGCGGTGCTCCGCCGCGCGGTCCCAGCGGTTCCGGAGGGCGTAGTAGTCGCCCAGCGCCGCCGACACCTCCGACAGGTACGGCGCCACCCGCTCCGCCTCCTGCAGCTCCCGCTCGGTCTGCGCCGTCCCCACCATCCCGTTCGCCGGATCGAAGCGGGCCCGCTCCTTCGCGCGGTGCGCCCACAGCGTCGTGTACAGCAGGTCGGGCGGGGCGAGGGGGAAGGACGCCGTCGCGTCGACCGGGGCGAGGGGGTCGCCGAACACGGACGTGAAGAGGCGCTTGTTCCAGAGCGCGTACCGCGGGTTCGGGGTGCGGCCGCGCCGCCGCTGCCCCTCGTCGAGGACCCGGAAGATCCGGAACGCCTCGTTCTCCCACGCCAGCGCGAAACGCCGCAGCCGCTCCGGTGCGAACTGCATCTTCGTGACGGCCGCCTCGTGCGGCCAGTCCATCTGCCCGGCGACGTACCGCTGGCTCATCCGGCCGTCCGTCCTCAGGACGTGGTGGGCCTCGTGGACGTACCACTTCGCCCCGTACGCGCGCGCGGCCTCCCAGAGCTCCTCCTCGGTCCCGAACCGGGCCTGCGTGATGCGTTCGTAGCGCTCCAGCACGTCCCCCTCGAAGAAGCAGTGGAGGACGGTGGGGCGCTCGCTGTAGGTCAGGATGAAGGGGCTGACGACGAACGACGCGAGCACCGGCTCGTCCGCGGGGACGACGTCGGGGAGGGCGCGGGCGAGCTCGTCGAACATCCCCGCCGTCCACACCGCGACGGGGTTCCAGGCCTGCGCCGACGCCCGGTTCGGGGCGAGCTCCGGCAGCACCCCCCGCCCGTGCGCCGCGACGAGGACGACGCCCGCCAGGATCGCCGCCCGGAGCAGCCGACGCCGGCGCTGCGGGGCCGCGAACCCGAGGGCGGCGAGCACGACCAGGGGGATCGCGGCGAGGAGCTGGAACTTCCGGAACAGCAGGTACGAGCCGCCGAACGACAGGAGCAGCCAGATCACGAAGTGCGACGCCAGCCCCAGCAGCGGCTCGGCCGGACCGAACCCCTCCCACAGCTTCGTCGGCGGCTTCGGGGGGATCTGGTCCTCGAGGCGGAACGACTTCAGGAACCGCGGCGACCACCACCACAGCGCGTAGGCCAGCCCGGGCAGCGCGGTCAGCGCCAGCCACGGCCAGTTCCGGAGCAGCAGCGGCAGCGTCGGCGACTCGTAGTTCCCCGTCCAGTAGTGGCGCGCGCCGAACGTCAGCTCCAGGGGGTCGTCGGGCTTGACCCCGAGGTGCGTCAGCTTCGCCGCGATCGTCTCCCACGCGTGCGAGTAGCCCGCCTCCGCGGGGAGGAGGAAGCGGAGCGCGACGAAGGCGACGGCTGCCACGGGGAGGCCGACGACCGGTCGCCCCGGCGTCCTCAGCGACGCGATCATCCCGATCGCGACGGCGCCCCCCGCCAGCATCGCCGTGGACGTCGCGAACGAGTCGTGCAGCAGGCTGAAGGGCAACCAACACGCCGCCAGCGGGGGCAGCAGGAGCAGCAGGGTCCCCGCGAGGAGCACCTTCGTCTCCGCCCGCCCGAGCCAGTGGGCCGTCCCCAGGAAGCCGACGAGGAGGAGGACGTAGAAGGCGACGACCTTCCACAGGAGCAGCGCCGCGGCGAGGAAGACCCCCGCGACGAGGGCCTGCCACCAGCGGTGCGAGCGGGCCCACAGGGCGAGGAAGCCGAGGTGCCACAGCAACACCGGGACGGCGAGGTCCTCGCGGAAGAACACCGTCCCCGTCCCCCGTTCGGCGACCGGCAGGGCGACCGCCCAGAGGAGCGCCCCGAGCAAGGCCGCGTCCCGCCGCCGGGTGACGGCGAGGCAGAGCAGCGCCATCGGCACCACGGCGGACGCGGACAGCAGCCGCGTGTTGCGGCGGACGGTGGCGGCGAGGTCGTCGGTCTCGGGGTCGGCGAACCGCCGGTACAGCTCGCCGTGCAGCAGTTCCTGGAGGATCGTGTCGGACCACGGGACGTAGCCGTCGGGCGCCTGCATGGCCACGTCGACGTCGGGGATGGCCTCCCCCGCCGCGACCATGCGGACGTACCGGAAGCGCTGCGCCGACTCCATCCAGAAGGTCGCGTCGTCGGCGGTCCCGCTCAGGTCGAAGAACCGCTGCTTGGCAGACGTCGCGGCGACGAAGATGGCGGCGAGGGTGACCGCGGCGATGACCAGGAGCGCGACCTCCCGCATGGGGTCGCGCCGCCACGCGTCGAACATCCGCTCCCGCCGCTTCTGGAGCTGGCGCCGCACGCGCGGGCTGAGGCGCGGTCCGCCCTTCTCGTAGCGCCACGTGTCGGTGGTCTTGTTCACGGCGCGGCCTGGGGCGGGGCGGCGTGGTGGCCGAGGGAGTAGAGCCGCTCGGCGAGGAGGTTGGCGTAATGGTGGGACGGCTCGATCGTCAGCGCCTCGCGCGCCTTCGCCGTCGCCCCCTGCCGGTCTCCCCGCTGCAGGAGCAGGGCACCCTCGGCCGCCGCCCGGCTGGCGACGGGGTCGTAGATGCCGTCCTCGAGGCCCTCGTTGAAGCGGTACCGCATCAGCTGGATCATGGCGGACGTGTCGGGGTCGATGGAACTGCCGCGCGACCACAGCACGCCGGCGCGCGCGGGATCCGGAGTCGTCCGCCAGAACCCGCCACGGGCCCCGTAGCGGCGGGACAGCACCCCCGGACCGATCGGGTCGTCGGCGTAGCCCGGTTCGGCCGCGGCGGGCTCGACGGTCTCCCCCCAGAGGCGGTCCTCGGCGGCGGCGTCGGTCCCCGCCCGGATGCCGTAGAGGAGCCCCCGCTCGCGGCGCGCGCGGTGGAGGACGTCGGGGAGCCAGACCTCGTTGACCGCCATCCTCACGCCGCGGTCGTACAGCGCCTTCATCGTCGCCTCGGGGACGAGCCCCGCCCAGGTGGTGAGGAGCTGGAGCTCGTGGTCGGTGAGGCGCGAGGGGACGTTCATGCCGCGCGCGCGGAGCGACGGCAGGACCGACGGCTCGAGCATGTGGAGGGGGTGGACGTGAACGTCGGCGCGGCGGCCCTCCCAGTAGCGGAGGTACAGCGCCGGGAACGCCCACGAGTCGCCCCCGGGGAGGACGATCGCGCCGGGCGGGGCGTCCTCCAGGAGGGCCGCGCCGAGGCGGGACGGGAGGGTCCGCGCCGAGTGGTCGGCGACGTCCATCGAGGCGAGGCCGCCGGGGAGGGTCGCCCCTGCGAGGAGGACGACGCCGGCCCAGGGGGCGAAGTTCGCGGGCCGCGACCGGATCCGGTCGAGCATGGCGGTCGTGCCCAGGCCGGCCCCCGCCGCGACGACCGCGTAGACGGCGAGGAGGTAGCCGCGGGCGTCGGGGTTGTCCTCGCGGAAGAGCCCCTGCAGGACGGTGGGGAGGACTCCCACGACGACGATGGCGAGGCCCGCGAGCACGTCCCTGCGACGGCCCCGGCGCCACGCGTGGACGGCGCCGACGAGCGCCGCGAGGGGGACGACGGGTCCCACGTCGGCGAACAGCATGCGGACGTGGGCGGCGGCGTTGGCGAGGACCATGGCGGAGTCGGCGCGGAAGGAGCGGGCGTACCCCGCGGCGGTGGCGTGGTGGACGATCCGCTCCAGGGTGCGCGGGCTGCCGAAGTCGATCGCGGGGTCGGTGAACGACCGCAGCGGGAGCCACGCATACAGGCCGAGGGCGGGGACGAGGAGGACGGCGGCGACGACGAGGCCCGTCCGGAGCGACCGCCCGCCGCGCCCCGAGGCGAGGAGGACAAGGCCGGGGATCGCTGCGACGAGCATCGCGTGGTGGACGGCGCCGGCGAGCGCGAGGGGGAGCACGGCGAGCGCCACGCCCTTGCGGCCGCCGAGCTGCAGGGCGCGGACGCTGAGCACGCCGAGCAGCGCGGCGAGGCCGTAGAGCTCGGGGCGGACGCCCTGCAGGACAGTCGCCGGGGCCAGCCCGAACGCGAGCCCCGCCACGAACCCGGCCAGGGGGACCGACGCCCCCGGGATGCGGGTCATCCGCCCCGCCGCGTCGGCGACGACCGCGGCCAGCACCGCCGCCGCCCCGGCCACGGTCGTCGCGCTGAGGAGCGTGAGGCGGAAGGGGAGGTCGCCGAGCGGGAGCAGCGTCGCGAGCTTCGCGAACACCAGCCACACCGGCTCGCCCGGCGGGTGCGCGACGCCCATCGTCGCCGCAGCCAGCGACAGCTCCCCGCCGTCGAGCCACGTCAGCCCGGGCGCGGCCAGCGCGAGGCACAGGGCGAAGACGATCCCGAAGACGACCAGCGGCATCGGGCGGCTCACGGGGCGGCCTCCGCGGGCTCCCGGAGCTCGCCCCACAGCGTCAGGAAGTACGCCCGGACGGCGGCGGCCTCGGCGTCGAAGGGCTGTGCGTCGAGCTCGCCCAGCACCCGCTCGCGAGCCGCCGCCACCCACGGCGGCTCGGGCATGACCGACCGGATGGCGGCGCTGTTGGACGCCCCCACGAGCCCGTGCCGGGGCATCATCCCGTCCGCCTCGCGCATCTCGACGTACGCAGGACGTCGGGCCTGATCGAGCTGCCCTCGGGGGGCGTCGCGGAGGTCGGGCGTCCACCGCAGGCCGAGCGCCGCGAGCCCTCCGTCCCCTCCCAGCCGGACCCGCTCCTGGGGGTGGCCGAGGAGGACACGGGGGAGGAGCACGACGTCCGGCCGTCGCCGCTCGACGACGTCCAGGTACGCCCACGCGAAGGCGGCCGAGTTGCCCGACGGGACGAGGATCGACCCCGTCGGGAGCCCCGCCGACTGCGCCGCCGCGAAGCTCCGCGCCCCCCACGCGTCGGGCCGCGCAGCGCGCAGTCCGGACAGGGCCAGCAGTACGGCGAGCGCGCCGACCACCCAGGGCGCCCGCCGCCCCAGGGGCGCCAACCCCGCCGCCGCCGCGGGCACGACGCCCAGCATCCCCACGAACAGGTAGCCGAGGAGGTCGGGGTTCGTGGGGAAGACCTTGTTCTGGGGGAGGATCGTCCACGCGTTGCCCGCGACCCACAGCGCCGCGACGACGAGCGCCGCCGCCGCCCCCGGCCGACGCCACCCCGCCGCCACGACCGCGAGCAGGGCCAGCAGCGGCACCCCCGCCTGGAGGTGGAGGGAGCCGACGGTGGCGAGGTTGTCGAGGACGGTCCCGCCCGCGTCGCCCCCGAAGTTGCGGGCGAAGGTGCGGGCGAGGAGGACGTCGGTGAAGCGCTCGGCGGTGTCCGGAAGCCCCCACGCGCGGGCGGGGTTCGCGGCGGCCCGGAGCGGCAGCCACGCGTAGGCCGCGAACCCCGCGACCCCGGCGACGACGCCGGCCCCGAGGTCCCGGACGGGGCGGACGTCCCGCGCCGCGACCCGGGTCGCCGCCAGCCCCGGCACCGCGGCCGCACACAGCAGCGGGTGGACGGCGGCGCCGAGCCCGATCAGCCCCCCGATCGCCGCCGACGCCCGCGCCCCCCGCCAGCAGATCCCGGCCGCCAGCGCGGTCGCCAGCAGCAGCGCGACGGGCCCGTACACCTCGGCCCGGACGGCCTGCATCCGCGGCCCCAGCGCCAGCAGCATGGCGGCCACCATCGCGAGGAGCAGCCCGTCCCCCGTGGCCCCTTCGCGGTCCCCCGCCACCGCCCGCGCGGCCGCCACCAGGGGGAAGACGCACGCGGCCACGCACGCGGCGCTCAGGAGCGACACCCGGAAGGCGAGGTCGCCGAGGGGCACGAGCTGGGCGAGCTTGGCGATGCCGAGGTACGCCGGCTCCCCCGGCGGGTGGGCAACGCCCATCGTCCAGGCGGACGCGACGAGGTTCCCCGAGTCCAGCCAGTCCACCGACGGCGTCGCGGAGACGGCGCCCCAGGCGAACAGCGCGGCGGCCGCCGCTAGCGGATCGACTCGGCCCGGCACTTGTCGAAGTGGAGTCGTCCCAGCCCGTACTCGTCGGCGAGCTCGGCGAACACCTCGCAGTAGCGCGACGAGATCAGCGTCCCCACCTCCACGTCGGGGTCGGGGTCCCACTGCCACACGCCGCCGAGGGGATCGGCGGGCAGGGGGACGTCGGTGGGGGCCTCGGGGAGGTCGCCGGTCCGCCGCCGGACCTCGACCAGCGCCGCCTCGGCGTCCCGCCTGGCGATGAGGTAGCGGGTCTCGAAGATCTTGACCTCGACGGCCTTGCGGGCGTCCTTCTGCCACTCGGGGAGGTTGTCGAGGTCGGTCTCGAGGAACATCAGCGCCTCCTCGAGCCGGCCGGACTCGGTCTGGAGGCTGGCGGACAGGTTGCGGAGGTAGAACGGCCCTCCCGAGTGCGCCGCCTGGGCGATGTACGGGGCCGCCGTCCCGCGATCCTCCTTGTACTCGTAGTAGTTCATCCCGATGCCGAACGGCAGCTCCCAGACGTCCGGCCGGTGGTGCATCCCTTTGCTGTAGACGAGGTTGCTCTGGTCGATGAACCCGCCGTACCGGAGCATCCCGCCGCCGTACTTGTAGGCGGCCTTGAACTCCGGATCGAGGTCCGTGGCGAGGTCGATCATGTGGAACACCCACGCGTACCAGTCGGTGTCGGCCTCGCCGACGTGCTTGCCGAACAGCAGCGTGGTCCGGATCCAGAGCATGTCGGCGACGAAGACCTCGTAGCCGAGGGACGCGGCCTTCAGGGCGCTGCCCGTGGGGAGGTACTTGATCTCCTCGGTGACGGGCTCGCGCGGGGCCCACGCGTCGGTGTGGCGGTGGGCGGACGCGATGAGGGGGACGAGGACCGCGGCGAGGAGCGCGGCGACGGCGGAGGCGCGCACGTCGGTGATTCTAGAGCAACAGCCCCGGGCCGATCATCCGGCCCGGGGCTGCGCTGAAAATGGAGCGGGACACGAGAGTCGAACTCGCGACCCCTGCCTTGGCAAGGCAGTGCTCTACCACTGAGCTAGTCCCGCAAAGCGGCGCGATTATAGGGTCGGGTCTTGGGCTGTCAACACGATGTCCTCGAGCACCGCGAGGAGCGCCGCGACCCCCGGAATCGTGTAGTGGGGCCGCTCCTCGGGGGCATTCACGCGGGCGTACCGGCCCTCCCCGTGAGCGACCCTCACGGCCCAGCAGCCGAGGCGGCGCGCGGCGGCGATCTCGCGGTCGATCCGGTCGCCCACGACGACCACGTGCGGGGGCTGAAGCGCGTGCTCGTCCAGGAGCGCGGCGATGGCCTCCTCCTTGTGGGCGTCGACGACGACGATCGTGTCCAGGTGGGCGTCGAGCCCGGCGAGCTTCAGCTTCGTGAGCTGGGTCCGCTCGAACCCCGCCGTCACCATCAGCCGGAGCAGCCCCCGGGCGCCCAGCTCCTCGAGCACGGGGATGGCGTCGGGGAACGGGTCCAGGGCCCGCACGGTCCGCCGGTAGAACGCGTTGTGGCCGGCCTCGACGACGGCGACGTCGGTCACCCCGTAGAACTGCGCGACCCGGACGTCGGCCGGCTCCCGCGGGTGGGCGCGCGACAGATCCAGCCGCTTCTGCGTGACCTCCTCCAGCGTCCCCGGCAACCCCGCCGCGATCATCGCCGCCGCCGCCTCGGTGTGAGCGGGCACGAGCAGCTGCCCGGAGGTGTCGACGAGCGTGTCGTCGAGGTCGAAGACGACGGCGCGGATCACGCGACGTGGCGGAGGACGGCGGCGATGAAGGCATCGACCTCGATGGGCACCCGCGGCCTCACGCGGTCATGGTACCGCGAGGGGATCGTGCCAGCGCAGTCCCGGGAACCTGGCGAAGTCAGCGTCGTTGCTGTGGACCTCGCCCTGGTACTCGATGGCGTACGCGGCGATTTCGGCGTCGGTGGTCAGGTTCTGCGCCGTACCCAGGCCTCGGAGCAGGCCGAACGCCACCTCCAGGTGCCGCGGCCCCGGCACCAGCGTCGAAACCGGGGAACGCTCGAGCCACCTCTCCACCCGGGACGTCGCCTGCTCCACGGTCATGGGGGTCTCGTAGACCCGGCGGTTCGTGGCGATGCGGACGAACCCGAAGACTACGGGCGTGCACAGCCCCACAGCGACGTCCCCGTTGAGCAGCCCCTCCCACCACGCCCGCGCCGCCTCGTGCTGTGGGTACGCCGCGACGTTCGCGTAGAGGAGCAGGTTGACGTCGGGGACGATCATCGGCCGAGGATCTCGTCGTCGGCGAGCTCGTCAGTAAGCTGGTTCAGCCGCCCCGCATCGACCCCCGGACGGAGCGCTGTCTCGTGCGGCTCGACGACGTAGGCGACGGCCGGCTCACGCGCCACCGACGGCCCCAGCCCGCGCCGGATGGCGTCGTTGACGACCGCCTTCATCGTCGTCCGCTCCCGGTGCATGGCCTCCTCGATGAGGAGCGCGACGTCCGGGTCGAGGGTCAGCGTCGTCCGCACACGAACATCATGATGTCTGACTCTCAGAACATCAAGATTCAACCTTGACGGGCGGGGGGGGGACTCGGTAGCGTCCCCTCGTGGGGCGTCTCCATGGGGGAGGGGCTCCCGAACAACGAATCGCGAGACGCGGCCGCCGCGATTGGAGTGGTGCGTCTCGCCCGAACGGAGCAAGATCATGGCTGCACGAACCCAGAGACTCGTCTGGAAGATGATCGGAAACACCACCGGCACCGACGCCTTCATGCCCTTCACGGGCTGGATGGCGGCGCGCACCATCGAGCAGGTCCGCGTCAAGTGGGAGATCGCGGCGATCGGCGGCGGCGGCACGACGACGGTCACGCCCGCCTTCCAGGTCGCCGACCACACCGACTCCCCGGGCGCCGTGACCAACATCGGCACCGGCACGGACGAGACGACCAAGGACGTCTTCTACCCCGGCGGCTACGACGACATCGCCGCTACCCTCGCCTCCGAGCAGCTGATCCGCTTCGGCTTCAACGTCAAGTCCTCGTCGGGCTGGGGCTGGGCGATGGTCGGCGGGTCGGTCGACATCATCGACCTGTAGGCGGCGTGGCCTACCTCGAACCCAGGACGAGTATCGGGAGGCACACCAACAGCCACGGCTGCAAGCGCCGGTCCACCGGCTGCGGCTGCAGCAGGTCCGACGTTGGCGACCAAGGCCAGGGGCGACGCAGTTGCTGTGCCAGCGGCGCACGTGGATGCTCGTCGTGTCGCAAGACGGGCCGCCACCGACTCAGACGAAAGCGGCGACCATCCCGCCCCTCCGATCCCCCTCTCGAATGGCTGTGGTGGCACTCGTTCGGACCCAACTACGAAGGCGAGCCCATCTGGGGAGACGATGACATACCCCCGGAGGACGGAGAGGAGGCCGACGAGGGGGACCAGGAGGAGACCTGGTTCGAGCCCGCACCTCCGGTCGGGGGGTGGTCGAACAGCGACGACGACGACACCGAAGCGGAGGACCGTGACTCCGGTCATCCGCTCCCTATCGAGGAGTTCCCTCCGTTCGACGACTCGGGACTGTTCGATGACGATGACGATTCCGGCGACGACGACGATGACGGCTACGACGACGACGACGACACCGGCGGCGACGACGACGATGAGGGAGGTGACGATGACGACGACGTTCCGCCAAACGTCCTGGACCCGGACATGGTCGACCTCGAGTCAATCCTCAATGAGGATGACTGCATCGCCCTGAACGCTGAGATTGGCGACAGCCCCCTCGCCTACCTCTCGGACTTCGACCCCACCGACGAGGACTTCTGCGACATCCTCGGGGGGTGCTGCAACTGGGGCAGCGTCGATGGAGAGTACGGCTGCGTCTGCCCAGTGAGCCGTACGGCTCCCGGGGTGATCTGGGATGGCCAGTACTGCGTGGAAGTGCCTGACGCCCATGCCTTCACGGCTTCCGGCAACTTCGGGAACCCACCGGACCCCGGAGGGCTTCTGGGCTTCGGCCTCGCGTGCCTCTGCATGAGCCCCTTGGACGAGTGTGCGACGGCCGTGTCGAGCGGTTGCGCCGAGGTTGGGACGGGGGATTGAGCTGGCGGGGGCCGACGTGGAGGGAGCCCGCCGGCGTGCTTGCCCTCCTCCTGCTGGCTCTCGGAGCCGCGTGCAGCCAAGAGCCCACGGCCCGCGGCGTCGTGGTCTTCGCCAACGCCGACCCCGACTACAAGACCCCACCGGACGCGGACACCTTGACCGGCCTGTCCGCGGCGGGGACTCGGGTCTGGGAGGCGACCGGCTTCAACACCAGCCAACGCTCGAGCGGAATGCGGCTCCTGGTCGCCTCCCCGTCCGGCGACGAGGTCCTGGTCGCCTCCCGTCCCTCCGGCAGGGTGACGAGCGTCGACGCCAGGAGCGGCCGGGTCCGTTGGACGCTTGGGGCCCGAGCGATATCCCTGGCCTGGACCGAGTCGTACATCTACGTCGGCGACAAAGACATCCGACGCGGCACGACGCGGGATCCACAGGCCGGCCTCCAGCCCTTCGCAAGCATCCGGCCGGTGGATCTGGACCTCGGCCAGGGCTTCTTGTGGGCCATCGACACTCATCGGGTCTTCTCCATCCCACACAACGGACCGAAGACAGCGTTGGCGAGCTTCGAGGGCAGGCTCGTGTCGGTCGCCGCGGCCGACCAAGACGAGGCCTGGGTCGCGGAGAGGCTGACGACCCGCGGGAAGGGCTCGCCAGCCGTTCATCTGGTCTCCATCGAGGGCGAGGTTCGCCAGTCGGTTCCCGTCCCGGCCGTCCCGTACTGCGTCCGCACGAGCCACTCGGGAGACCTGTGGATCGCGACGGGTGCAGGCATCGAGAAGAGGAGCCGCTCCGGTGAGTTGCTCGTCTCGAGGTCGGTGGGAGCGAAGTGCTGGTCGCTTGCGGTGGACCCCGTCGACGAGAGCGCCTGGGCCGGCTGTCTTGACGGCGTCGTCCGCCACTGGAGTTCGGCGGGCGACCTGCTGGTCGAGGTCCCCGGTTTCGCGAACGACCAGATCTGGCTCGTCCTGGCAGACGTGAAGGAGCCCTCGGATGCCGGGTGCGCGAGATGAACCCCTCGGCCGGACCCAGCTCAGCGCTCGAGCCCGTACGCCGACCGGACCACCACCGCCTCGGCGCCGACTTCAGCCGAAGACCTGTTCGAGCGACACGTCCTGATCGACGAGGTCCTCGGACCAGATGTTCCGTCGCAGGCCGTGGGTGGTCACGAGCGCCAACTGGACGTCCTTGCGGGTGCGGGTCACGCGCTCGAAGATCTCGATCTTGTCCCGGAGCTCGCGGGCGTAGGCCTTGTCCACCGTGAACGGCTCCTGGCCGTGCTTGATCTCGCACAAGGTGATGACGCCGTCGGCCCGATCGAACAGCAGGTCCACCTGAGCGCCACGCGTGTGGCGGGAGCCTGCCGGCGGGACGTACCTCCACGCCCCCACCTCGGCAGCCACGCCCCCGAGCCCCAGCGCCTCCTTGATCGCCCCCGCGTGCTGCATGCAGAGCGTCTCGAACGCGAACCCGGCCCACGAGCGGTAGGCCGGCGTCCGGATCTGGTCGAGCCAGTGCCCCGCCACGGCATCGTCGAACACCCCCCGCGGCGAACCCTCGATCCAGCGGAGGTGGAAGAAGACGAAGGGGTCCACGACCCGAAAGGCGAGGTTCCGCTTCTTGTGACCCCACGGCGTGACTCGCGCGATGAACCCGGCGTCCTCGAGCGAGCGGAGCTTCTTGGCGAGCCCGCCGCCCGACGTGGTCCCGAGGGCGGCGACGAGCTCCGAGCGGAGGATCCCCTCACGACGACCGGCGATGGTCCGCACGATCCGCTCGTGCTCGAGCCCTGCCTCGAAGAGCGACGTGAACAGCCGCTGGAACTCATCGCGAAGGATCCCGCTGCGGTCGAAGCACAGCGCCTGGATGGCCTGGGCGGCGGAGTGACGGGGGGCCACGTGCTCGAGGTAGTAGGGGATCCCGCCGACGGCCATGTAGAGCTCGACCACCTGGGCGAGCCCCATGCGGGAGCCGCGGGCCCGCAGGAAGTCGCGGGTCTCCGGCACCGTGAACGGAAGCAGGACGATCTGGCGCGTGATCCGGTTGTGGAGCCCCCCCCGCGCGCGAACTACCTTGTCCACCATCCAGCCCGCGGCGCTGCCGCAGACGATGAGCTTGACGCGGGGCAGACGGCTCAGGCGGCTGTTCCACCAGAAGTCGAGCGCTTGCAGGACCCCGGAGCGACGGCGGGCGAGCCATGGAAGCTCGTCCAGGAAGACCACGGCGGGCCGGTCTGGAGGCTCGGCCTCCAGGGCGCGGGTGAGCACCCCGAAGGCTTCGTCCCACGAGCCCAGGGGGTCGAACGGACGCCCGAACGCTGTGGCGAGGCTCTCCCCGAAGTGGTGGAGCTGGACCTTCGTCGACGCATCTCGCTGACCGGTGGCCTCCACGTACGTCGCCACCCGGGGAGCCACGAACTGCCGCACGAGGAAGGTCTTCCCGACGCGGCGGCGGCCGTACACTGCAACGAGCTCAGCCCGCGGGGAGTCCAGGATCTCCCCGAGCAGGCGCTGCTCCGGCGCGCGGCCGACGATCGTCGTGGGATCGCGTCCGGCCACGGCGCCTCCGAATCGGGGAGATTCATATCTCGCCAGATCGCGATCCAGAATACTTGATCTGGCGACTTATGTGCCGCATATCTGGCCAGATCGCGCTCAGGCCACGATCCCGTGCAGGAAGGTGTCGACCACCGCCTCGGCGCCGTTGTCCGTGTCGAGCCCCTCGCTGAGGAACTCGCGCGCGACGAAGCCCGTCAGGAGGATCTCCAGGCAGCCCAGGAAGAGCACCGCCGCCATGCGCGTGTCCGTCCCCGGACGGAGCTCGTCTTCGTGGGCGGAGATGACCTTCTCGAGGAGCAGGAACGTCCGCTGGAACGCCTCCAGGTTCGCCGCCTCGAGGAACTTCGGGCTCCGGATGACCTCCAGCACCACCACCTCGACCGTGTCCGGCTCCAGCTTCCAGGCCTCGAAGAAGAACCCCGCGATCTTGCGGAGCTTGTCCCGCAGGCTGCCCCCCTCGTCCGCGATCCCCTCCAGCACCTTCAGCGTCAGGTTCCACGTCCCCTGGAACAACGAGTTGAGGATGTCCTCCTTGTTCTCGAAGTAGTGGTAGATGAGCCCGTACGCGATGCCCGCCTCGCGCGCGATGTCGCCCACGCGCGTGCCCGTGTAGCCCTTCTGGGCGAACACCTTCGTGGCCGCCTTCAGGATGGCCCGGCGCTTCTCCTCGAACGCCGCGTCGCGCTTCTCAGTCATCGAGATCCCTCGTTGATTGACCGGTCAATCAGCGTCGGAGCCTACTAGCCGAGACGTCCCCCGGCAAGGTGCCCGGATCGAGGGCAATCCGGAGAATCCGCTGTCCGACCGGTGCTTTGACCGCGATCAACAACCCCGTATCCCCAGAGTTGTCCACAGGGGGTCGGGGAAAACGCCTCGACGTTGCCCGTTTTTGACCCGTGGAAAAATTGATCATTCAGCGCTTGACGGGGGTCGCGGGCGGGCCTTAAGGTCCGCCGCTTTCCATGTCCGCGCGCCTCCCCCTGCTGTTCGTCCTCGCGCTCGCGCTGTCCGCGTGCCCGAAGTCCGGTTCGTCCTCCTCCAGCGGCGACCAGGAGCCGGCGGTCGAGGCCGCGCCGAAGTCGCGCTTCGGCGGCGACACCAAGAAGTTCGTCGACGCCCTGACGAAGCAGCCCGCGCTCGTGTGGACGGTCTTCGACGAGGGGACGTCCGTCGTCTACGACAAGCTCTTCTTCGCCGAGGACGGCACCTTCGAGGCCGAGACCACCGTCCGCTTCGGCGGCGGCGGGTCCGACGCCGAGCCCTTCGCCTGCACCGAGTCCGGCACCTGGGAGCTCGACGGCGACCAGGCCGAGAGCCGGACCAGCGCCGGCGTCGACTTCGAGCTGACCAAGACCGACTGCGCCGGCCGCGAGGCCCCGCAGAGCTTCCGCGCCTTCGTGACCATCGAGGGCGGCGACATCAACCTCGCCCACCGCTAGAGACGGAGTCCCCCATGGCCAAGCGCCTCATCTCCAAGAGCAAGACCCGCACCCCCCGCAAGCGCGGCCGCACCAACAAGCTGAAGGCCAAGCTCAAGGCCAAGCAGCGCCGCGTCCGCGCCCGCGTCAGCTCCTAGCCGCCCCGAGGGGCCGAGCGCCTTGCTGCCGAGCGGACTGACGGCGACCGCCAACGTCGATCCGTCGCTGTTGGGTCCGATCCTGAGCGAGCTCCGGGCGGAGGAGTGCGGCCACTCCTGGCGCACCCCCCTCGTCGAGCTCGGCGACCGGCCCCCCGACGAGCTGGTCACCGCCCTGCTGGAGCGCGCCCGCGCCTACCGCCCCACCGACCTGTACACCTACACGCTGCGCGGCGAGCCGATGGCGATCGCCACCATCAGCGACCGCGTCACCTCCGCCTTCCCCCACGACGGCTTCCCCGTCCTCGCCCGCTGCTACATCCGGCGCAAGTACCGGGACGCGGGGCTCTACCACCACCTCGTCCAGCACCGGCTCGCCATCTGCGAGGACCGGTTCGGGGACTCGCTGCGCGCGATCCACATGGGCGCGAGCGACATCCGCGTCGAGCAGACCCTCCGGCACCACCCCGACCTCTACCCCCGCTTCGTCCACGTCGGCGACGAGCGGCTGATGGTGGCGGGGCGCGCGTTCTACGTGCAGGACTTCGTCGCCTTCACGCCGCGCTACGGGGCGGAGCTGCGGCAGGCCGGCATCGACGTCGCCCGGTTCGTCGAGTTCGGCCACGACGGGATCCCCTGGTCCGCGCTGAAGAAGACGATGCCCGAGACCCCCGCCACGGTCGCCCTGCGTGATCTCCTCGAGGCCATCCCCGTCATCACTTGAGGGGATCCGGAGGTCTATGCTGCGCGCCGTGCGACGCGCAGCCTTCCTCCTCGCCTTCCTGATCGCCTGCAGCGGCGGCGACGATCCCGCCCCCGCCCCGACCTCCTCCGGCGCCCCCCTGACCCTCGAGGTGTCCCCCGACGCGGCCCCCTGGCAGGACCTCCCCGACCGGACGGCCGTCGCCGACGAGCGCTACCCGTGGGACAACTTCATGACGAAGGACACGCTGAACTCCGAGTACGAGTTCCGCGTCCGTCCCCCCGCCCCCGGCCTGATGGCGCAGTGGGAGCAGTTCCAGCAGGACCCCATCGGCGGCATCCTCAACAAGGGGAAGGTCGATTTCTGGATCATCGCCCAGCTGTACCGCAACGGGACGGTCTCCCGGGACAAGAAGGACGAGGTCGTCGCCCAGCTCCGCGCCCGCCTGGCCGAGCTCCCGCCGGACGACGCCTACAAGGCCAACCTCGTCGTCGGCCTGATCCACCTCGGTTTCGACGACGTCGCCCTGGACGAAATCGTCAAGTACAAGGACGAACCCTGGTTCGCCGAGAACTGGGACGCGAACTTCTACAGCGGGACGCTCCTGTTCCGGAACCGGCAGTACGACGACGCCGTCCCCTTCCTCGAGCGGGCGCTGGAGCTGCACCCCGATCCGTGGGGCCGCCTGTGGCTCCGGACGGCGCTGACCCAGGTCCCCGACTCGGAGGCGCGGCGGGACGAGCTGTTCCGGTTCGGCGACCACGTCGGCGGGGGCGAGCCGCAGGACCTCCCCTTCACCGACGTCGCCGACCCGATGGGCATCCGCCGCTGGCACCTCGCCGGGGCGGTCAGCTGGATCGACGTCGACAACGACCACTTCCTCGACCTCGTCGCCAACGGCGTCTTCGCCCACCCCGAGCTCTACCGCTTCACCCCCGGGACGGGCTACGTCCTGACCGACGACCCCGTCCTCGCCGACGTCCAGAACACGCCCCCCGGCAACGTCGCCGCCGACTTCGACAACGACGGCTTCACCGACCTCTACATGACCCAGGCGGCGTGGTTCAGCGCCGGCCCCAACCGCGTCTTCCAGAACGACGGCGGCACCGGCTTCGTCGACCGGACGCGGACCTCCGGTGACGCGCCGCTCATCGAGCAGAACTCCTGCGGCGCGGCGGCGCTGGACTTCGACCGCGACGGCCTCGTCGACCTCGCCGTCACCGGCACCCAGGGGGCGACGCTGCGGCTGCTCCGGAACAAGGGCGACTTCGTGTTCGAGGACGTCTCCGAGCAGGCGGGCATCCTCCCCCTGGTCGCCGTCACGGTCGGGCTCGCCGTCGGCGACTTCGACGGCAACGGCTACCCCGACGTCTTCGTCAACAGCTTCAGCGACCCCAACCCCGCCAACTGGCAGCGCCCGGAGAACCTCGCCGGCGCGATGTCGTTCCCCAACCAGCTCTACCTGAACAAGGGCGACGGCACCTTCGAGGAGATCGCCGACAGCGCGGGGGTCGCGTGGGGGACGCCGGCCGGGTTCGCGGCGTGGTCCTTCGACTACGACCTCGACGGCGACCTCGACATCCTCGCCACGTCCTTCGTCAACCCGCAGGACCAGGTCATCAAGGGCTTCCAGGAGAAGCTCCCCCACGGCGGCGAGTACATGCCCACGGCGCTCTACCGGAACGAGGGGGACGGGCGGCGCTTCACCAACGTCGCCGCGGAGGCGGGGTTCCTGCCGGCGTCCTACATGGGGGCGCAGTTCGTCGACTTCGAGCTCGACGGGGACCTCGACGTCGTCCTCGGCCCCGGCAGCCACCCGCTCCCCTACATGCAGCCGCTGTTCTTCTACCGGAACGACGGCGGCGGCTCGTTCACCAACATCGCCAACCTCGACGACCCCACCATCTTCGGGAAGTTCCACGGCACCGCCTTCGCCGACTACGACCGGGACGGCGACCCCGACCTGTTCGTGAACAACGGCGGCGTGATGCTCAACGACCGGTGGCGGGACCTCTTCCTCGAGAACACCACCGCGAACGCCGGCTGGGTCCACCTCAAGCTCGTGGGGACGGACAGCAACCGGAGCGCGATCGGCGCCCGCGTGGAGGTCGACGCGGGGGGGCGCACGCTCGTCCAGGAGGTCGCCGCGGGGCAGGGCTTCAGCTCGACGAACTCGCCCTTCCTCATCTTCGGGCTGGGGCCCGAGCGGGCGACCGGCGAGGTCCGCATCCGGTGGCCGTCGGGGGCGAAGCAGACGCTGCCGGCGCTGGCGTCGGGGCAGGCGATCGTCGTGACCGAGGGGTCGGACGAGCTGGTCCGCGTGTACTGACGGGCACGGCGGAGAGCGGGGACGGGCGGCTATCCTTGGGGGGATGCCCCCCCGCCTCACGAGCCTGGCGATCCTGCTCTTGTTCTGCCTCGCCGTCGTCGCCTGCGGTCCGCCGGGCGACGACGACGACGCGAGCGCGGGGGACGACGACGACACGTCCGATCTGAACGACCACCCCTTCGCCGACGGCGGCGAGGTCTTCTGCGAGGACCCCGTCTCCGGCTTCGACCGCTTCACGGAGGCCACCGCCGAGCGCGGCATCGTCCTCGACACCCCCGACGGCGGCCTCCCCGAGAACCAGCGGACCGCGACGGTGGTCGCCCACGACGGGGACGGCGACGGCGACGTCGACCTCTTCTTCTCCCACCCCTCCGGCGCCCCCCAGACCTTCGCCAACGACGGCGCGGGCAACTTCACCGCGGTCCCGCAGACCGCCGCGGTCCCCTCCCCCGGGCTCGTCGGCACCACCCCCACCGGCGTCTTCGGGATGGCCGACCTGACCGGCGACGCCGCGCCCGACCTCGTCACGATCGGCCTCGGGACCATCCTCTTCGCCCCGAACGAGGGAGAGCTGACGTTCGGGGACTTCGTCGGCCTCGACTGGTCCCCCGCGGCGTACCCGATGGCGTTCAGCTTCAACCTCGGGGACGTCGACGCCGACGGCGACCTCGACCTCTTCCTCCCCGGCCTCGACCCCTTCGCCGACGGCTTCCCCGCCGGCGACCGGAGCCTGTCGCGGCTGTACCGGAACGACGGCACCGGGCTGTCGCTGGCCGCCGAGGTCCCGCTCGCGGGCGGACAGGAGGGGCTCAGCGTCCTCGGCGTGTTCACCGACCGCGACGCCGACGGCGACCAGGACCTCTTCGTGATGGCCGACCGCGCCCAGTGGGGGTGGCCCGCGTCGGCGTTCTACCGGAACGACGGCAACGACCCCGACGGGGACGCCATCCTCGTCGACGACGCCGCCGCCATCGGGGCGGACCTCGCGTTCTCGGGCATGGGGGTGGACGTCCTCGACATGAACGGCGACGGCGTCTTCGACTACTGCATGTCCGACGTCGGCCGCCCGAAGTGCCTCACCAGCCTCGGCGACGGGACGTGGTTCGAGAACGGGCTGGCCCTCGGGCTGGAGATCCCCCCGCTCGACGACGGCCAGGACTGGTCGGGCTGGTCGACCGACGTCGCCGACTTCGACAACGACGGGGTCGAGGATCTCGCCATCTCGGCGGCCTTCCCCGCGGTCCCCCCGGACTTCGACTTCGGCGCCGACTTCAGCGTCCAGCCCGACGCCATCTGGCAGGGGGAGCCCGACGGGACGTTCGTGATGCGGAGCGAGGAGGTCGGCTTCGACTCGGAGCACCTCCACTACGGCAGCGTCGTCGCGGACCTCGACGGGGACGGCTACCTCGAGATCGTGACGTCCGGCAACGGCGACGACGTCCACGTCTTCTGGAACTCCTGCGGCGAGGGGGCGTGGCTCGCGGTGGACCTCGTCGGGCTCCCCCCGAACCAGGAGGCGTACGGCGCGCGGGTGACGGTCGACGCGGGCGGCGTGAGGAAGATGCGCGAGCTGCAGAACCTCCGCGCCTTCGGGCAGGGGCCGTCCCAGGTCCACTTCGGGCTGGGGGCCGCGGACGTCGCCGACAGCGTCACCGTCCACTGGCCGGACGGCACCGTGACAGTCTCCCGGGACGTGCCGGTGCGCCGGAAGATCACGATCGGCCACCCCGACGCCGCGGGGAACGCGCCGACCGACTTCGGCACCGGCAGCGACCCGTTCGGCGACGACGACGACGCGTCCGGCGACGACGACGACGCCGGCGGCCCGACGACGTTCCTGTCGGGGACGATGACGCGCTCGATCCCCCCTGGGGACGACGGCGTCGGCTTCGCGTTCGTGTTCGTGTTCGAGGACGATCCGCTGGCCGGCCCGGGCGCCCCGATCGCGGAGGAGTTCCTCGGCGCGGACCTGTCCGCCGAGGGGAGCAGCGTGCTCTACAGCGTCCAGGGGATCCCCGTCCGCAAGGAGCCGTACTACGTCATGGCCGTGCTCGACGACGACGAGAACGACCAGCTCACCGCGGGCGACCTGTACGCGACGGACGGGAGCGAGACGACCCTGCCGAGGATCGTCGCCGACTCGGAGAAGTCCGGGGTGTCCCTCGACATCGATCTGAACGCGCTGTACACCGGGCCCTGATGACGGCGGCGGCCCAAGCCGGAGTCCAACCCGCGCGGTTGGACCTGGTCCAGCGCACGCGGGTCGATCAGGCGATCGACCGCGACCACTTCGGCCAGTTCGGCAAGGAGATCCTGCGCGCGGAGACGCCGTCGGGGCGGACGCTGGCGCTGGTCCGGAAGCACCGCGACGACATCGAGCGGCGCGGCGCCGTCCTCCTCATCCACGGGTTCGCCCAGAACCGCTACACGTGGCACCTGAGCTCCCGCAGCTTCGTCAACTACCTCGCCGACCGGGGGCTCGACGTCTACAACCTCGAGCTGACGGGCCACGGCCGGTCCCGCGACTACGGCACCCCCCCGGCGCGGTCGTTCCACGAGTACGTCGTCGACGCGGCGTCGGTGGTCGAGGCGGTGGCGCCGTACGCGGGCGTGGAGAAGATCTTCATCGTCGGCCACAGCCTCGGCGGCGCGGTCTGCTACGCGGTCGCCCCCCGGGTCGCCGACCGGCTCGCGGGGATCATCACGATCGCGGGGCTCTTCAAGTTCGGCAGCAACCCGATGACGCGGCGGCTGGCCGAGTTCCTGGAGCAGATCGGCCGCCTCGACCCGCTCGTCCGGCGCGTCGGGGCGGGGATCCGGACGACGTTCCTGGGGCGCGTCATCGCCGACTGGTGGCAGCAGGCGGAGGACCTCAGCTGGTCGTTCCCGATGGCCGGCTGGGTGCCCGGCTCGACCGAGCCGCACGTCGTCCAGGAGCGGCTCGTGCGCGGGTTCGACTGGACCGGCATCAACATCCTCCTGACGATGATGCGGTGGGCCACGGAGGGGAACTTCCGGGGCGAGCTGGGGCACAACTACGAGGACGCGTTCGCCGCGCTGGACATCCCGCTGCTCGTCATCGCCGCCGACCGCGACCGCCTCCTCCCCCCCGAGGACGCCCGCCCCGCGTACGACCTCAGCGCGTCGAAGGACAAGACGTACAAGCTGTTCAGCCCCGTCCGCGAGGAGGTCCACTGGGGGCACCTCGACATCGTCCTCGGGCGCAAGGCGCCGGAGTACGTCTGGCCCTACATCGGCCACTGGCTGGAGGAGCGCGCCTAGCTCAGGGAACGAGCCGCGCCGTCGCGTGGGCGACCATCAGCTCGGCCGCCCGGATGCCGTCGACGGCGGCGGACACGATGCCGCCCGCGTACCCCGCCCCCTCACCGACCGGGTAGAAGCCCTTCACCCCGAACGCGCGGCACTCGTCGTCGCGGAGGACGCGGACAGGGGAGCTCGTGCGCGTCTCGACGCCGAGGAGGACGCCCTCGGGGCCGTCGAACCCGTGGATGCGGCGGCCGAACGCGTGGAGCGCCTGGGCGACGGCGTCGGCGACGTAGGGGGGGAGGCACTCGCGGAGGTCGGCGGAGCGGACGCCCGGCCGGTAGCTCGTCTCGAGGTCCCCGTCGTGGCTGATGCGCCCCTCGAGGAAGTCCTCGACGCGCTGCGCGGGGGCGATGTAGCCGCCGCCGCCGAGCTCGAACGCCTTCTGCTCCCAGACGTCCTGGAACGCGAACCCGATCAGGGGGTCCGCGGGAGCGCCGTAGGGGGCGTAGTCGGAGGCGCGGACCTGGGCCACGACGCCGGCGTTGGCGAACGGTCCGCTCCGGAGCGCGTCGGACATGCCGTTGAGCACGAGGTGACCGTCGAGGTTGGACGCGCCGATGACCTGGCCGCCGGGGCACATGCAGAACGTGTAGGAGCCGCGTCCACCGTTTCCGTGCCACGCGAGGTGGTAGTCGGCGGGGGGGAGGCCCTGCAGGCGGGGATTGGCGGTCTTGTACTGGGCGCGGTCGACGAACTCCTGGGGGTGCTCGATGCGGAGGCCGATCGCCGACGACCACGCCTCCAGGGGGACGCCGGCGTCGCGCATGGCGACGAAGCTGTCGCGCGCGCTGTTGCCCGTCGCCATCATCACGGGGCCGCGACGGAGCTCCTCCCCCGAGGCCAGCCGCACGCCCGAGATCCGGTCCCCGTCGCGGAGCAGGGCCTCGACCCGGGCGCCGTACCGGACCTCCACGCCGACGTCCTCCAGCTCGTCCCGGAAGTTGAGCTGAATCTCCTGCAGCAGGTCCCGCCCGATGTGGGGCCGCGCCTCGACGAGGATGCGGGGCGAGGCGCCGAGCTCGACCAGCTCCTTGAGGACCGAGCTGACGGCGGGGTTCCGGGTCCGCGTGTAGATCTTCCCGTCGCTGTACGTCCCCGCGCCCCCCTCGCCGAAGAGCACGCCGCTCTCGGGATCGAGCTCGCCGTCCTCCCAGAACGCCTCGACGTCCTCGTTCCTCCGCTCCAGGCGGGCCCCCCGCTCCAGCACCAGCGGGGACGCCCCCATCCGCCCCAGGGCGAGCGCCGCGAACAGGCCGGCGGGGCCTGCGCCGACGATGACAGGGGCGAAGTGCCCGGGGAGCTTGCGCGCGGCGGGGGCCTCCGTGAGCACCCCCTTGGCTCGCAGCGCGGCCGGCGCGGAGCCCTCGTCCAGCAGCTTGATGTTGGCCCCCCGGGGCGGACGCGGGCGGGGCTCGGAGCGGTCGTCGAGGTCGACCTCGATGGAGTAGATGTGCCGCGCGGGGCGGCGGCGGGCGTCGAGGCTGTGCTTGGCCACGGTGGGCTCGTGCAGCTCGGTCGCGGCGACGCCGAGGATGCGCGCCAGGACCGTGGCGAGCTGGTGCCGATCGTCGACGACGGACGGATCGAGGGCCAGGCCGGTCAATCGGTAGCGCACGACGCGGGGACCTTATCTTGATCTGCCGGGGTCGGTGGTCTACCTTCCGCGCGCTTCGCGCGCCCGCGCGCGTGTGTGAACCCTAGTCCCGGATACCCCCGCTCATGACCATCCGCGTCGGCATCAACGGCTTCGGCCGCATCGGCAAGTGCCTGCTCCGCGTCCTCCTCGCGGCAGACGACTTCGAGATCGTGCACATCAACGACCTGGGCAGCCCCGTCCAGCTCGCCCCGCTGCTCAAGTACGACTCCATCCACGGCAACGTCGACTACGACGTGGTGGCCACGGAGACGTCGATCACGGCCCTCGGGCAGCACATCCCGTGCAGCCAGATCCGGAACCCCGAGGACATCCCCTGGGGCGAGCGCGGCGCCGACCTCGTGTTCGAGTGCACGGGCATCTTCCGGGACCGCCCCGGCGCCACGAAGCACCTCACCGGGGGCGCCAAGAAGGTCATCATCTCGGCCCCCGCGAAGGACCCCGACGCGACGATCGTGATGGGCGTCAACCACACGACGTACGACCCGAGCAGCCACCACATCATCAGCAACGCGTCCTGCACGACGAACTGCCTGGCGCCGGTGGCGAAGGTGCTGAACGACACGTTCGGCATCGAGGACGGCCTGATGACGACCGTCCACAGCTACACCAACGACCAGAACATCCTCGACCGGTTCCACAAGGACCCGCGTCGCGCTCGCGCCGCCGCGCAGAACATCCTCCCCACGACGACCGGCGCGGCGAAGGCCGTCGCCCTGGTGCTGCCCGAGCTCGAGGGGAAGCTGGGCGGGATGGCGATCCGCGTCCCCACCCCGAACGTGTCCCTCGTCGATCTCGTCGTGAACCTCGGCACCAACGTGACGGTGGACGAGGTCAACGGCGCGCTGCGCGAGGCCGCGGCGGGGTCGCTGCAGGGCGTCCTCGACTACAGCGACGACCCGCTCGTCAGCAGCGACTACATCGGCAACCCGTTCAGCTCGATCGTCGACGGCCTGAGCACCGCCGCCATCGGCGGGAACACCGTCAAGGTCCTGAGCTGGTACGACAACGAGTGGGGCTTCTCCTGTCGCCTCGGGGACCTCGCGCGCCTGGTCGCGGGTTAGAGGCTTCGATGTCGCGGATCCGATCGGTCGACGAGCTCGACGTCGCGGGCAAGCGCGTCCTCGTCCGGGTGGACTTCAACGTCCCCCTGGGTGACGACGGCGAGGCCAGCGACGACACCCGCGTGCGCGCGGCGCTCCCGACGATCACGCACCTGCGGGACCGCGGCGCGAAGGTGATCCTGATGAGCCACCTGGGTCGCCCCAAGGGTCAGGTGGTGCCGTCGCTGTCGACCCGCCCGGCGGGGTCGGTGCTGGCGGAGCTGCTCGGCACGAAGGTCCTCCACACCGACGACTGCGTCGGCTGGGGCCCCCGCAAGCTCGTGGCCGACATGAACGACGGCGACGTCCTCCTCCTGGAGAACCTCCGCTTCCGCCCCGGCGAGAAGGAGGGGGCCGAGTCCTTCGCGGCGAAGCTCGCCGAGCTGGGCGACCTCTACGTCAGCGACGCGTTCGGCGCGCTCCACCGGGCCCACGCCTCGGTCGCGGTCGTGCCGCAGATGTTCGCCGGCCGCCGGGCCGCCGGCTTCCTCGTCCAGCGCGAGCTGGAGAAGCTCGGCGCGCTGCTGGAGTCCCCCGCCAAGCCGTTCGTGGCGGTCCTCGGGGGGGCCAAGGTCAGCGACAAGATGGGCGTCATCGACTCGCTCCTGAAGCGCGTCGACGTGCTCCTCATCGGCGGCGCGATGGCCTACACGTTCCTCCGCGCGAAGGACGAGCCGACGGGCGCGTCCCGCGTCGAGGAGGACAAGGTCTGGCTCGCGAAGCAGCTGCTCGAGAAGGCCGCCGCCGCGGGCGTGGCCATCCGCCTCCCGACGGACCACGTCGTCAGCCGCACGTTCGACGACGAGGCCGGTTCGAAGGTGAGCAAGACGCTGGACGCGGGCTGGATGGGGCTCGACATCGGGCCCACCACGGCCGAGCGCTACGCCCTGGAGATCCAGCAGGCCAGCACGGTCGTCTGGAACGGCCCCATGGGCGTCTTCGAGAAGGAGGCGTTCAGCCACGGGACGGCCGCCGTCGCCCGCGCGATGGCGCGCAGCCGGGCGTTCACGGTGGTCGGCGGGGGCGACAGCGCCGCGGCCATCAGCAAGTTCGGTCTCGCCGACCAGGTGGGTCACGTGAGCACCGGCGGCGGGGCGTCGCTGGAGCTGCTCGAAGGCAAGGATCTGCCGGGCGTGGCGGCGCTCCGGGAGGACGACTGACATGAGCCGACGTCCCCTGCTCGCGGGCAACTGGAAGATGAACGGCGCCCCCGCCGAGGCGGCGGAGCTGGCGCGCGGCCTACGGGGCGCGCTGCTGGACCTGCCGGCGGTCGACGTGGCGGTGTTCCCGACGTTCCTCGCCATCCCGGCGGTGCTCGACGAGCTCGGCGCGACCGACGTCCACGTCGGCGGGCAGGACGTCCACCCCGAGGCGGGCGGCGCCTACACCGGCAACGTCGCCGCGGAGATGCTGAAGGCGGCGGGCTGCACGATGTGCCTCGTCGGCCACAGCGAGCGGCGTGCCTACGAGAAGGAGTCCGGCGAGCTGCTGGCGCGCAAGGTCGTGGCGGCGCTGCGGGCGGGGCTGACGCCGATCTTCTGCGTCGGGGAGTCGCTTGACGAGCGCGAGTCCGGACGCACCCTCGACGTCGTCCGCGGCCAGCTCGCGGACGGACTCGGCGCGCTGACGGAGACGGCGCTGGGCAAGGTGGTCATCGCGTACGAGCCGGTCTGGGCGATCGGGACGGGCAAGGTGGCCACGCCGGAGCAGGCGCAGGAGGTCCACGCGGCCATCCGCGCCTGGGTCGGCAACACCTGGAGCGCGGGCGCGGCTCGCGCGATGAGGATCCTGTACGGCGGGAGCGTCAAGCCCGGCAACGTGGCCGGCATCATGGCGCAGCCCGACGTCGACGGCGCCCTGGTGGGCGGCGCGAGCCTGAAGGTCGACAGCTTCGAAGCGATCGTCCGGTTCGAGAAGCAGTAAGAGAAGGTCAGGGAATCATGGAAGTTTTCATCGTCGGACTGCACATCACGCTGTGCTTCTTCCTCATCCTCGTGGTGCTCCTCCAGCCCGGCAAGGGCGCGGACTTCGGCGCCGCGATGGGCGGCAGCAGCCAGGGGAGCGACATCTTCGGCGCCAGCGGCGGCATCAACCTGCTGACCAAGGTGACGGCGATCGTGGCGGCGCTCTTCATGGGCACCAGCCTCAGCCTCGCGTGGTTCAGCAACACCGAGAACCGCGGCAGCGACATCGGCCTCGAGGACGTCCTCGAGGAGGCCGGCAGCGACGCCGGCGGCGAGACCGAGGAGACCCCGGCCCCCGCCGAGGAGACCCCGGCCCCCGCCGAGGAGGCCCCCGCCGCCGCGGACGACGACGACTCCGCGAAGGCGGAGGAGGCCGCTCCCGAAGCCGCTCCCGAAGCCGCTCCCGAGCCCGCCCCCGAAGCCGCCCCCGAGCCGGCTGAGGAGCCGCCCGCCGAGAACCCCGCCGAAGAGGCGGAGCAGCCCGAATAGAGACGGTTGCACGCCCCTCGGAGCTTTGTTAGCTTCCGCGCCCCCGCTGCGAAGGTGGTGGAATTGGTAGACACGCTAGGTTGAGGGCCTAGTGCCTATTGCAGGCGTGGGGGTTCGAATCCCCCCCTTCGCACCAACACTGCATCCCCTCAGTAGCCGGGCCCCCCCAAGAAGACGTAGACGCCGGTTCGCGACCCCACCATGAGGTCGTCGTACCCGTCGCCGTTCGTGTCCCCCGCGCCGGCGAGCGCCTCCCCGAAGAACTCGTCGAAGACCGTGCCGCAGATTCGGCCGCTCCAGTCGCCGTGCTGCAGGTCGCGAGGGACCGGCAGCCGGTAGAGGTACACGCAGCCGTGTCCCGAGTCGTCTGCTCCGGGCGCGCCTATCGCAAGTTCCTCGAAGCCGTCACCGTCCATGTCGCCGACGAGTGCGACGGAGTAGCCGAACTGGTCGGCGCGGTCGGACCACACGCCATCGGCGACCGGATCAACGTCCGGCTCGAGCACCGTCTCCTCCGCCAGGGACCAACTCTCCCCTTCGACCTGACCGAAGATGAGGTAGACAGCGCCACTGTCGATGGCGGCCCCATTCTTGAGGCGCGCAGCGGCGGCGAGGTCGTCAACACCGTCACCGTCGAAGTCGCCGGACTCGACCTCCCAGCCAAACCGGGCGCCGAGTTCGGCGCGCTCGATGAACACCGGGGCTGCCGAGGTGACCATCGGGGTGGAGCTGTATGGGAAGCCTACGACTGCACCCTGATTGCCCTGCGGATCGGTGCGCGAGAGTCCGACGAAGATCCACTCCTCGGACAGGCCCGTGCGCAGGACAGTCGCCCGAATCGGGGCGGGTAGGCTCACGATGTCGTTCCTGAGGAGGAGGGGAAGCTGAGTCACCGCAGTCTCCGCACCTTCCAACTCCGTCAGGAACCTGAGCTCCCCACGGCCGGTGTCGTGCTCTCCACGGAGGACCAGGACCACACCCCACGCGGCCCCGAGCTGCGCGGCCAGGAGGTCTCTACCCAGGCCATCTCCCGTCGAGTCACCAACGACACCCGCCTCCATTTGGGCATACTCCAGACTCCCGGTCGCCCCCCATGGAACGAGCCCGGCGCGGCCCGCCACGATCTCCTCCAAGTAGCCCTCCTCGTCGCGCGTATCGTATCGGGACGCACCGACAAGCAGCCCGCGCGGGCCGGTGGCGGAGTGGAGAGCCGCAGCGCCTACCCCGGTTCCATCGTTGTCGGTTCCTGCCACGACCAGCGTCGCATCGGTCGAGCTCGTCGAAGCGACCAAGGGTCCCAGGAACACTCGGGCCACACCGTCACCGAAGAGCCAGTCCGCCGGACCGCCGCTGCCGTCCCCGACGAGCACATCGGCCATGCCGTCCCCGTTCCAGTCTCCCACGCCCCGGAGAAACAGCGGCTCGTTGTACGCAGGGCGAACATGAATGACGGCATCGGCCACGGTCGTTGTCGCGGTGCCCTCCGGACCACATAGCCGAGAAGGAAGCCCGCAACCGTTGAGTACGCCGTCGTCGCAGATCTCGTCCGCCCCTGGCGCGACGGTCGGGTCGTTGTCGTCGCAATCCGCTCCGCCGCACTCCGGAGCGGTCGCCCCATCACCGTCGGCATCGCACTCCGAGCCCGGACAGCCAACGAGGACAGCCGAGGCAACTGCAGCTGCCGAGGCCCATCCGAACCTCAATCGCCCTCCCCAAGGCTCTCGACGGGCCGCGGCACGAGGACAAGATCTCCCCAACGATTCAAGGACAGCCGATAGGTGGAACGCTCCTCAGGGACCGCCTCCTGCTCGCTGTCCCCCTTGGCAAGGAGTTCCAGGACCTTCGTCGGTCGACGACCGAGGAAGGCGATCATGTCTGACCACTGGGCGAAGCTACTCATCCAAGAGGCCGTGAGAGTGTCCCAATCGTCCTGAGGCTGCTGGTAGAGATCATCGGCCGGGAAGGGCGGACAGAGTTCCCGCGCAAAGTCGGCGGGACTGAGCTCAGGAACCGTGCCCGGCACGCGGCCAGGACAGTCGAAGCGCGGGTAGCCGCTCCCGTTGTGGGCGACCGTAGACCCCGCAAAGTACAGGTTCAGCGCAACAAAGTTCCACGCCCATGCGCTCCTCGATGACTCGCCGACGCCCAACAGACCGGCGTACGAAGTGTCCTGCATACGTTGCACCGTCGCAGCATCAGCGACCGACGAGCAGGGATCGGGCAGGTTCAAGTATCGACGCGTGAACCAGAGGTCGGGATCGAAGCAGATCTGAGATCCCGCCAACGTCAGGACCACACCAGCGAAGACGGCGCTCTTCGCCTCTCTCCGTCCTAGCAAGCAGGCGTTGTCCGGTGGTGGGAGATCCACCGACGACAGAACCATCGCCAGTAGCGGGAAGTAAGGCGGACCGGTGGTAGATGCTGAGTCCAGCCAGGTAGCGATGAACGCCTTCAACTTCGCCGCGTCGAGTGGAGAGTAGTACAGACCCTCGACTGCAATGCGGTTCGCTCTCTGGTGGGCCAATTCCAGGGCCTCCTCGGCAGCCTCCAAGATCGCTGCGCGCTGCCGGTATATCGCTCCTGAGAGGAAGGAACCCGCCTCGAAGGCCATCGAAGACTCGTGCGTGTTGTCCAAGAGCACGTTGTGGCGCCCGACCGTGCCCGAGTCCTGGTCCATGAGGTCAGCGGCCACCACCTCGGTGGAGTAGCCCCAAACCAGCGGGGCATCTACACCGGTAGCGCCTCGATAGGTCGCCACGAAGTCGAGTCCGCGGATGTCGGGGCCGATACGCAGCTTGGTCGTATCGATGAGGAACCACTCATCGAGGGAGTCGTCCCACACCTCGATAAGGCGGTGGCCGATGGTCGCGCCCGGTGGAAGTACGCCTTGGCCTCGCGCCAGGTTGAGGCCCAGTCGTTGCCCACAGAGCTCGCGACATGGGATCCGAGCCAGTCGGAGCATCCACAGGGCCTGGAAGGCACGCTCCGAGCAACGACAAGAGATGCCTGCGGATTCCTCTTCGAAGAACACGGTTCCGAGTTCGCGCAGCGAATCGAGGTCGGATGGTGCTGACAACCCTGGCAGGTCAGAGCAAATGGCTTGGAGAATTCGAAGCCCCTGCCGAAGGAGGGGAGGCCAATCCCGCGAGCCCGGGTGCGTACCGTTCAGAAACCCCCCGGCGTCGTCATTGCCACTCGTATCCCCGTATGTCTGCGAGTTGATCACAGCCATGATCAAGCCCGCCAGCATCCGCGTCCGGGAGGCGGAAAGCCAGGGGTCGCCAGCGAACAGGAGGGACAACTCGCTCACCACGGCGTCCCACTGGCCCTCCGAGAAGAGGGCACTGGTCGCGAGAACACCTTCCGGTCCAAGCCAGTCGGCGACGCCCTTCTCGAACTCCAGCTCCGGCCCGGTCTCGATGACCTCCAGTCCGGTCATCCCAGCCTCCCAATCGAAGCTGTCGGGAACGAATTGTGAAAGCGAGGACATATTGAGCGCCAGCGAGGTCGCCTCGTAGGAAGGAGCCGTCAGCGCACGCGCACCGCTGGGTGCATCTGCGCCTGCGTCGAGCACTCGCATCCCTGCCACGTACCCAATCTGCACGCACTCTCCGGGAAGCAGCTCTTCGATGGTCCACTGGACGTACTGGTTCACTGCTCCGGTCGAGATGTAGTCCCGAACCTGAACGTCGGTGACCCGCGGATCCAGGTCTGCGAGGATGAACCAGTCTCGCTTCTGCACCCGGTCCTCCAAGGGCAGGTACTGCCGAATCACCATGTTCCGAAGCAAGGTGGGACAGTCCCCCGGGGACGAGGAGTTCTGTACTCGAACGATCTCGTGGAACTGGAGTTCCTGACCACCGAACTCGAGGTCTCCGAGGAAGTCGTGCAGTTCGACGCCCATCAGCCGACCGTGTGGAGTAAGGCCTGCCAGCACTCGAGTTGGCTGAGCAGGGTCGGGCTAAGGGGAGAGTCGGGGGGAGCAGGCCGGGCTGACGGCGACGCTACCGGCAGGGACTCGAGGCGGTCCACAGCCTCCCGAATCCTACACGCGAAGCTGCCTTCCCCCTTCTCCAGCAAGTCGGTTGCCTCGCGAACAGCTGCTGCGACACGTGGCTCGGAGCGTCGAAGGGAACCGGCACGCATCTTCGTTTGTGCGGCTTCTTCCCGTTCACGGCCCTGATCGGCGGCCGGCACCCAGAGCAACCGTCGCCCTCCTGCGGGTCGCCGGAGCGGCTCCAGCCTAGCCGGCGCCACGACAGGCACCCACCTGGGTTCGCGCTGCTCCACTCCCGGCCCGCGTGCTAGCTGGTCCGACTCACCCGGCCAGCGGTCACCATAGAGCCCCCGGTTCCCCTGCCGCCTCGCCTGGCCTCGTCCAGCCGCCTGTACCTCGTGGGCGCCTTGGTCAGCGCAGGCGCAATCGCGCGCACTCACTTCAGAATCAGAGTGATCGTGAACCACAGGACCGGATTCGTCCCGGTGCTGAAGAACGCTGTACAGTCCCATCGAAGATAGCGAGCGAGCCGATCGCTCGTGGTGAGGTCCACCGTGCCGGCGTCGTCGGTCCCGGAGACCGTCAGCGAGATCGCCGTGCCGTCGCTGTCCTTCAGGTCTGCGAAGCCCAGGTTGTCCTTCTCGACCGCTGTCTGGAGCTTGATTGTTACGCTGTCGGTCGGATCTCCCTCGATTCGATCGACGCGCAACGAGATTGCCGCGTATCGGTATGGGCCGACATCGAGGACGTCTTCCAGTGACTGGCTTTCCGTCGAGCCGAGACGGTAGGAACGAGCAAGAGTAGCGTGAACTGCCATGTGAGAGTCTCCCCCCATCGCCAAGCGGCGAGGGCCCCGGCAGCTTCTCTCTCTCTCTCTCTGTCACGTCAAGACCGATTCAATCTTGTCACGTGGTCCGCTACTGGCAATCCCCGCAGAGCCCGTAGAGCTCCATCTTGTGGTGCGTCAGGACGAAGCCCATCTGCTTCGCGACGGCCTCCTGGAGGTCCTCGATCCGCTCGTCCTCGAACTCCACGATCTTGCCGCACGACGTGCAGATCAGGTGGTCGTGGTGGTCGTGCTCGTCGGTCTCGGGCTCGTACAGCGTCGCGCCGTCGCTGAAGTGGCGCTCCGTCGCGATGCCGCTGTCCACGAACAGCTTCATGGTCCGGTAGACGGTGGCGTGCCCGATGCCGGGCTGCTTCGCGCGGACGAGCCCCAGCAGCTCCTCGACGCCCACGTGCTTGTGGGCCCCGAGGAAGGCCTCGAGGATCTCCTCGCGCTGGCGCGTGAGCTTGAGCCCGTTGGCCTTCATGTAGGCCACCAGGCGCCCGTGGGCGTCGCGGTAGTCGGCGCTGCCGGCGGTCACGCCGCGATTCTACTCGGGGTCGTCGCCGTCGCCCTCGCCGTCCTCGGCGGGCTCGTCGGTCGCCTCGAGCAGCTCGTCGACGTCGCCGCCTTCGTCGCTGTCGCCCTCGTCGTCGTCCGCCGCGTCCTCGGCGGGCGCGGCCTCCTCGGCCTCGTCGGCGGCGTCGTCACCGGCGTCCGCGTCGTCCTCCTCGGCGACCTCCTCCTCGGCGGCGGCCTCCTCGGCCTCCTCCTCGGCGGCGGGCTCCTCGGCGGGCTCCTCGGCGGGCGCGGCCTCGGCCTTCGGCGCCCTCGCCTTCTTCTTGCCCGGCTCGCACGGCTCCTCGACCAGCTCGATGATGCTCATCGGGGCGTTGTCACCGTTGCGGCGGCCGATCTTCGTGATCCGCGTGTAGCCGCCCGGCCGGTCCTGGAACTGCTCGCTGTACTCGCTGAACAGCTTCTGCAGGACGTCGCGGTCCTTGACCCACTTGCGGGCCTGGCGCACGGCGTGGACGCGGCGGGCGCGGAGCCGGCGGGCCTCGTCGTCCGACGCGGCGTCGATCGCGCTCGGGGGGACGCGCTTGCTCAGCGTGATCAGCCGCTCGACGACCTTCCGCAGCTCCTTGGCCTTGGCGTCCGTCGTGCGAATGCGGCCGTGCTCCAGCAGGCTGGTCGCCATGTTCCGGTACATCGCCTTGCGATGCGGGGCGTTGCGGCCGAGACGACGGCCGGACTTGCGATGGCGCATGGCTTACTCCTTGAGGCCGGCGTACGCCGGGCTACTCCTGCTCGCGGATGCGGGGGAAGTTGTGCAGCTTCATCCCGAGGCTCAGCCCCATCTCGGACAGGACCTCCTTGACCTCGTTCAGCGACTTCCGGCCGAAGTTCTTCGTCTTCAGCAGGTCCGCCTCGGTCTTCTCGACGAGCTCGTAGATGTACTTGATGTTGGCGTTCTGGAGGCAGTTCGCCGAGCGGACGCTGAGCTCGAGCTCGTCGACCGTCTTGAAGAGGTTCTCGTTCCACTCCTCCTCGGCCTCTTCCTCCTCGAACTGCGGCTCCTCCTCCTCATCGAAGTTGATGAAGATCTGGAGCTGCTCCTTGAGGATCTTCGCCGAGAAGGCGATGGCGTCGCTCGGCACCACGGTGCCGTCGGCCCAGATCTCGAGGACGAGCTTGTCGTAGTCGGTGCGCTGACCGACGCGGGCGTTGGTCACGCGGTAGTTGACCCGCTGGATGGGGCTGAAGATCGCGTCGATCGGGATGGTGCCGATCGGCGCCTCCTCGTCCTTGTTGCGATCGGCCGGGACGTAGCCCGAGCCCTTCTCCACGACCAGCTCCATCCGCAGGTGGCCCTCGCCGGCCAGCGTGCAGATGTGGTGGTCGGGGTTCATGATCACCGCGTCGCCGGTGGTCTGGATGTCCGCCGCCGTGACGTCGATCTGCTCGCCGCGGCCGCCGGCCTTCTCGAGGATGAACGTCTGCGCCTCGTAGGTCTCCATCCGGATCAGGACGCCCTTGAGGTTCAGGATGATGTGCGTGACGTCCTCGATGACGCCCTCGACCGTCGAGAACTCGTGGAGCACGCCGTCGATCCGGACGGCCGTGATCGCCGTGCCCTGGAGGCTGCTGAGCAGCACGCGCCGGAGCGCGTTCCCGAGCGTGACGCCGAAGCCCTTCTCGAGCGGGGAGGCGGTGAACTTGCCGTAGCGGGCGGGATCCGCGCCGTCCTCCTGGAGGAGCTGACGCGGGCGGATGAGGCTCCGCCAGTTCTTGTAGATCTCGCGCGGGTTGTCGGTCGTGGTCGTCATTTCGTTCCTTGCTACCGGGAGTAGAGCTCGACGATGAGGTTCTCGGAGATGGGCAGGGTCAGCTCGGCGCGGACGGGGAAGCTCAGGACCTTGCCCGTGAACTTCGTGGTGTCGACCTCGAGCCAGCTCATCTGCGGACGGTTGATGGCGCGCTCGGCGGCCTCGACGATCCGAGCCATCTGCTGGCTCTTCTCCTTGACCGTGATCACGTCACCGGTACGCATCTGGTAGCTGGGGATGTCCACGCGCTTCCCGTTGACGAGGAAGTGGCCGTGGTTCACCAGCTGGCGGGCCTCGCTGCGGCTACCCGCGAAGCCCATGCGGAACACGGTGCCGTCGAGGCGGTTCTCGAGGAGCGCGAGCAGCGTCTCACCCGTGTTGCCCTTCCGCCGGGCGGCCTCGACGTAGTACGCGCGGAACTGCTTCTCCAGCAGCCCGTAGATGCGCTTCACCTTCTGCTTCTCGCGGAGCTGCAGACCGTACTCGCTGATGCGAAGGCGGCGGTTCTGGCCGTGCTGCCCGGGCGGGTACTGGTTGCGCTCGAACGAGCACTTGTCGGTGTAGCAGCGCTCCGCCTTCAGGAAGAGCTTCAGCCCCTCGCGACGGCAGAAACGGCAGACGGGGCCTGCGTAACGAGCCATGGATCTGCTCCCTTAGACCCGGCGCCGCTTGGGCGGCCGGCAGCCGTTGTGGGGGATGGGGGTGACGTCCTTGATGAACGTGACCTTGAGGCCGACGGCGGCGAGCGCGCGCAGGGCCGACTCGCGACCGCTGCCCGGGCCCTTCACCTCGACCGACACGGTCCGGAGACCGTGGTCCATCGCCTTGCGGGCGGCGTCCTCGGCGACCAGCTGGGCGGCGAACGGGGTGCTCTTGCGCGAGCCCTTGAAGCCGCGCGAGCCGGCCGACGACCACGAGATGGTGTTCCCGTTGACGTCGGTGATGTTCACGATGGTGTTGTTGAAGGTCGCGTGGATGTGGGCGACGCCCACCGCGATGTTCTTGCTGACCTTCTTCTTGGTACGCCGGACCTTGGCCATGACTTACCTCTTGCCCTTCTTGCGGGTCACGATGCGCCGCGGCCCCTTGCGGGTGCGCGCGTTCGTGTGGGTCCGCTGACCCCGGACCGGGAGCCCGCGCCGGTGGCGCAGACCGCGGTACGTGTTCAGGTCCATCAGACGCTTGATGTTCATCGCGACCTCCTTGCGGAGATCACCCTCGACCGTGCAGGTCGCGTCGATGGCGGAGCGGATGCGGGCGACCTCGCCCTCCGTCAGCTCCTGGACGCGGGTCTTGTCCTCGATGCCCGCTTCCTTGCAGATCCTCTTCGCGGTCGTCTGACCGATCCCGAAGATGTAGGTGAGCCCGATCCAGACGGGCTTGTGGCGCGGAATGTCGACGCCGGCGATACGTGCCATGGATCAGCCCTGCCGCTGCTTGTGCTTGGGGTTCTCGCAGATGATGCGAACCACGCGCCGGCGTCGAATGACGCGGCACTTGTCGCACATCTTCTTGACGGAGGCCTTGACCTTCATCTTCCTGTCTCCCCCGCCGGTACCCGGCGGATGATGCGACCCCGCGAGGGGTCCACGTCGCTCAGCTTGACGACAACCGAGTCACCTGGAATCAGCCGTACGATCTTCATCTGCAGGCTGCCCGCCACATGGGCTTGCACTACGCCCCCGCCACGAAGGCGCACCCTATACAGGCGGTTGGGCAACAGATCAAGTACGGAACCGATGACCTCGAGGTCGTCTCCCTTCGCCATTACTCCAAAGCCGCCACCAGGCGGCCGTACACTTCGTCGATGTCTCCCGTGCCGTCGATCTCGCGAACGATGCCGCGCTGCTCGAAGTACGCAGCGACCGGCGCGGTGTTGTGGGCGTATTCGTCGAGCCGGACGCGCACCTTCGCCTCGGTGTCGTCCGCCCGCAGGTAGGTCTCGCCGCCGCAGGCGTCGCACACGCCGTCGACCGCGCTTGGCTTGAACGCGACGTGGAACGGCGTCCCGCAGTCGCGGCACACGCGGCGGCCCGTGATGCGGGTGACGATGTCGTCGTCCGGCACCTTCAGGAGCACCACCCGGTCGACCCCCGAGCCGCGCCGCTGGAGCAGCCCGTCCAGCGCCACCGCCTGGGCGACCGTGCGCGGGAACCCGTCGAGGATCCAGCCGTTGTCGCAGTCGCCGGCGCCGAAGCGATCGTCGACCATCGCGATGATCAGGTCGTCCGGAACCAGCTTCCCCTGGTCCATGAAGCCCTGCGCCTTGCGGCCGAGCTCGGTCCCCTCCTTGCGGTTCGCGCGGAGGATGTCGCCCGTGGAGATCTGCGGGATGGAGTGGTCCTCCATCAGCCGCTTGGCCTGCGTCCCCTTCCCCGCGCCGGGGGGGCCGAAGAAGATGAGGTTCTTGCTCATCGCGCCGTCACTCCACTGCGGCGGCCGCTCCGCATGCGCGAGCCGCCTCCGCCGCCGCCGCCCATGAGCCCGTCGTAGTGCCGGGTCAGGAGGTGCGACTCGATCTGGGCGACCAGGTCCAGCGCGACGCCGACCACGATCAGCAGGCCCGTGCCGCCGAAGTAGAAGGTGACCCGCATCTCGCTGATCATGATGTCCGGCAGGAGGCAGACCGCCGTGATGTACAGCGATCCGGCGAGCGTCAGCCGGGTGAGGACGCGGTCGATGAAGTCGGCCGTCGGCTTGCCGGGGCGGATGCCCGGGATGTAGCCGCCGTGCTTCTGCATGTTCTCGGCGACGTCGGCCGGGTTGAACGTGACCGACGTGTAGAAGTAGCAGAAGAAGATGGTCATGACGGCGTACGTGACCATGTACGTCGTCGTCCCCGGCATGAAGAGCGCCTGCACGTCCGTCAGGAACGCGTTGTCACGCCAGAAGCTGGCGATGGTCGCCGGGAACATGATGATCGACGAGCTGAAGATCGGCGGGATGACCCCGGCCATGTTGATCTTCAGGGGCAGGTGCGTGTTCTGCCCGCCGTAGACCTTCCGGCCGACGACCCGCTTGGCGTACTGCACCGGGATCCGGCGCTGACCGCGCTCGCAGAACACGATGAACCCGATGACGATCAGCGCGAAGAGCCCCAGGAGCAGCAGCCCGAGGAAGTTCCGCTCGCCGCTCTGCAGCTGACCCCACGTCGTGAAGATCGCGTCGGGGAAGCGGACGATGATGCCCGCCATGATGATCAGCGAGATGCCGTTGCCGATGCCCCACTCGGTGATCCGCTCGCCGAGCCACATGATGAACGCCGCGCCCGTCGTGAGCGTCAGCACGGTCATCAGGCGGAAGGGCCAGCCCGGGTCGGTCACGACGGCGCCGTCGCTGCCGGGAGCGGCCATGTTCTCCAGCCCGTAGGCGATGGCGGCGCCCTGGACGAGGCAGATGAGGATCGTGCCGTAGCGCGTGTACTGCGTGATCTTCGCCTGGCCCGCTTCGCCCTCCTTCTTCAGCCGCTCCAGCGCGGGAACGACCACCGTCATCAGCTGCAGAATGATGGACGCAGAGATGTACGGCATGATCCCGAGGGTGAAGATCGAGAACTGCTCGAGCGCTCCCCCGGAGAACATGTTGTAGAGGTCGAACAGCGTCCCGCCGGACTGCTGGTTGAAGAAGCTCGAGAGCGCGGCCCGGTCCGTGCCCGGGTTCGGGATGAAGACGCCGAACCGGTACACGCCGAGCAGCGCCGCCATCACCAGGAGGCGGTTGCGAAGCTCGGGGATCTTCGGGATGTCCCAGACGCCAGAGGCCACGTCGTCTCCTAAGTCAGCCGATGAGCTCGACGGTGCCGCCGGCCGCCTCGACCTTGGCCTGAGCGCCCTTGGAGGCCTTGTGGACCCGGATGGTGAGGGCGTGGGCGAGCTCGCCGTTGCCGAGGAGCTTCACGCCGTCGCCGACCTTGCCGACGATGCCGGCCTCGACCAGCGCGTCGACGGTCACCTCGCTGCCGGCAACGAAGCCGCTCAGCTGGCCGACGTTCACCTCGGCGAAGGTCTTGCCCCACTTGTTGTAGAAGCCGCGCTTGGGGAGACGTCGCGCGATCGGCATCTGTCCGCCCTCGAACCAGGCGGGGATCTTGCCGCCGCTGCGGGACTTCTGCCCCTTCTGGCCCCGGCCGGACGTCTTGCCGAGCCCGCTGCCGGGGCCGCGGCCGATGCGCTTGCGCTTCTTCGTGCTGCCCGGGTTCGGGCTGAGCTTGTTCAGATCGGACATGTGTCTGCTCCCGCCGTCCTCGCAGACCCCGGACCCGCCCCCGAAGGGGTCGGACGACTCGCAGTCCGGGGTGAAGTTCTGTTGTCTAGGCCTTGAGCTCGCCGACTTCCACCAGGTGGATGACCTTCTTGACCATCCCGCGGACCGACGGCGTGTTCTCCAGCTCCACCGTCTTGTGCAGCTTCGTCAGCCCGAGCCCCCGGAGGGTCGCGCGCTGATCCTGCTGGCGGCCGATGGGGCTCCGCTTGAGCGTGACCGTGATCGTGTTGTCAGCCATCGTTCGGCTCCTAGCTCTGCGCCGTGATCTCGGGCGCGCCGCGACGCCGCAGGTAGTCCTCGGGGACCTGCAGCCGGGTCAGCGCGTCCATCGTCGCCTTGAGCACGTTGTGCGGGTTGTTGGACCCGATGCACTTCGTGAGGATGTTCTCCACGCCGGCGCACTCGAGCACCGCGCGCACCGCGCCGCCCGCGATGACGCCGGTACCGGCGCTGGCGGGGCGGAGCATGACGCGACCGGCGCCGTACTCGCCGACGATCGGGTGCGGGATGGTGCCGCCGTCCGTCATCGGGACGCGGACCATGGCCCGGCGGGCCTTCTCGCCGCCCTTGCGGATCGCCTCGGGGACCTCGTTGGCCTTGCCCTTGCCGACGCCGACGCGGCCTTCGCCGTCACCGACGACCACCAGGGCGGAGAAGTTGAAGCGGCGGCCGCCCTTGACGACCTTCGCGACGCGGTTGATGTCGACGACGCGGTCGAGGAGCTCGACGTCGCCATCCATGAAACGAGCCATCTTCAGCTCTCCTAGAAGGTGAGGCCGCCCTCACGGGCGGCGTCAGCGAGGGCCTTGATGCGGCCGTGGTACTTGTAACCGTTGCGGTCGAAGACGACCGTCGAGACGCCGGCCTCCTTCGCCTTGGCGGCGATGGCGGTGCCGACGGCCTTGGCCGCGTCCTTGTTGCCCTTGTTCCCCTCGACGGGGGTGTTGAGCGTGGACGCCGACGCCAGCGTGGTGCCGGCCTCGTCGTTCACGATCTGGGCGTAGATGTGCTTCGTGCTGCGGAACACGGTCAGGCGCGGACGCTCGGTGGTGCCGGACACCTTGCGGCGGATGGCCACCTTGCGGCGGGCGCGCGCGACCGCGCGGGGGTTCGTCTTGTTCGCCATTTCGGACTCCCTTAGCCGACGCTGCCGGCCTTGCCGGGCTTGAGCTTGATGCGCTCGCCCGCGTACCGGATGCCCTTGCCCTTGTAGGCGTCGGGCTTGCGGAAACCGCGGACGTTGGCGGCGGCCTGGCCGAGGACCTCGTTGTCGATCCCGGTCAGCGAGATGTTCGGGCCCTTCACGGCGGCGTCGATGCCGTCGGGGAGCGCGAACTGGATGGGGTGGCTGTAGCCGAGGTGCAGCTCCAGCGTCCGCCCCTTCACCGCAGCCTTGTAGCCGACGCCGACGATCTCGAGCTTCCGCTCGAACCCCTCGGACACGCCGGTGACCATGTTCTGCAGCAGGGCGCGGGTCAGGCCGTGGCGCGACTTCGCGGGCTTGCTGTCGTTGACCCGCGAGACCACCGCGGCGTCCGCCCCGACCTCGATCGAGACGTGCGACGGCAGGGGCCGGGTCAGCTGACCCTTGGGGCCCTTGGCCGCCATCGTCGTCTCCGTGACGGTCACGGTGACGCCCGACGGGAGCTTCACGGGCAGGTTTCCGATGCGAGACATCTCAGTTCCTCCGGGAGCCGGACCTACCAGACGTAGGCCAGGACCTCCCCGCCGACGTTGAGGTCACGCGCCGCGCGGTCGGAGACCACGCCGCGGCTGGTCGACAGGATCGCGATGCCGAGGCCGCCGAGGACCTTCGGGATCTCCTTGGCCTTGACGTAGCGGCGGCACCCGGGGGTGCTCACGCGCTGCAGGCCGAGGATGATCCCCTCGTCGTTCTTGTCGTACTTCAGGATGATGTTGAGCACGCCCTGGAGGTCGTCCTTCTCGAACGAGTAGTCCGAGATGAACCCCTCGTGCTTCAGGATCTCCAGCACCGCCTTCTTGATGTTCGACGCGGGGATCGAGACGATCTCGTGCTTGGCGTGCTGCGCGTTACGGATGCGGCTCAGAAGGTCCGCGATGGGGTCAGTCATGCCCATGTCGGTCTCCTCCTACCAGGAGCTCTTGATGACCCCGGGGATCTTTCCCTCGAGGCTCAGGTTGCGGAAGCAGATGCGGCAGAGCTCGAACTTGCGCATGTAGCCGCGCGGACGTCCGCACACCTTGCACCGGTTCACGTGCCGGACCTTGAACTTCGGTCCGCGCTTCCAGGCAGCGATCTTGCTGGTCTTGGCCATGTTGGTTTCCCGACTACTTCGCCCGGAAGGGCATGCCCAGGTGCTGCAACAGCGACAGCGCCTCGGCATCCGTCTTCGCGGACGTGACGAACGTGATGTTGAACCCGTGGATCTTCTCGACCTTGTCGTAGTCGATCTCGGGGAAGACGATCTGCTCCTTCAGCCCGAGGGAGTAGTTCCCCCGGCCGTCGAAGGCCTTGCGCGAGATCCCGCGGAAGTCGCGGATTCGCGGCATGGTCAGCGAGATCAGCCGGTCGAGGAACTCCCACATCTTGTCGCGCCGGAGCGTGACGGAGGTCCCGATGGGCATGCCCTCGCGGAGCTTGAAGTTGGCGATGCTGCGACGGGCGCGCCGGATGACCGGCTTCTGGCCCGTGATCAGCCCGACCTCGTTCGCGGCGGTCTCGAGCAGCTTCACGTTCTGGATCGCGTCCTTGAGGGACACGTTCACGACGATCTTCTGCAGCCGCGGAACCATCATCGGGTTCGCGTAGTTGAACTCTTCCTGCAGCTTCGGGACGACGACGTCCTTGTACTGGTCCCTGAGCCTGGTCTGTGCAGCCATGACTAGCTCCGCGCTCGCTCGATGGGTTCGCCGGTCTTCTTCGCGACGCGGACCTTCTGACCGTTCTCGAGGCGCTGGTAGCCGACTCGCGTCGCCTGCCCGTCGGACGTCATGAGGGCGACGTTGCTCACGTGGATCGACGCCTCCTTCTCGATGATGCCGCCCGCGCGCCCGAGAGCCGCCATCGGGCGCTCGCTTCGCTTGACCATGTTCACGCCCTCGACGAAGACGCGGCTGCGGTCCGCGTTGAACCGCTGGATCTGACCGGAGCTGCCCTTGTGGGCGCCCGAGATCACGATCACCGTGTCTCCGATGCGGAGCTTCGTGGGGTTCTTGCCGTGGGACATCACAGCACCTCCGGCGCCAGCGACACGATCTTCATGAACCGCTTGGCGCGCAGCTCGCGAGCGACCGGCCCGAAGATGCGGGTGCCGATCGGCTCCTTGGCGGTGTCCACGAGGACGGCCGCGTTGTTGTCGAACCGGATGTAGGAGCCGTCGGCCCGGCGCAGCTCCTTCGCCACGCGGACGATGACCGCCTCCATGACCGTCCCCTTCTTCACCTTGGAGTTGGGGATGGCTTCCTTGACCGACACCTTGATGATGTCGCCGACCGAGGCGTACTTGCGCTTCGATCCCCCGAGGACCTTGATGCACTGCACCTTCTTGGCCCCGGAGTTGTCGGCGACGTCGAGCATCGACTCTGCCTGGATCATCGGACTACCCCACCGCCTTGCGGTCGATGGACCGGACGCGCCACCGCTTCGTCTTCGAAAGCGGGCGGGTCTCGACGATCGTCACCAGATCGCCGATGCCGCAGGCGTCGGCCTCGTCGTGCGCGAGGTACTTCTTGGAGTTGCGGACGTACTTCTTGTACCGGGGGTGCTTGACCGCCCGGGTGACCTTCACGACCACCGTCTTGTTCATCTTGTCGGACACCACGAGGCCCTGGAGCGTCTTGCGGTTGCGCCGCGCCTCGGTGGTGGTCTCGACGTTCTCTTCTGTCGTCGACATCGTCGTCCCCTTACTCGCTCTGGCCCATGAACTTGCGGAAGGCGGCGAAGGCGCTCGCGTCGGCCTCGAGAGGACCGACCGCCTTCGCGAGACCGCCCACCGGCAGGCCCTGGTCGAGCTCGCGCTCGCGGATCAGCGTGTTCACGCGGGCGAGCCCGCGCCGGATGGTCTTGACCGCCGCCGTGTTGTCGAGCTGACCGGTGGCCTGCTGGAACTTCAGCGACGTCATCTCGCCGAGGAGATCCTGCTGACGCATCAGCAGGCCCTTGTCGTCGAGGGTGCGGAGATCGGCAGCGTTCATGCCCAGGACTCCCTCTTGATGAAGCGGGTCTTGATGGGCAGCTTGTGCATCGCCAGGCGGAGGGCCTCACGGGCGACCTCCTCGCTGACCCCGTCCATCTCGTAGAGGACGCGGCCGGGCTTGACCACGGCGACCCACAGCTCCGGAGAGCCCTTGCCCTTGCCCATGCGGGTCTCGGCCGGCTTCTTGGTGAGCGGCTTGTCGGGGAAGATCCGGATCCAGACCTTGCCGCCGCGCTTGGCGTGGCGGGTCATGGCGACACGAGCGGCCTCGATCTGCCGCGCCGTGATGAATCCGGCCTCGAGCGCCTGCAATCCGTAGGTGCCGAAGTCGACGTTGCACCCGCGACGCGCGAGGCCTCGACGACGACCCTTCTGGATCTTGCGGTGCTTGACTCGCTTGGGGCTGAGCATCGCTAGTTCCCGTCCTCTTCACCGGGGAGGATCTCTCCCTTGAAAATCCAGCACTTGACGCCGATGATCCCGTACGTCGTCTTGCTGACGGCGTACCCGTAATCGATGTCGGCGCGGAGCGTGTGCAGGGGCACGCGGCCCTGGCGGTACCACTCGCGGCGGCCCATGTCGGCGCCTCCGAGTCGACCCGCGCAGGCGATGCGAACGCCCTTGGCGCCGGCCCGCATGGTCCCCTGGACCGCCTTCTTCATCGCGCGCCGGAAGGACACGCGCTTCTGCAGCTGGGCGGCGATGTTCTCGGCGACCAGCTTGGCGTCCAGCTCGACCTTCCGAACCTCGATGATGTTCAGGAAGATCTCGGTGTTGGTGATGGAGCGGAGCTCCTTCTTCAGATCCTCGAGGCCCGCGCAGCGCTTGCCGATGATCATCCCGGGACGCGCGGCGTAGACGAAGACCTTCGCCTTCGCGGCGGCGCGCTCGATGATGATCTTGCTGACCTGCGCGTTCTTCAGGCGCTTGTGGAGGAACTTCCGAATGCGGAGGTCCTCGTGCAGGAAGTCGGCGTAGCCCTTGTCGGCGTACCACCGGCTGTCCCAGGTCTTGACCGTGCCGAGGCGGAAGCCGACCGGATGAACCTTCTGACCCATGTCTTCTTCCTCCGTTACCGCGAGCCGAGCTCGATGGTGATGTGGCTCGTCCGCTTGAGGATCCGCGTCGCGCGGCCCTGGGCGCGGGGCAGGTACCGACGCAGGGTCGGGCCGCCGTCCACGAAGATGGTCTTGACGAAGAGGTCGTCGACATCGACCGACGGAGCGGTGTCCGCGGCGTTCGCCACCGCCGAGGAGATCAGCTTGCTGATCATCGGCGCCGACCGCTTCTGGGTGAACTGGAGCATGCGGAGCGCCTCATCGACGTCCCGGCCACGCACCAGGTCGGCCACGAGGCGGGCCTTCTGGGGGGTGACGCGGACGTAGCGGAGCTGCGCGCGCGAGACGGTGTCGGTCATCTCGAACTCCTCAGCGGACCTTGCCGCGGCGATCCCCGGCGTGGCCGAAGAACGTGCGGGTGGGGCTGAACTCGCCCAGCTTGTGACCGACCATCTGGTCCGTGACGTAGACCGGGATGAACTTCTTGCCGTTGTGCACGGCGAAGGTCAGCCCGATCATCTCGGGGATGATCGTGGAGCGGCGCGACCAGGTCTTGATGACCTTGTTGCTGCCCGCCTCCTTGGCCGTGGCCACCTTCCGAAGAAGATGCAGGTCGATGAACGGACCCTTCTTGAGCGAACGGGACATGGCTTACTTCCTGCTCTTGCGGCGACGCACGATGAAGCGGTTCGACGGCTTCTTCTTGTCGCGGGTGCGGTGCCCCTTGGTGGGCTTGCCCCAGGGGGTGACGGGGTGGCGACCGCCGGAGGTCCGGCCCTCGCCGCCGCCGTGCGGGTGATCGACGGGGTTCATGGCCACACCGCGGACCTTCGGGCGCTTGCCCAGCCAGCGGTTGCGACCGGCCTTGCCGATCGAGATGTTGTTGTGCTGCTCGTTGCCGACCTGCCCGACCGTGGCCTGGCAGCGGTTGATGAACTGGCGCAGCTCGCCCGAGGGGAGCCGCAGGAGGACGTACTTGCCCTCCTTCGCCATCACCTGGGCGTAGGTGCCGGCCGCGCGCGCGACCTGGCCGCCCTTACCCGGCAGCATCTCGATGTTGTAGACCCAGGTGCCGAGCGGCATGTTCAGCAGCGGGAGGCTGTTGCCGGGCTTGATGTCGCTCCCGGGGCCGGTCTCGACGACGTCGCCGACCTGGAGGCCCTTCGGCGCGATGATGTAGCGCTTCTCCCCGTCCACGTAGTGGAGCAGGGCGATGCGGGCGCTGCGGTTCGGGTCGTACTCGATCGTCGCGACCTTCGCGGGGACCAGCTTGTCCCGGCGGAAGTCGATGACGCGGTAGCGACGCTTGTGGCCGCCGCCCCGACGCCGGACCGTCATGCGACCGCGCGCGTTGCGACCGCCGGAGCGGTTCCACTTCGCGAGCAGCTTCTTGGTCGGCTTGCCGGTCGTGATCTCGGCGAAATCCGAGACCGACATCCCCCGGCGCCCCGGGGTCATGGCCTTGTACCTGCGGACTCCCATGACGAACTCCTAGAGGCCCGAGTAGAAGTTGAGGTCCTCGCCGTCGGCGACGGTCACGAGGGCCTTCTTCCAGTTGGGGCGCTTGCCGTAGTACCGGCCGAAACGCTTGACCTTGCCCCGCACGATGATGGTGCGGACCTTGTCGACCTTGACCCCGAAGAGCGACTGGACCGCCTCCTTGATCTCGATCTTGGTCGTGTCCTTGCCGACCTCGAACGCGAAGGTGTTGGACTCCTCGTTCATGGCCGTCGCCTTCTCCGTGAGGAGCGGGCGGATGATGATCTGGTCGATGCGCCTCACGCCTCACCTCCGAACCGCGCCTTGAGGCTGTCGACGGTGGCCGTCGTCAGCACGAGGTGCTCGTGGCGAAGGACGTCCTCCACGTTCAGGCCCTGCGTCGGCAGCACCTTCACGTAGGGGATGTTCCGCGCGGACTTCGACACCGTCTCGTTCTGCTCCGGGAGCACGAAGAGGGCGCTGTCGATGCCCAGCTTGCTCAGCAGGGCGGCCACGCGCTTCGTCTTGATCTCGCCGAGCTCGAGGCTGTCGAAGACGACGACCTTCTCACCCGACGCGCGCCGCGTCAGGGCCGAACGGAGGGCGCCGGAGCGGACCTTCTTGTTCAGCTTGAAGCGGAAGCTGCGCGGCTTGGGGCCGTGCGCGATGCCGCCGCCCCGCATCTGCGGAGCCCGGCTCCCGCCGTGGCGGGCGCGACCGGTGCCCTTCTGCCGGTACATCTTCTTGCCGCCGCCCCGGACCTCGGAGCGCGTCTTGGTCGACTGCGTCCCCTGGCGCCGGTGCGCCTGGCTGTACCGCACCACCTGGTGGAGCAGGTGGTCGTACTTGTCGCAAGCGAAGATGTCGTCCGGCAGCTCGACGCTGCGGCCGCTCTCGTCGCCCTCGATGTTCAGAACCTTCACGGTGGTCATGATCGAATCCCGCTAGTTCAGCTTGATCTCGACGTCCACACCGGCCGACAGGTCCAGCTTCATGAGCGCATCGATGGTGCCCTGGGTGGGCTCCAGGATGTCGAGGAGCCGCTTGTGGGTGCGGATCTCGAACTGCTCACGGCTCTTCTTGTCGACGTGCGGTCCGCGGAGGACGCAGTACTTGTTGATCTTGGTGGGCAGGGGGATGGGGCCCCGAACGGAGGCCCCGGTCCTCTGCACCGTCGCCACGATCTCCTTGGCGCTCTTGTCCAGGAGCTTGTGGTCGTACGCCCGAAGGCGGATGCGGATGTTCTGCTCAGACATGCTGTTCCGAACCCCTTACTCGTGAATCTTTCCGACGACGCCGGCGCCCACGGTCCGACCACCCTCACGGA
>CAYFOA010000003.1:100328-100807 GCA_964344575.1 uncultured Rickettsiales bacterium | reverse complement strand
GACGGCGACGGCGACCCCGACTGCACGGACCCCGACGACGACGGCGACGGCACGCCGGACGAGGGCGACTGCGACCCCCTCGACCCCTCGGTCGGTCCCGGCGAGCCGGAGGTCTGCGACGGGGCCGACAACGACTGCGACGGCGACGTCGACGAGGACCTCAGCGACCCCGAGGTGTGCGACGGCGTGGACAACGACTGCGACGGCGAGATCGACGAGGACATCGACCTCGACGGCGACGGCTTCGACGGCTGCGGCGGCCCCGACTGCGACGACGACGACCCCCTGATCAACCCCGACGCCTGGGACGTCGAGGACGACTCGATCGACAGCGACTGCGACGGCGCCGACCCCACGCTCTGCTTCCTCGACGGCGACGGCGACGGCTGGGGCGACGACCTGCTCCCCGTCATCGAGCCCGACGGCGACTGCCACGACCCGTTCCCCGGCTGGCCGGCGAAGAAGGGGTGGCGGGCGAA
>CAYFOA010000003.1:77580-100318 GCA_964344575.1 uncultured Rickettsiales bacterium | reverse complement strand
CGGGCAGGACAACAACTGCGACGACATGATCGACGAGGGCTGGCCCGACAGCGACGAGGACGGCCTCCCCGACTGCGTGGACCCCGACGACGACGGCGACACGATGTCCGACACGGACGAGGAGTCCTGGGACATCGACGACCCCGACGAGGACGGCGAGCAGAACTCGCTGGACCTCGACTCCGACGGCGACGGGATCCCCGACGAGGTGGAGGGCGACGGCGACTTCGACGGCGACGGGATCCCCGACTTCCTCGACTTCGACGCCGACGGCGACGGCATCCCCGACGCGGTCGAGGGGCTGGAGGACGCGGACGGGGACGGCTTCGGCGTCGCGTACGACCTCCACTCCGGCAACGACGGGATCCCCAACTACCTGGACGACGACAGCGACGGCGACGGCATCCCCGACGCTGACGAGGGGGACGGCGACATCGACGAGGACGGCATCCCCGACGTCATCGACCTCGACGACACGGACGGCCCCGACGCAGACGCCGACGGCGACGGCCTCACCAACGCCGAGGAGGCCGAGCTCGGCAGCGACCCGCAGGACGCCGACAGCGACGACGACGGCCTGTCCGACGGCGAGGAGGCCGAGGCGGGCACGGATCCGAACGACGAGGACAGCGACGGCGACGGGCTCACCGACTACGAGGAGATCCACGAGTACGGGACCGACCCGAACGACATGGACACGGACGACGACGGCCTGTTCGACGGCGAGGAGGTCTCCCCCTGGGGCACGGACCCGCTCCGGCCGGACACGGACGAGGACGGCGTCCCCGACGGCCAGGAGGTCCAGGACGGCTCCGACCCGCTGGACGAGGACACGGACGACGACGGCGTCCTCGACGGCCCCGACGGGATGGGCGACGAGGACTACGACGGCATCCCCGACCGGTTCGACGACAGCGACGACCGCCCCGACGACAGCAACGTCTGGCCCGGCGACCCGCCCCCGCCCGACGCCGACCCCATCGGCGCGGGCTGCGGCTGCCGCAACGACGTCACCGGGCCCGGGGCGACCCCTGCCATGCTGCCGCTGCTGTTCGTCTTCGTCGTCCGGCGACGGCGAGGCCGGCCGTAGCGGCGCGGAGGTCCCTACCCGGCCTCATCCAGGCGATCGCGCACCGCAGCGACGAACGCTTCCAGATCTCCGAGCCGGTTCCGGACCACGTCTTCGACGATGGCGAGGTCGACCTCCTGGTACCGGTGCACGATCACATTGCGGAATGCTGTCATGGCGTGCAGCGCGGGGACCTGCTCGGCAGGGAGCCACCCTCCCCGGGCAAGGAGGTCGAACAAGGCCCGGTTGCTTTCCGGCTCGCCGAGCGCCTCGCTGGAGGCGACGTGGGAGGCGACATCGAGGGCCGCCTGAATCGCGAGCTGGAGTGTATGGGCGACGAAGCGCTCCATACGGACATCGGTCCTGATGGCGTCCGGGTCGGCGAGGGTCTCGAGCTCGTGCAAGCAGGTGAGAATGAACGCCAGGCGCTTCCGGAGGAGGTCCTCGTCTGTCATCCGGCACGTTCCAACACGGCTCGACGGTACTCGCGGAGGTAGGGGAGCAGATCGAAGTACTCGTTCCGCTTGCGGACCTCGAAGGCGATTCGCGCCGAAGGAGCACGATCGATCAGCACCACCCCATCCCGCAGCACCCGGTGGACCAGATCCACGGGGGCATGGTCGACGACCACGAGGTCGACCTCGGCGCCGGCAGCCGCCGTGAGACGGGCCTGCAGATCGCCCGGGAGGGCCTCGAGCGTGCGGCCCGCAGGCGCCAGGAGGAGGACGGCTACGTCGACGTCGCTGTCCTCTCGGTCCTCGCCCCGCGCCCGGCTCCCGAACAGCCACGCCGCCGCCACGGGCGGCTCGGCCTCAGCGAGGACGGACCGCAGCCGGTCGAAGAGGAGGTCCCGATCCACCCATGGATCGTACCGCAGCTGTGTCATCGGACGTTCCTGGCTGTCGGACCGCCATCGGAGCGAACAGTCGGGGAGGCCGGGTCAGCAACCCCAGTGCGAGCTGAAGTCGTTGTCGATGAGGAGGAGGTTGTTCACCTCCGCGGTCGACCCCCCCCATGCCCAGTTACACCCGACTGCCCCTCTTCGCCTTCGCCGCCGTCAGGCGTCGAGTGCGCTGACCCACTTGCCGCGGGCGAACCAGAGCGGCATCACGATCCCCTTGATCAGGGTGGACACCGCGATCGCCCACCACACCCCGCCAATGCCCCAGCCCAGCTCGTAGGCGAGGAACCACGCGCCGGGGATGCGGGCGCCCGTGAAGATCACCGTGATCCAGAACGTGGGGACCGTGTCGGCCGCCCCGCTGAAGGCCCCCTCGTACGCGACCTCCAGCCCCATGAACGCCATCACCAGCAGCTGGATGCGGAGGTAGTGGACCCCCGCCGCGGCCGTCGCGGGGTCGTCCGTGAACAGGTCGAACAGCGGCGGCGCGGTGACGTACAGGAGCGCCGCCACGGGGAGCAGCGCGCCGAACGTGATCGCCCCCCCGACGTGCGCGCACCGGGCCGCCGTCGCCGGGTCCTTCGCGCCGAGGTGCTGCCCCACCATCGTCGCCACCCCGGTCATCATCCCGACGCTGAACATGTAGCCGATGGACTCCAGCCGGTGGCCTACCCCCAGCCCCGCCATGTGCTCCGTCCCGAAGTCGTTGATGAACCGCCCCAGGAGCACGTAGACCAGCGAGAAGCCCACCCCCGAGGCGGCGATGGGGAGCCCGATCCGGAAGATCCTCCGCATCTCCGCAGGCACCGGCCGGCCCCGCGCGATCAGCGCCCGCCGGGCCAGCAGCACCGCCCCGAACACCGCCCCGATCCCGTTCGCCGTCGCCGTCGCCCAGGCCGCCCCCGCGATCCCCTGGTCCAGCCCCCAGATGAAGACCGGGTCCAGCGCCGCGTTGAACACCAGCGTGACCGTCGCGATCACCAGCGCCGTCCGCGTGTCCCCGATCCCCCGGAACACCGCCCCCACCACCTGCGACAGGCACAGCGTCCCCGCCCCGAGGAGCGACGCCCCGAGGAACTCCATCCCCCGCAGGTACTCCGCCGTCCCCCGCTCGAACCCCAGCAGGTCGAAGTAGAGGTGCCGCACGGGGAAGGCCGCCACCGCGAGCACGCCCGCGATCGCCACCGCCACCCACAGCCCCTGGAGCAGGACGCCCCCGATCCGGTCCCGCTCCCCCGCCCCCTCGTGGCGGGCGCTCAGCGCGTGCGTCCCCACCGCGGCGAGGTCGGTGCAGATCCAGATCATCCACCACGCGAACGCCGCGCCCCCCAGCGCCGCCAGCTCCTTCTCCCCGAGGAGCCCCACGAAGTACGAGTCCGTCAGGAAGTACGCGGACTTGAGCAGCCCGATGGCGATCATCGGCCACGCGACCTGCCACACGGCGCGGGCCGGCGGCAGGTCGATCAGCGCCGGCGCGGCGCCGTCCTCAGCCGGCTTCGTAGAGTCCGTCGACGACATCCCCGAAGTCCTCGAGGATCGCTCGGCGCTTCAGCTTCATCGTGGGCGTCAGGTAGCCGCCGTCCACGTCCAGCGGCACGTCCACGAGGTGCCACTTCTTGATCGACTCGTAGCGGGCCAGCTTCGCGTTGACGTCGACCATGTGGGCCTCGATCGCCGACCGCACCCGCTCGTCGCCGCACAGCGTCGCGTAGTCCCGGGAGCAGTCCAGCCCCTCGATATCCGCCCACTCGACCGCGTCCTCGGGCTCCAGCGCGACCAGCGCCACGAGGTACGGCTGCCGGTCCCCGCACACCATCGCCTGCCCGATCAGCGCGTGCTCCTTGATCAGGTTCTCGATGTTCTGCGGCGCCACGTTCTTGCCGCCCGCCGTGATGAGCAGGTTCTTCTTCCGGTCGGTGATGCGGAGGTAGCCGTCGTCGTCGAGCTCCCCGATGTCGCCGGACCGGAACCAGCCGTCCTCGGTGAACGCCTCCGCCGTCGCGGCCTCGTCCTTGTAGTAGCCGGGGAAGACGTTCGGCCCCTTGATCAGGACCTCGCCGTCGTCCGCGATCCTCACCTCGCACCCGGGGATGGCGCGCCCGACCGTGCCGAACTTGAAGTTCGTCGGCGTGTTGGTCGTCGCGGGGGCCGACGTCTCGGTCAGCCCGTACCCCTCGATCACGAGGACGCCGACGCTGTGGAACCACTCCGAGAGGTGCGGCGCGAGGGGCGCCCCGCCGCTGACGATGAAGCGGATGTTCCCGCCGAGCTTGGCCCGGATCTTCGAGAACACGAGCCGGTCCGCGATCCCGTGTCGCCACCGGAGCAGCGCCGACGCCGTCTCCCCCCGCCGCGACATCGACGCCACCTGGTCACCGATCCCCATCGCCCAGTCGATGATGACCCGCTTCAGCCCGGTCTCCGCCTCCAGCCGCGCCGACGCCTTGGCGTGGATCTTCTCGAGGATCCGGGGGACCGCCGCGAGCAGCGACGGCCGGACCTCGGGGAGCACCTCGCCGACCCGCCGGATGTCCGACAGGTAGAACCCCTCCACGAGGCCCATCCACATCCCGAAGTAGAGCGTCGTCCGCTGGAGGATGTGGGCGAGGGGGAGGTAGACGAGGCCGCGGTCGCCGTCCTCGGCGGGGAGGAGCCCGTCCAGCGACTCGCACGTCCGGAACATGTTCCGGTGGGTCAGCATCGCCCCCTTCGGCGGGCCGGTGGTGCCGGACGTGTAGACGATCGTGAGGAGATCCTCGGGCTTCGCCTCCAGCGCGTTCGCCCGGATCGCCGCCTCGTCCAGACCGTCGGACCCCTCGTCGATCAGCGAGTCGAGCGTCATGAAGGGGACGTCCAGCCCCTCGGGAGGCTCGGCGTCGGGCTCGATGGCGACGACGAGCTTGACCCGGTCCAGCCCGTTGAGGACCTCGATCAGCGGCTTCAGGTACTTCGTCGCCTCGATCGCGACGATCGACACCTCGGCGTGGTCGAGGATGTAGCGGACCGACTCGGGCGTGGACGTCGGGTAGACGCCGATGGTGATGGCCCGGTTGAGGAGCGTGGCGAAGTCGACGCCGACCCACTCGTGGCGGACGTCGCTGATGATCGCGACCCGTCCCCCGGGGCCGATCCCGTGCGCGGCGAGCCCGGCGGTGGTGGCGAGGAGGCGCTGCCGCTGCTCGGCGACGTAGACGGGCCGGAACCCGCCGTCGTCGGTCTCGGCGTGGTAGGCGACCTCCTTCTTCGACTCGTCGAGCCGCCACAGGATGACCTCGTTGATCGTCTCCGTCTCGAACTGCGGCATGGCCGCGCAGCATGCCACGCGAGCCGGTATCCTTGGGGTTCGGCAAGGGGGCAGCCCGGGTGCGGATGGACCAGCAGTCGAAGATCTACCTCGCGGTTCCCGATCCCGACCTCAATCGGGCGGTGCGGTCCTGCCTGGGGGAGGCCGGCCACCGGCTGCAGGAGGCGATGGACTGGTCGCTGGTCCCGGAGGAGGTGGGGCTGTTCGGCGCCGACGTCGTCATCCTCGCCGACGAGCTCCCCGACGCGAAGACGACCGACGTCATCGGCCAGCTCCGGGACGACGCCCGCACCCGCGACCGCCCCGTCCTGGTGCTCGTCAACGACGGCGAGCCGCGCACGCTGGAGGCGCTGCTGGACAGCGGCGCCGACGACGTCATCGCGACGCCCGTCATCCCCGCCGTCCTCGTCAACCGGATCCGCATGATGGCGGTCAACAGCAGCCTCAGCTCCGGCGAGATGCCGCGGCTGGTGCTGTCCGTCGCCGACGAGGTCGTCCCCCTCGACGAGGAGGACCTCCGCGAGACGATGCCCGGGCTGCGGACCGCGCGGTCGATCGGGGAGGGACTCCCGGCTGCCTTCGACGGCCACTACGAGAGCGACCTCGGCGTCATCATCGAGGTCAGCGAGGCGATGGCGTCGTCGCTGCCGACGACCGACGCGCTCTACGTCCTCGTCCGCCGGATCTCCCAGATGATCCCCGTCCACCGCTGCAACGTGGTGCTGATGGGGGTCAAGCCGGACGAGGCGTTCGTGGTCGCGTCCCACGACGACGCGAACCTGACCCGCCGCGAGGTCGACCTGGGCCGCTACCCCGAGGTCCGCCGCTGCCTCCAGAACGGGGAGACGGTCCTCATCGAGGACGTCCGCCACGACCCGGAGATGGAGGAGGTGCACGACTTCATCACGCTGGTCGAGCTCCGGTCCGCGCTGGTGTTCCCGCTCTTCGTCCGCGAGGTCGCCGTCGGCACCCTGGGGCTGACCACCCGCCGCGAGATCCACGGCTTCACGCGCCGGGAGCTGCTCTTCCTCCGCACCATGGCGAACATGGCCGCGGGTCTGCTCGCGACCTCGGAGCTGCTCGAGGACGTCCGCCGGAGCGCCGCGTCGGAGAAGCCCCCGATGGAGGAGTTCGACGAGGTCGTGCTCGACATCGAGGGGCTGATCGAGGAGCTGGAGCGGAAGTAGCCGCCGCGGCCGCGCTCAGCCTCCGCGGGGGGCGCGCAGGCTGAACCGGAGCGTGTGCCGGCCCACCGTGATCCGGTCGCCGTTCCGCAGCCGCGCCCACGTCACCCGTCCGCCGTTGACGAACGTCCCGTTGGTGGACCCGAGGTCGCGGAGGAACGCCTCCCCCGCGGGGAACACCTCGATCGCGCAGTGGCGCGCGCTGACGGCCTCGCCTTCGAGGTTCAGGTCGACGGTGGGATCGCGGCCGATGGTGACGGCGTCCTGGTGGAAGCGGCCCTCGAAGACCGCGCCGCGGCGGCCCTCCAGCTCGAGCACGACCTCGACGGGGGGGAGCGACTCCAGCCCGGGGCCGAGCATCGCGGGCGGGTCGGCGGCGCGGCGGGCGGCGCGGCGGCGGCGGGCGACGCGGCGCTCCTGCCGCTGGGCGGCGAGCTCCTCCTCGGGGTCCGCGGCGGCTTCCACCTCGACGATCTCGACCGTCGGGGTGAGGTCGTCGTAGATGCTCTCCGGGACGACCTCGATGGTGTGCCCCGGGTCGCCGGCGAGGGCGTGGACCCAGGACAGGTCGAGGGCCGGTTCGGGCAGCTCGGTGCCGGGGTCCGTGAGCGCCTCGCCCCCGACGACGTCGCCGCTGCGGAGGACCATGTGGGTCTGCCCCAGGACGATGTCGGCGCCGTCCCGGAGCGTCGCCTCCTCGTACGCGTGGCCGTCGATCCAGACGCCGTTGGTGGAGCCGAGGTCGACGATGTGCCAGCCGGACCCGTTGCGGGTCAGGACCGCGTGCACGGAGCTGACCTCGTTGTCGGCGAGGAGCAGATCGCCCGTCTCGCGGCCGATGACGAGGCGGTCCTCCTTCAGCGGGATCACCTCGCCGCGGCGGTCCCCGCTCAGGATGATCAACTCGTCTCGACCCAGCATTTCGGTCAGGTTACGCCGGTCGGCCGTCGAGCACCCGCCGTTCCCCCCCGAGGTGCGCCGCGAGGACGCCCACGAGCGCCTCGCCGGGGGCCGCCTCGACCCGGCTCCAGAGGGCGGCGTCGGCCACGCGGGCGCCGGCGCCGATCGTGCAGCCGGCTCCGACGGTCGCGTCGGGACCGATCCGCGCGCCGGCCTCGACGCGGTTCATCGGGCCGAAGAAGAACGGCGGCTCGAGGACAGCCCCGCCCAGGCCGGGGACGGCGTCCGGGGAGCCGTGCTCGGTGCCGTCCGCGTCCACCGCGTAGGACGCCTCCTGGAGCAGCGCCTCCCGGGCGTCGACCCCCTCCGCGACCGCGATCGCCGCCTCCCCCCCGGGGGCGAGCAGCGCCGCCTGGGCGTCGAGGTAGCGCTCCGCCGTGCCGACGTCGTGGAAGAGCATGTCGGGGTCCGCGAAGTGCGCCCGCAGGTCCGCCGACCGGGTCTGCATCATCGGGACGTACCCCTGGCGGACGATGCAGCCGTACTGCCCCGCGGGGGGGAGGAAGTCGAGGACCTCGGGCTCGATGACGTGGACGCCGCAGAAGATGGTCGGGGTCGCCGCGGCGAGCTCGGCGGCGCCGACGTCGGGCAGCCCCCCCAGCCCCGTCCGCTCGAGGATCCGCCCGTTCGCGTTCACCCGGACCGCGCCGAAGCTCTCCGCCCGCGGGTCGGGCAGGCACAGCAGCGTGGCGAGCGCGCCCTGCTCCCGGTTGCGCCGGTGGGCGGCGACCAGCCCGGGGAGGTCGAGCCCCAGGATGGAGTCTCCGTTGAGCATCAGGATCGGCTCGCCCCGCCGGATCTCCGGCTCCAGCTTCTTCAGCGCCCCCGCCGTCCCGAGGATGTCGGGCTGCTCGACCGACCAACCCACACGCAACTTGAGCAACCGCCGCTGGACCCAGGGATCGATCGACGCCCGCAGCCGGTCCACCTTGTGGTGCGCGTTGACCCACACCTCGGTGCAGCCGCCCGCGTACAAATGGATGAGGGGATGGCCGAGCAGGGGCCGCCCGAGCATCGGGATGGCGGGCTTGGGGACGTGGTCGGTCAGGGGCTTCAGGCGGGTCCCGAACCCGGCCCCCAGCACCAGCGCGGGCAGGCCCGCCAGCGCGTCAGAACTCATGGATTCCCCTAGATAAATCCGGATCAGGGGTTGCGGTTTCGGCGGCGACTGTGGGATGAACTAGTCGGGCCAGGGTGACTGTACCGCGCGGGGAGGCGCGGAGGGGACGGTGATGAGGGTTGCGACGGTCTGTGGGACTCGCCCCGAGCTGATCAAGCTGGCGCCGCTGGTGCCGGAGCTCGCTGCGCGTTTCGACCACCGGTACCTCTTCACGGGGCAGCACTACTCCCCGTCGATGGTGCAGGTGTTCGTCGACGAGCTCGCCGCCCCCGCCCCCGACCGCTTCCTCGACGTCGGCAACTCCGAGGTCGACCAGCTCACCGCCGCCACCGCGGACGCGCTGAGCGACTTCGGCGCCGACGTGGTGGTGACGTACGGCGACACCAACTCGACCCTCGCGGGGGCCCGCGCCGCGCGCGACGCCGGCGCCATCCTCCTCCACGTCGAGGGCGGCATCCGGAGCTTCGACCGGTCGATGCCGGAGGAGGTCAACCGGGTCGTCGTCGACGAGCTCAGCCACATCCGCCTCGCGCCGACGGGGCTCGCCACCTACTTCCTCACCGCGCTCGAGAACTGCCCCCCCGTCACCTGCCCCGCGGTCGGCAACCTCGTCGTCGACGCCTACGTCCGCCACAAGGACCTCGTCGCGGCCCGGCCCGCCCCCGCCATCGACGGCCCCTACGCGGTGATGACGCTCCACCGGCAGGCGACCGTCGACGACCCCGTCGTCCTGGGACGGGCGCTGAAGGAGCTCGGCTCGCTCCCGATGACCATCCTCTTCCCCGTCCACCCCCGGACGACGGCGCGGATGGAGAGCTTCGGGCTGTCGTGGCCGGACAACTTCGTCGTCAGCGAGCCCATCGGCTACCTCGACTTCTGCCGCGCGATGGCCGGCGCGACCATCCTCCTGACCGACTCCGGGGGCGTGCAGGAGGAGGCGATCACGCTGGACCTCCCCTGCATCACGCTCCGCCCCAACACCGAGCGGATGGAGACGGTGTTCCTGGGGGGGAACCGGCTCTTCGACCTCGCCCGCGACACCGGCCTGGCGCAGGACGTCGCCGACGCGCTGGCGTCCCACGACCGCCGCCCCCACAAGGTCAACCCCTACGGCACGGGGCACGCGACGGCGCGCATCGTCGCGACGATCGAGCTGCTGGCGGGGCGCGAGCCCACGGCGACGTTCCCCGACGAGCCGGGGTTCGCGACGCTGGACGACCTCCGCGCCGCCGCCGCTCACGCCCTCGCCCACCGGAGGGCCGCGTGAGCCGAGCCCTCCTCGCCGCCGCCGCGCTGCTCGTGGCGAGCCCCGCGTTTGCCCAGGCGGACGCCGACGCCCTCCTCGTGGAGGCCCGGACGCAGGTCCAGGAGCAGCGGTTCGAGGAGGCCCACGACACGTTCGCGCGGGCGGTCGCGGAGGGGGCCGACGCGCAGTACGTCGCCCTGGAGCTGGGGTACGTGGACAAGCGCCGGGGGAAGCTCGAGGAGGCTCGCACCCACTTCCAGGACGCCGCCGCGGGGCCGGACGAGGCGAAGGCCGACCAGGCGACCGCCGAGCTGAAGATGCTCCCCAAGGTCGTCTGGGCCGACCTCTACGTCGAGGCGTTCGCGTGGCACCGGTTCTTCCCCGCGACGTCGGCCAACCTCGTCCCCACCGGCCGCCTCCGCGCGTACCTCCACCCGATCCCCCGGGCCGACCTCGACTTCTACGCGTTCGTCCAGGCCAGCCGGGACGTCGCCTCGCGCCGGGCGGGGCCGCAGGGCTTCCCCCTCGTCTACGCGGACAACACGGTGATGATGGGCGTCGGCGCCCAGTTCCGGTTCTGGAAGAAGCGGGTCGGCCTGTTCGCCCAGGTGGGGCCCGCGTTCAAGCTCATCCCCGATCCGGACGGCTCGTTCGTCCAGCTCGACTTCCGCGCCGGCGCCTTCTTCGGCGTCGAGAGCCCGAGGTGCCGCCCGGCCCCCGAGAAGGCGGGCGCGCGCCCGACCCTGGACCCCTGCGCGGACGTGTACGCGGACCTGATCTACGTCAGCCGGTTCGACCACGACGTCTTCTTCTTCGGCCGCGGTCGCTTCGGCCTCGGCTACCTCGTCACGGGCCCCGTGCAGTGGGCCCCGTTCCTCGAAGGGCGGCTCCTCAAGGACATCAACAACGACTACTGGAACAACCTCGCCGACGCCGGGGTCGGGCACCGCTGGCGGCTCCTGAAGCCGTTCGGGCTCGACCTCCTCTTCGGCGTCCACGCGGGCACGTACCTCGGCCTCGAGAACGCCGATCCCGCCCCCACTCCCCTCCGGTACGCCGAGCTGCGCTGGCAGCTCGCGACGTACGTCGCCTGGTAGCGGTTCCGTGCGCTTTTCGTTTGGCAAGTTGCGTGGCCCTGGTAGAAGGGTGACTCGGGGAGCCGGGCCAGGGACGCAAAGACAGGAGGGAGGTCCCACCGGTGGCTGACGTACTCGACCTCACGATGAGGGCGATGGCCTATCCGGTCTGTTGGACCATCCTGGTCAACGGGCTCGATGACCTGTTCATCGACGCGAACTACTTCCTGCGCGGCCTCTTCAAGGAGGAGAAGCGCCGCATCACCGTGGAAGACCTGATGGGCGCCGAGCAGAAGCGCCTCGCGATGATGGTCCCGGCGTGGCAGGAGGACGGCGTCATCCAGCAGATGCTCGAGCTGAACCTCGAGAACCTCGACTACGACGAGTACGACATCTTCGTGGGGACGTACCTCAACGACCCCGCCACCCAGGCCCGCGTCGACGCCGTCGCCCGGCGGGCGCGCAACGTCCACAAGGTCGTCGTCCCCCACGACGGGCCGACGTCCAAGGCCGACTGCCTGAACTGGGTCTACCAGCACATCAAGGCGCTGGAGGAGCAGCGCGGGATCCGCTTCGACATCCTCCTGATGCACGACGCGGAGGACATCATCCACCCGCTCGCGCTGCGGCTGTACAACTACCTCATCCCCGACCACGACTTCGTCCAGACCCCGGTGTTCCCGCTGGAGATGCCGTGGCACGCGTTCGTGGCGTCGACGTACAAGGACGAGTTCACCGAGCACCACCTCAAGGACATGCTCGTCCGCGAGCAGATCGGCGGCCTCGTCCCGTCGGCAGGCGTCGGCTCGGGGTTCGACCGGGACGCGTTCGAGGACATCGCCCTGGCCCACAGTCAGGAGGCGTTCAACATCCACAGCCTGACCGAGGACTACGAGCTGGGGATGAAGTTCCGGCTCGCCAACAAGAACGTCTACTTCGCCTGCCGCGCCATCGAGCGGGTCAAGGAGGTGGAGCGCGGGATCTTCACCAAGAAGAAGGTCCAGATCGTCCAGCCGGAGTACATCGCGACGCGCGAGTTCTTCCCCGACGAGCTGCAGTTCGCGATCAAGCAGCGGTCGCGCTGGATCCTCGGCATCGGGTTGCAGACGTGGGAGCAGCTCGGCTGGCGGGGGAGCCTCCCCGTCCTGTACTGCCTGTGGCGCGACCGGAAGGCGCTTGTCACCAACTTCATGGCGATCTTCGCCTACGGCGTGGCGCTGTACTGCATCGGCCGCCTCGGGGTGGGCTGGGCGACGGGCCGGCCGTGGACGTTCGACAACATCTTCCCGCCGGGGTCGGTGCTGTGGTGGCTGGTGATGGGGAACACGCTCGTGCTCGCGTGGCGCGCGGTGATGAAGTACGTCACCGTCGACGCGGTCTACGGGCCGCTCCACGGGCTGCTGTCGATCCCGCGCTTCTTCGTCAGCAACGTCATCAACTTCATGGCGACGGCCAAGGCCGTGCGGCAGTACGTCAACCACAAGATCACGGGCGAGCCGCTCAAGTGGCTCAAGACGACCCACGTCTTCCCCGACACGGCGATGCTGGTCGAGTTCAAGCGGCGCCTCGGCGACCTGCTCCGCGAGCGGGAGGGGCTGACGGACGAGGAGCTCGGCGAGGCGCTGGACCTCCAGGACAAGACGGGGCTGAAGCTCGGCCAGGTGGTGTCGCTGACGGGGCTGCTGTCGACGCGCGCCGTGGCCGACGCGATGGGGGAGCAGTACGCCTTGCCGGTCGTCGATCCCGACCCGTTCGGGATCCCCCTGACGCTGCTGCAGCGGCTCCCCGAGGCGGACGCGTCCGTGATGCGGGTGCTCCCGCTGGGGTTCGACGGAGAGGACGTCATCCGCGTCGCCGTCCACGAGCCGCCCGATCCGGCCACGATCAACAAGCTGGAGAAGCTCCTCCGGGGGCGGGTGGCGCTGGCGTTCTGCGGCCGCGAGGTGCTCGAGTCGGCGCGGGACCGGGCCTACCGCCGGCTGGTCCTCGAGACCGCCGACGCCGACCGTGAGGAGCGGCTCGGCGAGCGGCTCGTCGCGGGCGGGTACACGACGCAGGAGCGGGTCGACCGGGCGCTGCAGGAGCAGGTCGAGACGGGCGAGCGGCTCGGCGAGCTGCTGGTGCGCCGCGGCTGGGTCCCCGCCGGGGTCGTCAGCGAGCTGCTCAACGACCGGACCCGGCTGGACTTCCGCCCCCTGCGCGCCGACGAGTCCGACCCCGCGGCCGTCCGCAAGCTCGGCTACGGGCTGCTGTCGCTGTACGGGCTGGTCCCCCTCCGCCCCGAGGGCGAGGACGGGCCGCTCCGGGTGGCGTGTGCGTCGCTCCCCCACGAGGAGGTCCGGTTGCTGGTGGCGGCCCGCCTCGGCGCGGAGCTCGAGTTCTTCCTCGCCCCCTCCCTGGACGTCCGCCTCGCGCTCGCGGTCGCGTCGAAGACGGCGTGGCCGGGCGGCATCAAGTCCGGCGTCGGCGGCATGGACGGGATGGAGCTGAAGGTCATCGACGAGGACCCCGGCTGGCGGGGCGACCTCGTCGAGCTGCGGGACGCCGCCATCGACAACGGCAAGTCCCCCATCGACTACCTCCTCGCCGCCGGCCGGATCGAGCCGCACCTGGCCGCCCGCCTACGCGCCCGCTCGCTCGGCGTCGCCCTCGCCCAGCCGTCCACGCTGGACCCCGACGGCGCCTACGACTGGCTCCCGCCGGGGTGGGCGCTGCGGGACGACATCCAGCTCGTGGACCTGTCTCGCGGCAGCCTCGTCGTCGCCGCGCCGCGCCCGACACCTCGACTCTCCCGCGCGATCGCCGCGTTGTTCCCCGACGCTGCGATCGCGTGGCGCGTGGCTCCCTACAGCCGCGCACCCGAAACCACATCCGAAGAATCCGAGTCGCGCCCCGGCATGGCGCGGGACTCGGCACCTGGGGTCTGACATGAGGAAGTTGTTCCATCTCGCCGCCGCCCTGATGGTCTTGCCGCTCGCTGCGCCCGCAGCGTCCGCGCAGGACAAGTCCGAAGAGGCCGCCCCCGCTCTGTCCGAGCCTCGCGTGCGCGACATCTCGTTGCGCCACGACCTCGGCCAGAAGGGGGACGTCACCCTCGTCGGGATCCACGGGTACAACTCGTTCAGCTTCGGGATTCCGGATCACTGGAACCTGACCGCGGAGCCCGAGCTGCACATGAAGATCGCGCGGTCGGCGCAGCTGCTCGGCGACATCTCGACGCTGACGGTGTGGGTCGACGGGCGGCCGGTGGGCACGGTGATGCTCGACGGCGATCCCGGCTCGGTGGCCGAGGAGGTCATCAAGCTGCCGCTGGTGCGGGAGGACGGCTACCACCAGGTCAGCTTCGTCGCGTACCACCGGACGCGGGTGCCGTGCGAGATCGCCGAGACGCCGGGCATGTGGAGCCGGATCCTCGACGACTCGTTCATCCGCGTGAAGTACGACGCGGTGCAGCCCGAGCTGTCGCTGAGCCGGTGGCCGTACCCGCTGCGGGACGATCGCGAGCCGGACCCCAGCCGGGTCGTGCTCGTGCTGCCGGAGGAGCTGAGCGCGCAGGAGGCCCAGGCGGCGGGCTACCTGTCGTCGATCCTCGGCCACACCGCGGGCTGGCGTCCGATGGACCTGTACGTCCACCAGGGGAGCCCGTCGACGGCGCCCAGCGGCCACATGATCGTGATCGCGCGGGCAGACGCCCCTTCGAGCGGCTTGTCGCAGGCGCGGGCGGCGCTCCTGCGGGCCGACAACGAGGAGGTCAAGCGGGCCGGGGAGGCGCTCCGGAGCGGGAAGATCGGCAAGGCCGGCGTCCTCGCCCTGGCCCCCCGGGCGGACGACCCGATGCGGGCGATGCTCGCGGTCGTGGGGAAGGACGGCAAGGGCCTCGTCGAGCTGGCGCGGCTGCTGTCGAGCGACCTCAGCAAGTCGCTGCCCTACGGGCCGGTGGAGTACGTGGACCAGGTGAAGGCGTTCGCGCCGATGGCGGAGCGCGACTGGCAGCGGACGATCCCGACGGAGACGTCGTTCACGCTGGAGGAGCTCGGGCTGGGTGACGTGATGGCCTCGGGGTACCGCGGCGGGCGGGTGTCGATCCCGCTGTCGATGATCCCGGACGAGCACCCGATCAGCGGGGCGGCGCGGTTGGAGCTGATCTACTCCTACTCGGCGCAGTCCAGCACGGACGGCAGCCGGCTCGACGTCTCGCTCAACGGGGCGGCGGCGGGCGGCGTGGCGCTGCGGGACATCGACGGCCGCAACCGGGTCAAGCTGCTGCTGGAGCTGCCGGCGCACGAGATGGGGCCGGAGTCGCGGCTCGACGTCGACTTCGCGCTGGTCCAGGCGGGCGACACGCAGGGCATCGAGCGGTGCGACGAGGAGTACGGCGAGCCGCTGTGGGGGACGGTCCACGCGGACTCCCGGATCACGCTGCCGCGCGACCACTGGGGCTACGTCCCGGACCTGGGGCTGCTCCGCTACGGCGCCTACCCGTTCGGTCTGCGGCCGGACCTCAGCGACGTGGTGTTCGTGCTGCGGGACAGCCCGTCGCGGACGGAGCTGCAGTTCTTCGCCTGGCTGGCGGCCGAGATGGGGCGCGCCGCGCGCGGTGACCGCTTCGGCTACAGCGTCCACATGGGGAGCGTCGACAAGGTCCGCGAGCAGGACAAGCACGTGGTCCTGGTGGACAGCGGGCCCGAGGGGCGGCTGATCCAGAAGGTCGGGCTGCTCGAGTCGATGTCGTTCACGCCGAAGAGCCCGCCGGGCGTCACGCTGGCCCTCGCGAGCGGCGGCCTGGTCGGCCTCGGGGCGGACCCGAAGGTGGCGTACATCGAGCAGGTGGCGCTCCTGTGGGGGACGAACAAGACGGGCATCGTGGCGTACGCGGCGGACGCGACGCTGTTCGAGCGGGTGGGTCGCTGCCTGGACAAGGAGTCGCTGTTCGACCGGCTGCGCGGGAAGGTGACGCGGGTGGGGACGTGCGCGGACCTGGCCGCGATCCCGGCGCAGGAGCGGAAGCTGATCGGGGAGAAGCCGGTGCGGGAGGCGGCGTACGAGCCGATCCGGAACAACTACTGGCTGCTCATCGCCGGCATCGCCATCGGGATCATCTTCGTGTTGGCGGTCCGTGGCTTCTTCCTGTCGCTGGGCCGGCGGAAGGACTACGACATCGACGACTACGAGGCGGACTACGGCGAGGCATAATGGGCTGAATGGGCGAGCAGTCCCCGCAGGGTGAGAACGGCGCCGGCTTCCACGCGACGACGGCGCGCGTCCTCATCATCGACCCGGACGTCCGGTTCGGCCTCCTCCTCAAGGGCTACCTGGAGGGGCGGGGTTGGAAGGCGGAGTGGGTCGAGGACGGGCGCAAGGCGCTGATGCACTGGGAGACGTACCGCCCGGACCTGCTGATCACGGAGCTGCAGGGCAAGGACCTCGACGGGTTCGAGCTGCTGGACGCGCTGAGCCGCGTGGGCAAGCCGCCGCCGGTGGTGATCTGCACGAAGATGGCGGGCGTGGCGGCGTGGACGGACGGCGTGTTCCGGCGCCTGGGCGTGCGCGCGGTGCTGGTGCGGCCGGTGAGGTTCCCCGAGGTCGCGTCGACGCTCGAGGAGGTCATGGCCCAGATCACGGGCACGATGGCCGCGATCCAGGCCGTCCCCTAGACCCAGGGCGAGTGCAGGTGCCGCGGGATCGCGGCCGTCATGACACATGTCCCTACCCGGGACGTTCGTCGTCCCGGCAACCTGCTACTCCGGAGCCCGGCCCACCCTCCCCGGAGTTCCCATGCCCGGCCCTCGCCAGCCCCGCCCCTCCCTGCCGCTCCCCTCGACCCTCACCTCGATCGCCGACGTCCGTCAGAGCGCCGAGGCCCTCTCCGAGGCCGAGCTTCGCGGCGGTTGGGGTCAGGTCCAGATCGACCTCTCGAACCTCTCCTACGTCGCCCTGGCGGCGGGCTTCGACACGGAGTGGACGAGTGGGATGGAGGTCGACGGGATCAACACGAAGCTACCGTTGGTGCTGGAGATCGAACGGCCCCGCACCGGTCATCGTTGGCGGCTGACGGAGACGCCGTTGCGGGTGTTCGACGTTCCTGATGGGCGGAGCTTCCGCTTCGCTCTGACGGCCGAGCTGCTCGGCGAGGTCGGGGCTGAGGTGCTGGGCGTGATCGAGCTGGGACCGGACGGGAAAGCGGGTCGATGGGCGGGGGACGAGGTCGGTTACGAGGAATGGTGGGGGCGGCTGCTGGCGGAGCTGCGGCTCGACGAGACGGTCGCCCGCAGCGAGTGACCTGGCCGGGACGGATTCCGTCCCGGGTACGCGCTCTTCGGCTCGCGGGCCAAGTCGACGTAGTCCTCCCTATCGTCCTTGCTCTCCGACGAGGGTGCCGCCGGACGGGTCGATGAGGTGGCTTCAGTGCAGGTGCCGCGGGGTCGCGGCTGAGAGGCGGTGGCGGTCATCGATGACGGGGCCGTCGCACAGGTAGGTGCCGCGGCGGCCGCCGGGGGCGACCGAGGCGGCGGGGTGGGGGTGCCAGTGGAGCCCGTAGGGGGGGGGGGGGGGGGGGCGGGGGGGGGGGGGGGGGGGGGGGGCGCGGAACGCGGCCGCGCACCCTCGGCGATGGGGACGAGGCGGCGAGCTTCGAGGCACCTCAGCGACACCAGACTGCCCGGTCCTCAAAGCCTGCGCGGCACGTAGTCTGGACCGCAGGAGGGAGGCACGTGGGCACCATTCCTGGATCGACCATGGGTGCGCTGGCGGCTCTTCTGCTCTGCGGCCCGTGCTGCGGCGAACGGTTCTCCCAGCTCTGCTACGTCGAAGAGGATGCTGACGGCGACGGATACATGGCGGACAACCGAGAGGACGTCCGCGTCGTCTCCGTGGATGAGCGCTGCCCCGATGGCTACGCCCCATGGTTTGGCAGTGACTGCGACGACGAGGACCCGGACGTCCATCCGGGCGCTGGGGAGATCTGTGATGGCATCGACAACGGCTGCAGCGGGGGAGTCGACGACGTGCCGGCTTGCGCGGATGACGACGACTCAGGAACGGACGACGAAGACTCGGGCCAGTAGGTCCAGGGTCGCACGCGGGAGATCGATCCGATTCGCCCGGAGGGGGGGGTGCACGTCAAACAGGCCCAAGCCGCGAACCAGGCAAGCTCGCGGAGGGCACCGCCGGGCACGCGTACGCGACCCGGGGGGCCCCGGATGCGCTCCAGACAGGACCTGACCCGTGCACCGGAGTGCCGGCCGAAGGCCGCGGTTACCGGTCGTTACGCGATGTGGCCCACCGGGGATGCCACCAGGTCGACGACGCGTGAACTGGCCTCCGTCCGGCCTATAATCGGACCGTGACCTACCGCTTCCCTGGCTTCGAGCGCATCACCTCGGACCCCGCCATCCTGGGCGGCAAGCCCTGCGTTCGGGGCATGAGGCTGAGCGTGCAAAGGGTCCTCGAACTGCTCGCGGCAAACCCCGAGTGGGACGAGCTCCGCGCCGGCTTCCCCGAGTTGGAAGCGGAGGACATCAAGGAGGCCTTGGCTTTCGCCGCGGCTTCGCTCGACGACCGCATGCTTCCGATCGACACGCCCGCAGCGTGACCGACGTCCTTCTGGACATGTGCATCGACCGGCGGGTCGGCCCGCTGCTCGCGGCTCGAGGCCATGATGTGGTCCATGTCGGCGACCTGGGGATGTCGAAGGCCGCAGACACCGAGGTCATGGCTCATGCTGCTGCCGAGGGGCGGGTCGTTGTCACGCACGACAGCGACTTCGCGGCACTCCTGGCCCGTTCGGGCGCGGGCGGACCATCCGTGGTTCGCGTGCGGATGCCGACGGCGGCTCCGGAGGAAATCGCCGCCGCAGTCGGTGGAGCCGTCGAGGTCGCCGCGGAGGACCTCGCGGCCGGGGCCGTCGTGTCGGTATCTGAGGCCGGGGCCCGGGTGCGGAGCTTGCCGATCCAGAAGTCAGCCGACTGACTCCCGATTCCACTCAGGTCCGAGTCCCTCTCTCCTAATCATAACGACCTCAGAGCCGGCGAATCCGTCGGCTCTGAGGTCGTCCTCGATCACTTATCCGACGTTCTTGTCCCCCCACACCAGCTTCCTGTTGACGGGCGCACCCCGGCCGGGGCGGACCCACAGGCTGGTCGGCGTCTCGAACGGGCCCGCGAGGCGGGCGGCGGGGTCCCCGGGCGGGGCGTGGCCGGGTTCGGCCGCCGCCAACACCCACTGCTCTCTCGAGGTGCCCGGTCGTGCCGCGAGCCACGTTCCGTCGTCCTCGGCGTCCGCGAGGAGGCGCAGCGCGTGGACGCCGCGCCCGTCGCCGGCCGCGAGGCGCGCCCCGACCGCGTCGCAGCCGCGGAACCGGCGGTCCAGATCGAGCCGGCAGGGCAGGCCCGGTTCGACGACGTCCAGCCCCGAGGCGCCCTCCACGGCGACGTCGAAGACCCGGTCCGCCAAGCGCACCGCCGCGGCGGCGTCGGTCCGGCGCCCGTCAGCGGAGGCATCGCGGCGACGCGTTCGCCGCCGGCTGATCCGCTGGCCGGGGGGCGCTCTGCAGCAGGCGCGGAGAATGCGCCATGATGCGGGGGATGGACCGGATCGAAGCTGACCGCGTGTCCCGGGTCCTGCTGGGAGACGCTGAGGCGGCCCGTCAGCTGATCGTCGAGTACGGACCCCCCGTGTTCAGGCTGTGCTCCCACCTGGCCGATGACCCGGAGCAGGAGTTCATCGGGATCTGGGTCGCCATCGTCGCCGAGCTCGAGTCCTGGACCGGCGAGCCCGCCCTGGACCGCTGGATGGCGCAGATCGCCCACCGGCGCTTCGTCAACACCTACGGTCCGGGCGCCCGCGGGATGGTGGTCTCCCTCGGCACCCGGGGACCGCGCGGGGGCCAGCCGCCGAGCGGTCCGATCGATCAGGAGACGGTCGCGGAGGCCCTGGCCGGGCTGCCCCACGAGCGCCGGCGGGTGGTGGTCTTCACCCACCTGGCGGGCATGCCCGCGACCGTGATCGCCGCCACCGAGGGCCGGCCCGTCGGCGCCGTCCTGGCGCGCCTCCACCGAGCACGCGGCTACGTGGCGCGCCGGCTCCGCGGGGACCTGCCGCCCTGGGACGAGCTGTCGCAGCTGGTGGATGGCGAGCTGTCCGGGGCGGAGCGCGAGGAGCTCGAGGCCCGGGTGGTCGCCGAGCCGGAGATGGCGGCGGCGTGGGAGGACATGAAGGAGCTCTGCGCGGTGTTGGACGCGCCCCGCCGGGTCGCGGTGCCGGCCGCGCTGCTGGACAAGCTCGCGGCGGCCCCCGTGCCCGATCCCGAGCGCGACGTCTCCTTCTGGCCGTGGATGGTCGCGCTCCTCGCGGTGGTCGCGGGGCTCGCCATCGCGTTCTCCCCGATCCGGGAGGTCAGCGGTTCGCTGGGAACCGGCATCCACGAGCTGGAGGGCCGCGCTCGGGTGTCCGCGGGCTCGAGCCGGGTGATCTTGAAGGGGAGCGCGCGGATCGAGGTCGCCGAGGATGGCGCGATCCGGGTGGAGGTCCGTGAGGGGCTGGCGACGCTGGTGGGGCCCGACGGAGCCAAGCACACCGTCCACGGCGGGGGCAGGAAGAACCTGCGGGGCGGGGCGACGACGGAGTGACTCCGCCCCCCGCGGGGTTCACAGCTTCCAGGTCTGCAGCGCCTTCATGTAGTTGGCCCGCTCGAAGGCCTGCGGATCGGCGCACTGCAGCAGGCTCATCGCCCCGTGCAGCTGCTGGATCGACTCGAGCTCCCGGCCCTCGAGCCAGGTGCGCAGGCCCCCGAGGACGGTCGCGACATGACCGGGCCCGTGGCGCAGGAGGGCCGTGGTCATCTGCACCGCGCTGGCCCCGGACATCACGCCCTTGATCAGGTCCAGGTGGGTGTGCGCCCCGCCCGACAGCGCCAGCGGGCACTTCACGCGGCCGTACATCGCCGCCAACCAGAGCAGGCGCGACCCCAGGTCTCCGGGGTCGGATCCGTGCAGGGCCGGGACCACGGTGTACGAGTCGAGGTCGAGGTCGGTGTGGAACAGCGGCGCGAACAGCACCAGCCCGTCCGCCCCGGCGCGCTGCAGTCTCCGCCCCAGATGGGCCGGCGACGAGAAGAACTGGGTGAGCTTCATCGCTACCGGGATCGCCACGCTCTCCTTGACCTGGGTCAGGACCGAGAGGTGCCTCTGCTCCACCTCCGCCGGCGGCTCCGTGTCGTCCAGGGGCAGGTAGTAGACGTTGAGCTCCAGCCCGTCCGCTCCGGCCTGCTCGATGAGCCTGGCGTAGCGCGCCCAGGCGCCGCTCGCAGTGCCGTTGAGCGACGCGATGACGGGGATGTCGAGCGCCTCAGCGAGCCGCCGAACCTGCTCCAGGTACGCCGTCGGGCCCCGCTTCGGGTCCCGATCCTCGCCGGGCCCCGGGTGCCCGAAGCGCGCGCGGTGCTCGGCCTCGATCTGCTCCATGAACAGGGACTCCATCACCAACGCGCCCAACCCCTGGTCCTCCAGCTCGCGGCATCGGTCCGGATTGCTGGACAGGGGCGACGCTCCGAGGACGAGGGGGGTCTCGATCTGGAGTCCCATGAAGGACGTGGAGAGATCCATCGGGCGGCCTCGGCAAACCTGCGGGGAGTTGCTTCCGCATAGCACAGACGATCAATGCAGGTGCCGCGGGATCGCGGCGGACAGGCGGCCGCGGTCGTCGATCACGGGGCCGTCGACCAGGTACGTGCCGCGGCGGCCGCCGGGGGCGACCGAGGCGGCGGGGTGGGGGTGCCAGCGGGGGCCTTCGTCGCGAGGGGGTTGGCGGGAGTCGGTGAGGTTGCGGGAGATCAGCTGGCCGCCCACGAACGGGGGGAGGAGCAGGGGGGTGATCGGGTCGCCCGCGACGGCCGCGAGGTGAGCGCTCAGGAGGCGGGGTTCGCGGCTGCCGTAGAGGGCGAAGCTGGCGGTGAGGCGGGCGTTGATCTCGATCAGCCAGACCGTCTCGCCGTCGAACACCCAGTCGATCCCGAAGTGGCCCGCGTAGCCGCGGTCGGCGAGGACGGGGCCGAGGGCCTCGGCGATGGCGGCGGGGGCGTCGCCGGGGTTCGGGGACGGGCGCCAGGTGAAGTCGTTGCCGCAGGAGCCGAGGGCGTGGGGGGTGAGGCTGGGGTCGCCGGTCAGCTGGAGGATGGGGGCGCTGACGACGACGTTGCCGTGGGCGTCGACCACGGCGTTGGTCGTGCCGGGGCGGCCGTGGACGAAGCGGGCGACGCGGAGGGCGCGCTTGCCGAAGCGGACGGCCAGGGGGGCCCAGTCGTCGGCGTCGCGGACCCGCCAGGTGGTCTCGCCGGCGTGGCCGCGGGGCTGCTGGACGACGAGGTCGGGGCCCAGCTCGGCGGCGAGCTCGTCGTACGTCGTGGCGGACGGGACGACCTTGCGGGGGGCCGGGATCGGCACCCCGGCGGCGGCGGCGATCTCGGGCAGGGCGAGCTTGTTCTCGATCCCCTGGGCGACGCGGGCGGGGGCGTGGGCGAGCGTCGCGCCGAGCTCGGCGGCGCGGGCCTCGAGGCGGGCGTTGGGCTTGAAGCAGATCAGGCGCGCCGGGGCCGCGGCGGCGATGGCGTCGGCGATCGGGGGATGGTCGAGGAGCCGGATCGTCGAGAGGATCTCGAGATCGGGCGGCATGAGCAGCGGCGTGGACAGGCCGGCGTCAACGAAGCGGTCGCGCCAAGCGTCCCCCCCGAAGGTCGCGACGGGGACGTCGGGCAGGACCGACGACAGCAACAGCGCGTTCCCCGGGAGGTGAAAGACGACGAAGTCCGTCACACGGGCTCCAGGCCGAGGACGTCCATGAAGTACCCGCGAACCTCCAGGTAGGAGGCGAGGCGGACGGGGTC
>CAYFOA010000003.1:59656-77521 GCA_964344575.1 uncultured Rickettsiales bacterium | reverse complement strand
GCTGCGTCGGGGTCGGGTTCGCGGTGGGCGCCGGTGACGATCGCGACGACCGTGCGGCCGGCGAGGCTCGGGGCGAGGGACGCGAGGCCTGCGAGGACGCCGCCGCCCTCGGGGGCCACGTCGAGGCCGCGCTCGCTGAGGGCTGCGCTCCAGCAGCGGACGTCGTCTCCTCGGACCGCCACCGCGCCGCCGCCGGACGCCACGAGGCGCTCGGCCAGGGGGGCCGCGTTCGGGGGGTTGCGGATGCCGAGGCGGCCCGCCGGGGACGTGGGGTCGGCTTCGACCTCCGGGTCCAGCACGCGGACGATGCCGAGGCACTCCCCGGACTGGACCGCCCACAGCGCCGGCGCCCGCCCCGCGGCGGCGAGGCCGTCCGCCAGTCCCTCCATCGAGATCCCCGAGCTGCTGAACGTCGCCACCACGTCCGCGTCGGGGCACTGCGCCGCGATCTCGGCCCCCAGCCCGCGGTAGCCGACGGGCGCGATCGGGTCGCGGGTCCCGCGCAGGTCCACCAGCCCGAACACCCGGGCGGCGTACTTCGCGAAGTTGATCGGCTTGAGCGTCTCCACGACGACCGCGTCCGAGGCGAGGAGGCGGGCGCGCTTGCCGGCGTCCGTCCCCGGGGCCACGAACGCGACGAGGCGGTCGCCCGTCCCCGCGCACGCGAGGGCCGCCGAGACCGCCGCGTTCCCCGAGCTCGACAGCACGAACGTCCGCCCCCCCGGTCGGGTGTGGTGACGCACCTGGTGGCCGACCCCCCGGTCCTTGTGGGAGCCGCCGGGGTGCAGATCCTCCCGCTTGAGGAGGAGCCGACCGACGCCGAGGGCGTCCGCGAGGGAGGGCCGCTCCTCCAGGGGCGTCGGCGTCACTTGACGTTCAGCGCGGCCTCGACGCGGCGCGCGAACGTGGGGCCCGGCTCGATGTAGCGGCTGTGGAAGAACGCGCACCCCGGCGACAGCAGCACCGCCGTCCCCGGCGCCGCGATCTCCTTGGCGTGGGCGATGACCTGGTCGAGGTCCTCGAACCGCTCCACCGGCAGCGTCGCCGGCAGCTTCGCCACCAGCGCCTCCGTGCCCGTCCCCGGCAGCGCGAGGACCTTGTCGCAGTGCTGCGCCGCCGCCGCGGCCATGCCCGAGTAGTCCATCCCCTTGTCGTCGCCGCCGACGATGAGGAGGACGCGGCGCCCGGCCGCCCCGATCGCGTTGATCCCCTCGGCCGCGGCGGGCGCGGTGGTCGCCTGGATGTCGTAGATCCAGCGGATCCCCTCCCGCTCCGCCACCGCCTCGAGCCGCCCCGGGAGCCCCTTGAACTTCGGGATCGCGTCCACCAGCCGCGCCGGCTCGGCCCCCGCCGCGCTGGCCGCGCACAGGGCCGCGAGCATGTTCAGCCGGTTGTGCGTCCCGGGGACGGCCAGCTCCTCGAGCCGCCCCACGCGGTGGATCTCCGTGCTCCGCGGACGCCGCAGGCAGGCCCACCCCTCGTCGTCCACCCACGCCAGCCCGTCCAGCCCGAACCCCGGCGGCGGCGCGGCGCCGAACCGCCACATCGTCTGCACCGACGTCCGCACCGACTGCGTGTGCTGGCGGCACACCGAGTCCACCGCCGACAGCACCACCTGGCCCCCCGTCGTCCCCTGCTTGGCCAGCCGCAGCTTCGCCCGCGCGTACGCCTCGAAGCTCCCGTGGTCCTCGATGTGGTTCCTCGTGATGTTCGTGATGACCGCGATGTCCACGTGTGGGGTCCGGTCCCGGAGGTGCCGGTTGCTGACCTCCCAGATGAGGACGTCGCCCAGGCTCGCCTGCTCGATGTCGTGCAGCGAGACTTGCTGGCTGCGGTCGTTCCCGCCCTGGAGGACCTTCCGGTTCTCGGGCAGCGCCTCCCGCAGGAGGTGCCGGATCATCGCCGCCGTCGTCGACTTGCCGTTGCTCCCCGTCACCCCGATCCGGATCCCCTCGAACAGGTCCAGGGCGAGGTCGGCGAGCCCGATGAGCTTCGCCCCGCGGGCCAGCGCGCGGGGGATCTCCTGGCTGTTGGCGGGGTAGTTGAACCAGTTCTGCGACGCGAGGATGACCTCCGCGAACTCGATGCCGCCGAGGTAGTCCTCGCCCAGCCGGAGGTCGATGGGGAGGCGCCGGAGCGCGGTCAGCATCTCCTCGCGATCGGCGCGGTCCCAAGCGACGTTGTTCTTCCGGAAGGACTTCGCGAAGGCGCGCGGGTCGGCGGCGAAGTCGTGGGCCACGATCCCCTCGATGCCCTGGTGGCCGGCGAGGTAGAGCAGCAGCGAGACCCCCTCGGCGCCGGACGCGCCGACCACGTGGACGCGCTTCTCGCGCAGCCCGTGGAGCATCGACCCCCGCGGCGGACGGCTCACCGACTTCACGGCGACCTCCACGCGATCGGGCGGCGGGCCCCGGTGAAGCGGTACCGGCCGAGGAAGTCGTCCAGCGGCTCCTCGACGACCCGGTTCTTCGTGAGGCAGGAGTGGACCACCGTCCGGCCGGGCAGGGTCAGGCCGACGTGGGCGAGGCCCTTCTCCCGGCCGCGGACGAACACGAGGTCGCCGGCTTCGATGGACGTCGCCCCCACGCGGGCGCCGAGGCGGCGCTGGTCGCCGGTGTGCTTGGGGAGGAGGACGCCGGTGGCGGCGAAGACGAGCGACTGGGTCAGGCCGCTGCAGTCGGCGGCGGCGTCGGTGTTGCCGCCCCACAGGTAGGGGTTGCCGAGGCGGGCGCGGGCGTGGGCGGCGGCCCGGTCGAGGGCGTCGCCGGCGCCTGCGGGGACGGGCTCGCCGGGGACGGCGCGGCGGAGGTCGCCCCAGGGGTCGGCGTCGGGGACGGCGGCGGCGAGGCGGGCGTCGTCGACCCAGCCGAGGGTGCCGTCCGGGAGCTGGACGAGGGAGCGGGCGGCGCGGTCCGCGAACCACCGCAGAAGCGCCGGGGGCGTCCACTGCGTCTGCCGGTCGTCGTCGTCGGGGGCGCGGTGCAGGTCGGCCGCGCCGTCGCCGACGAGGTGGACCCAGCGGTGGTCGCTCCAGGGGGTCGTAAGCTCGCTGAGGACGGCGGGTGCGGGCACGGCGTCGGCGACCTCGGCCAGCGCTTCGGCGTAGACCTTCGCCTGGGCCGCGACGAGGACCCCGCCGGTGACGGAGAGGCGGCCGCGGGCGTCGCGCCGCCAGTCGGTGGTGTCGACGACGACGGCCCACCCCGACGCGAGCCGGTCACGCGCGGCGGAGACCGCGGCGGTAAGGGCGTCGTCTATTTCTCCTCCTCCTCGAACACCTCGACGACCAGGGGCTCGCGGGAGACGAGCTCGAGCTCGACGGCGCAGTGGTCGCAGACGAGGAGCTCGCCCTCGAGGGCGTCGGCAGGGACGTCCACGGACGCGGTGCATTCGGGGCAGGGGGTCGTCATCGGAGTCGGTCTACCCACCGGGATCGGGATCGTCAAGACAGGTGCGCTCGCGTGGGGTCGGCCGCGTCGGGGGCGGCCTCGTCGAAGAGCGCCGCGAGGGCCTCGTGCTCGGGGCGGCCGAGGGCGTCGCGGAGGTCGTGGATCACCTCGGGGCGGGGCGGGCAGCGGCGGGCGGCGGCGGCGAGGCGGGCCGCGGAGGCCTCGACGCGCGCGGCGAACGCGGGGTCGCGGGCAGCCTCGGCGCGGAGGAGCTCGACGGTGGCGGTGATCGCGTCGAAGTCCCGGCAGATCAGGAGCCCGTCCACCCCCGCCCAGACCGCTTCGAGGCAGGCCTCGGGGATGCCGCCGCGTCCCGCGATGGCGCCCATCTCCATGTCGTCGCTCAGGACGACCCCCGAGAAGCCGAGCTGCTTCCGCAGGAGGTCGGTGAGGATGCGGGGCGAGAGCGTCGCCGGGCGGTCGGGATCGAGGGCCGGGTAGACGACGTGGGCCGTCATGATCATGTCGACGCCGGCGTCGGCGGCGGCCGCGAAGGGGGCGACGTGGCGGGCCCGGAGGGTCTCCGCGGACAGCTCGCAGACGGGGAGGTCGACGTGGGAGTCGACGGTGACGTGGCCGTGCCCGGGGAAGTGCTTGGCGCAGGCGAGCAGCCCCGCGCTGCGGACCCCCGCGGCGAAGGCGAGCCCGAGGGAGGCGACGGTGTCGGGGTCGTCGCCGAAGGAGCGATCGCCGATGGCGTCGGTGGTGCCCTCGAAGCGGGCGTCGAGCACGGGGGCGAAGACGAGGTTGAAGCCGACGGCCCCGATCTCGTCGGCCAGCGCCTCGCCCACGGCGCGGGCCAGCTCGGGGTCCCCCCGCTCGCCCACGCGGGCCATGGGCGGCCACACGGTCAGGGGGGCCCGGAGGCGGGCGACGCGTCCCCCCTCCTGGTCGACGGCGAGCAGCGGCGGCGGGCCCGCGGTCCCCTCCGCGATGCCCTCGAGGAGCGCGTGGACCTGCTCGGGGGACTCGACGTTGCGGCCGAAGACGATGAAGCCGCCGACGCCGAGGTCGAGGAGGGGGCGGACGCCGGCGTCGCCGGCGGCGGTACCGGTGAAGCCGGCGAGGATCAGCCGGGCCGGATCGACCGCGTCGGTCACTTCGGGAACTCGTTCAGCTCGACCAGCACGCCGCCGCAGTCCTTGGGGTGCAGGAACATGACGCGGCTGCCGTGGGCGCCGGGGCGGGGGGCGTCGTAGAGGAGGCGGACGCCGCGCGCCCGGAGGCGGTCGCACTCGGCCTCGATGTCGTCGACCTCGAAGCAGAGGTGGTGGATGCCGGGGCCGCGCTTCCGGAGGAACGTCCCCACGGGGGTGTCCTCGCCCATCGCCTCGAGGAGCTCGATGCGGGTCTCGCCGACGGGGAACATGGCGACGCGGGTCTTCGCCTCGGTGACGTCCTCGCGTCCCTCCTCGGTCAGGCCCAGCGCCTCCCACGCGGGGGCCCCTTCGTCGAGGGTGGGGACGGCGATGCCGACGTGGTGGAGTCGTTTGATCAAGTCGTCCTCTACAATGACGGGGATGGCGGCGGTCAGGTTCACCGTGCGGATCACCCGGTTCGACGATCGGCAGGCGTTTCGCCGCTGCGTCGAGTTCCTCGCGCGACTGTACCCCGAGCGGGAGCCCGAGGAGTTCGAGGTGGGGCTCGCGCGGACGCCCTGCACGCTGTCCCACGACGCCGCCGAGGCCGCCGCGGACGCCCTCCGGAAGGCGCTCGAGCGGCGCGGCGCGCACATCACGCTGATCCCCTCCGACCTCGTGTCGTCGGGGAAGATCGCGGCGGTGACGTCGACGCAGGAGCTCTCGCCGGAGATCGACCTCAGCTTCCTCGACAAGACGCGGATGAAGCAGACGAAGAGCGGGCGGTTCGTCCCCGTGGAGGGGAAGGCGCCCTGGGAGGAGTCCTGACGGGCTACCGGTTCGCGCCCGCGCTGGCCGCCGGGGGGGTGGCCGGGCGGGTCTCCGCGGTGGTGGTGCACTACTCGGGGACGGACGATCTGCGGCGCTGCGTCGCGTCGCTGGAGGCGTCGGCGTGGCCCGATCTCGAGATCGTGGTGGTCGACAACGGGTCGGCGGACGGCGTCCCCGCGGAGGTCGCGGGGCGGCGGGTCGCGCTGCCGGCGAACGTCGGCTTCGCGGCGGGGGCCAACGCCGGCATGCAGGCGGCGACGGGGGAGTGGATCCTGCTGCTCAACCCGGACGCCGAGGTGGAGCCGGGGTGCGTGGCCGCGCTGGTGGCGGCGGACGCGGACGCGGCGGCGGCGCGGGTGCTGCTCCGGGACGACCCCGCGCGGCTCGACAACTGCGGGCACGACCTCTACCCGGACGGGTTGAACTGGTGCCGGGGGCGGGGCGAGGACGCGGCGGGGCGGTACGAGGAGGGGGGCGACGTCCTCCTCTTCAGCGGGGCGGCGGTGCTGCTGCGGCGGTCCGCGCTGGTGGAGGCGGGCCTGTTCGACGCGTCGTACTGGGCCTACGGCGAGGACGCGGACCTGGCCTTGCGGTTCGCGGCGCGGGGGCTCGTCTGCCGGTACGTGCCCGACGCGGTGGTGCGGCACGAGGTCGGCGGCAGCTTCGGGCGGATGTCGGCGCGGAAGGTCTTCCTCGTCGAGCGGAACCGGGCCCGGGTGGCGGTGACGCACCTGCCGAAGCGGTGGGTCGCGGCGTCGCCCCTGTGGACGCTGGCGCGGCACGTGGCCCTGGCGACGGCGCCGGCCGGCGTCGCGGCGGACGTCCCCGCGGCGCGGCGCCCCGTGCTGGCGGCGACGATCGCGGCCGCCCACGTCGCGTCGCTGCTCGCCCTCCCCGCCTCGGTGGCCCGACGCCGCGCCCGCCGCGGAGCGCTCCCCCCCGAACGCCTGGCGGCGGCGCGGGTCGGAGTCAAGCAGCTCCGCGCGAGGCCCGCCGGGACCTGACGCGCCGGGTCATGCCCCCAGGCCCGCGAACCAGCCGCGGGTGAACCGGGGGAGGCCCGCGGGGCCGACGCGGCGGGCCGTCCAGGCTGTCCCGAGCGCGCCGACGTACAGCGTTCGGGCAGCCGTCGCGAGCGTCCCCCCGCCCATCCTGCGGGCGAGGAGCGCGTGGCTTCGGCCGAGGTGGAACGCCGCCTCGGGGGAGCGCGGCGAACGGGTCCCCCCGCCGCGGTGCCGGACGCGGGCCTCGGCGACGACCGCGGCGCCGCCGGCGCGGAGGCAGAAGTCGATGTCCTCCATGTAGAACCCGAACCGCTCCTCGAAGCCGCCGAGCCGGTCCCAGACGTCGACGTCCAGCGCCATCGCCGCGCCGCTGACCGCCTCGACGGAGTCGGCGTCCCCCGCCGTGACCGCCCGCACGCGCCCGCTCCGGCTGACCCGGATGCCGGCCTGCTGGACCGAGTCGTCGTCCCAGTTCAGCAGCACCGCCCCCGCCACCGGGGGTGCCTCCGCCAGCGCTGCCAGCGCCCCCCGCTGGAGCTCCGTGTCGTCGTTCAGGAGCAGCACCCGCGCCGACGAGGCCGCCGCGATCCCGGCGTTCGCGCGGGCCGCGAACCCGGCGTCCGCCCCCACCGCCACGTGCTCCGTCCCCTCCGGCCCCGGCGCCTCGGAGACCACCACGATCCGGCCCGCCCCGTCCGCCCGCGCGGCGGCCACGCAGGCCTCCAGCCAGGGCGACCCGGGGGCCGCGGGGATCACGAGGTCCATCCCGCGTAGTATAGGCGGCGGTGGCTTTGCGTCTGTCGATCCTGGTCCTGTTCCTCGTCCACCCCCACGTCGTCAACATGCTCGGCTCGACGCAGGCCTCGGCCGCCGAGGTGGGTGAGGCCGTGACCGCGCTGAAGGCCAGCTCCGAGCACCTCACCGCCACCGCCGGCTCCCGCGACGCCGTCCTCCGCCTCGCCCGCGACGCCGACCGGACCGCTCGCGCCGCCGACGCCCTCGCCCGCAAGGCCGCCCGGCTGGCCGAACTGGCCGCCGAGGAGGCCCCGCAGTAGAGTTCGCGGCCATGTACCCGACCAAGCCGCGCCTCTCCGAGTCCGCCCACGTCCCCTCCATCGAGGCCTACGAGGCGCTCTACCGCCGCTCGATCGACGACCCCGAGGGGTTCTGGGCCGAGCAGGCGAAGTCCCTGACCTGGTTCCGCGAGCCCGACCACGTCCTCCAGGGCGGCTACGACCACCTCGACTACCGCTGGTTCGACGGCGGCACCCTCAACGTGGCCTGGAACTGCGTCGACCGGCACCTCGCCGAGCGGGGCGACAAGACCGCCATCATCTGGGCGTCGGACGAGGCCGGCGAGTACACCCACATCACCTACCGCGAGCTCCACCGCGAGGTCTGCCGCGTCGCCAACGTCCTGACCGCCCACGGCGTCCGGAAGGGCGACCGCGTCTGCCTCTACCTGCCGATGATCCCCGAGCTGGCGTACACGATGCTGGCGTGCGCGCGCATCGGCGCCATCCACTCCATCGTCTTCGGCGGCTTCAGCGCCGAGGCGCTCCGCGATCGGATCATCGACGCGCAGTGCAGCGTCGTCGTCACCGCCGACCAGGGCGTCCGCGGCGGCCGGATCATCCCGCTGAAGAAGACCACCGACGAGGCGATCTCCGGGGTCGACTGCGTGGAGACGGTCCTCGTCGTCCGTCGCACCGGCGCCGACGTCTACATGGACGACGACCGCGACCTCTGGTTCCACGAGGAGACCGCGAAGCAGCGCCCGAACTGCCCCGCCGAGCCGATGGCCAGCGAGGACCCGCTCTTCATCCTCTACACGTCCGGCTCCACCGGGAAGCCCAAGGGCGTCCTCCACACCCAGGCCGGCTACCTGCTCTACACGTCGCTGACCCACAAGTACGTGTTCGACGTGCACGAGGACGACGTCTACTTCTGCGCCGCCGACATCGGGTGGATCACCGGCCACAGCTACATCGTCTACGGGCCGCTCGCGAACGGCGCCACGACGGTGATGTTCGAGTCGACGCCGCTGTACCCCGACGCGGGCCGCTACTGGCGCGTGGTCGAGGACCTCGGGGTCTCGGTCTTCTACACGGCCCCCACCGCGATCCGGGCGGTCGCGCGCGAGGGCGACGGCCCCGTGCAGGCCCACGACCGGAGCAGCCTCCGCGTCCTCGGCACGGTCGGCGAGCCGATCAACCCCGAGGTCTGGGTCTGGTACCACGACGTCGTCGGGGACGGCCGCTGCGCTGTGGTCGACACGTGGTGGCAGACGGAGACCGGCGGCATCCTCATCACCCCGCTGCCGGGGGCGACGCCGTGCAAGCCGGGGAGCGCCACCCGCCCCTTCTTCGGGATCGAACCCGCGCTGGTCGACGACGACGGGAACGTCATCGAGGGGAACGGCGTCAGCGGCAACCTCTGCATGCTCCGCCCCTGGCCCAGCCAGGCGCGCACGATCTACGGCGACCACGGCCGCTTCCACGAGACCTACTTCAGCCGGTTCCCGGGCAAGTACTTCACCGGCGACGGCTGCCGCCGGGACGAGGACGGCTACTACTGGATCACCGGCCGCGTGGACGACGTCATCAACGTCAGCGGCCACCGGATGGGGACGGCCGAGGTCGAGTCGGCGCTGGTCGCCCACGACAGCGTCGCGGAGGCCGCCGTGGTCGGGTTCCCGCACGAGATCAAGGGGACCGGCATCTACGCCTACGTCCAGCTGACCGGCGCCGGCGACGGCGATCTGACCGACGAGCTCCGGCAGCAGGTCCGGCGCGTCATCGGCCCCATCGCCACCCCCGACGCGATCCAGTTCGTCGGCGGCCTCCCCAAGACCCGGAGCGGCAAGATCATGCGCCGCATCCTCCGGAACGTCGCGAAGGGCGAGTACGGGGACATGGGCGACGTCTCCACCCTGGCGGACCCCACCGTCGTGACCGCCCTCGTGGACGGTCACCGGGCTAGAACTTGAAGTCGAACCCGAAGGTGCTGAGGACGCGCGAGTTCGCCTCGGGGCGGTCGTCGCGCACGCGCCGCTCCATCGGCCCGGCCTCGATCCGCATCGCGTAGCCGAGCGTCAGCTTGGCCTGGGGGACGTTCAGCCCGAGCCCCCAGGTGAGGTACGTCTCGGTGAACTGGCGCTCGCTGTAGAAGCCGCCGCGGACGGCGACGGTGCCTGCGATCGTCACCTCGGCGCCGACGTGCAGATCCTTGTAGTCCTCCCGCCCGTTCGGCCGGATCTCGACGACCATGTCGGCCGCGATGCGGAGGAAGTTGGGCAGCTCGAAGGCGACCCCGGGGCTCAGCCGGGTGGGGAACCGGTCCTCCTTGGTGGGGACGAAGTTCTGCGCGGAGAAGCCGACGGCGAGGAACGGGACGGGCCAGAAGACGACCCCCGCGTCCAGCGTGAAGAACGTCCGGGGGTCGCGGATCGCGAACTTCTGGCGGACGACGCGGGCCGTCATCCCGAAGTTGATCCGCCGCTGCCACAGGCCGTAGGCGACGGCGATGTCCCACCGCTGCCACGTGCGGCGGTCGCGGACGGTGTCTTCGTCGTTGGTGGGGAACCAGTTCAGATCCGTGTCGGGCTCGAACGGGGGCTCGAAGATCCAGATCGTGTACTCGGTCCCCAGGGCGAGGTTCGACGTGCGGGAGTCGAACGCGCCGGACGCCAGGGTGTGGCTCCGCTCGCGTCCGTAGAACGTGTAGTTGCTCCCCGCGATGTATTGGGGGCGGCCGGACATGGCGGCGGGGTTGAGGTGGATGACCGACGCGTCTACGCCGAGGTTCCGGACGGCGCCGCCCATCCCCATCGCCGCGGGCTCGAAGAAGTCGTCGCCGGCGAGGGCCGGAGGCGCGGCGAGGAGCACGACCAGGATCAGGGCACGCACGGAATGCTCGATTGTGGCACAGGAGCCATGGTAAAAACCGCCAGAACTGGCGGGAGTGAGGGCGGATGGACGCACTGCGGATGTGGCAACACCTGGTTCAGGGAAACAGTCCGATCGCGAAGGAGGCCGTCGACGACTACCGGCGGGCCATCGAGCTCGGGCTCGGCGGCCGGTGGACGGAGGCGGAGGCGCTGCTGGAGCGGACGCGCGAGCCGCTGGAGGAGGCCGAGGCGCCCCAGGCGGCGGCGGCCAACCACAACCTCGCGGCGCTGGCGCAGGAGCGTGGCGACTCCGAGGGGGCGGTCTTCCACGCCGTCCGGTCGGTGTTCCTCTACAACCGGCTCGCGGACCTCGGCGGGCTGTACGCGGCGCTCCGGAACCTGGCCGTCATCCACGCGAGCCGCGGCGAGACGCACCTCGCCACGGCGGCGCAGCACCAGGCCGCCCGGGCGCGGCGGGAGCTGACGGCGCGGGGGCTGCTGGACGTCGCCGAGGCGGGTCGGGACAGCGCCGGCGAGGACCTCCGGGTGCTGAGCCTCGAGGCCGCCCGGATGCCCGCCCCGGTCGAGGCCGAGGCCGTCTGATCGCGGGGCGCACGCGGCGCCCTTTCGCATCGCCGCGCGACCCGCTAGGTTGCGCGCCATGCGTCGGATCGCCCTCCTGATCGCCGCCGTCGTCGTCCTCCCGGGCTGCTTCTGGGGATCGAGCGAGGCGAACGTCTTCTTCACGGTCAGCGGCGGCAACTACGGCGAGTTCGAGGACCTGCTGTACCCCGGCGAGCGGGCCGAGGCGTGGGAGTCGATCTTCGAGGCACGGCCCTCGGTCGAGGTCGGGGGCAGCTTCGAGCGGTCGGACCTGATGGAGCTCTTCCTCCCCTACGAGACCGACCGGACGCGCGCCGTCGTCACCCAGAAGGGGGACCTCCAGATCACGTCCCACCTGAAGGTCGGGGCGGCGTACGACGTGCTCGCGGAGGACGGGTTCGGCGACCTCGGCTACCTGGAGAACGAGGGGGAGATCTACGGCCGCCTCGGCGACGGCTGCGGGTCCGAGATCGCGGCCGACGAGCGCTCCGGCGTGGGCCGCTGCGTGGTCGGCGAGCTGAGCGACAACGCGGCCGCCTACGGCAAGCTCGACGAGGACCTCCGCGTCATCCTCCTCGTGAACCTCCCCGGCGAGGACGACATCCGGAGCACGACCTGCCAGGACCGGCCCCGGGAGTTCGAGTCCGCGGACTGGGCCTACCCCCGGACGCTCCGGGTCAACTACAACGCCTACGAGCCCACCGAGGCCGCCCCCGACCGGTACGCGGACGGCGAGGAGGACGAGCACAAGCCGCTCGCGCAGTGCGACATCGAGGTCTTCGCGACGGTCCAGCTCGGCTTCGAGGAGTTCTCCGGGGAGTGGTACGGCCAGAACGCCGAGGACCCCGACGACTTCACCCTGGACCGGACCTGCGAGGAGTGCGACGAGCCGATCCTGGGCACGGTCGAGCTGAGCGACCTGGTCCTCCCCGGCGAGGACGGCGAGGCCGTGGCGAAGGGCCGGTACCGGATCGCGTTCGCCTCGGACACGTTCGCGGCGCTCGACGGGCGGATCCAGGTGATCGGCAGCTTCGACAGCCAGATCCGTCGCGATCCGGAGGAGCTCGAGGAGCCGTCGCGTCAGTTGGATCTCGGGTCCGAAGACGACGACATCTAGCACCTGACCAAAAGGTTAGGTTCCGGCGTTGACAGTCCCGAACCGCGGGTCTACATTCGACCTCGGTCCGGGTCCCCATGCTTGTCGAGTGCGACCCCCCCCCCACATTCGGCATTCGGGGACCTGGGCCACTTAATCACGCCCTGTCGTAGTCATCCTCCAGGCGCGTGATGTCGTCCTCCCCCAAATACGAACCGAGTTGGACTTCGACGACCTGCACGGCGTCGGCGCCGGGGTTGTGGAGGCGGTGGAGGGCGCCGGCGGGGATGTCGACGCTGTCGCCGGGACGGAGCGCGCGCTCGTCGTCGCCGACGCGGACGGTTGGGGTCCCCTGAACCACAATCCAACGTTCGGCGCGGTGCTCGTGGCGCTGCAGGGAGAGGCGATGCCCGGGGTCCACGTGGAGCAGCTTCACCTGGAAGCCGGGCCCCACTTCGAGGCTCCGGAACCACCCCCAGGGTCGCACCTCGGTCGGCTCGGCCATACGTTGGGTTGTAGCATGCGCGCCATGATCCGATTCCTGCTCCTCGCCGCGGCGGTGTGCCTCGCCGGCTGCGGTTCGTTCCAGGTCGACGCGGACGGCGTCGACGGCTTCAGCCCCAGCTCCCAGGTGTGGCAGGTGCTGACGACGGCGGGGGCGAGCCACCACAGCTTCGTCCTCACGAACACGTCGGGCTTCTGCCGCAAGCAGAAGGCGGCGATGCAGGAGACGATCGACGCGGACGCCCGCCACCAGGAGCGGCTCGACGCCGGCGACCCGGTCTGCGAGTCGACCGACCAGTGGTACGACGACCTCGCCGACGCCCGGAACGCCCTGGAGCGGGACGGGGCGGCGGAGTTCCGCGTCACCATCGCCCGGGAGGGAGAGACCGCCCTCGACGCGATCACCGCGCCGGCGGCGGGCGAGTACCGCCAGGTCGGCGCCGGCGAGGACAAGTTCGCGGCCCAGTACGTCCGCTACAACGGCAAGCTCAGCCGCGAGCGGGCCGACGCGTACAACTGCCTCAGCCCCGACGAGATCGACGAGACGAACTTCCAGGAGTTCCTCACCGAGGTCCAGCCGGGCCTGCTCGACGCGTGGAACCTGGACGCCGGGATTCTCGAGCTGTCGAGCGCCAACGACGACGCCTGGAACGTGGACGTCAGCGGCGATCTGCTCGAGGGGAGCACGTCGATCGGCGCGCTCGAGGCGTCGTTCACGGCGAGCCGGTGCGAGGTCCCCGCCAACGAGGACACGCTCAACAACCTCTAGTGACCGTGGCCGTGGGCGGGCGGCTCTCCGGGGTCGTCGCCCGCGTCCGTGGGATCGCTCCACCCCGTGCCGTTGACGCGGAGGGTGGCGCGGCGGAGGCGTTCGCCGATCGCCTCGATGTCCAGGGGCCGGTAGAAGGGGTGGAGGGGGACGAGGAGGGCGCGGTCGGCGACCTCCTCGGCGCGGGGTCCGCGCTCGCCCTCGGGCGCCAGCCAGCCGCCGAGGTCGCCGCGGCAGGGGATCCCCTGCTCCGCGAGCGCGGCCACGACCCCGTCCCGGCCCCTGGCGAGCAACGGCAGGGCCGCGCCGGCCGACTGGAAGCCCGGGGGGTCGGGGACGATCTCGATCGCGGGCAGGTTGCCGAAGTTGATCCGCATCACCTGGGCGTGGCGGGCGCGCTGGTCAGCGCGGTGGCGGGCCTGGCGGAGGCGGGCCGCGGCGGCGGCGACGGCCCAGCCGGGGGGGCGGGCGGCGGCGTCGGCGCCGGGCGCGGTGGGGGACTTCGGGGTCCCCAGCCAGCGGCGGAGGCGGGGCTCGTCGCGGATGGACTCGGCGAGGGCGGACAGCGCGGCGCGGACGCCGAGGGGACCGGGGCGGCCTTGCTCGTCGTCCCGGGGGCCCCCGTCGCCGCACAGGATCGCGCCTCCGCAGACGCCCCGGGAGGGCTCGCCGTCGGGGGGCAGGAGGACGACGTCGCCGTACCGCTCCGGGCCGCCGTCGAGGACCCGCGTCCCCACGCTGGCGCGGGCGTCGACCAGCAGCAGGGCGCTGTGGTCGCGGCACAGCCGGGCCGCGTCGGGGAGGGACGTGGCGTCGCCGGCCACCGGGGCGAGGAGCACGGCCCGGGCGCCTTCGTCGAGGGCCTGGGCGACCTCCGAGGGGCCGGGGTCGAGCCGACCGCTCGCGGGCTCCATCCAGTGGACCTGGTGGAAGCGGCGGAGGACTTCGGCGAACGCCGGGGGGCCCCACGCGGGGGCGGCCAGCGGCGGCCCCGCGGGGCCCGCTCCGGGGAGCCGATCAAGGGCGACGAGCAGCAGCGCGGCTTCGGGCTCCGCCACCCACCGCCCCGCGCCGCGGTCGAAGTGGGCCGCCACCTCGGCCCCGAGCTCGTGCAGGGTTCGGGGCCAGGGACCTCCCCGTCCCCCGAACGCTGCGGCCCGGAGGACCTCGCGATCGAACGCGGGGGGCCGCGCGGGGACGGACCGGGGGCTCAGCACGGCTGCCAAGATAGCCGCCCGGGGCAGGCGCTTGCCGGGGACGGGTCGCGCGTCTATAGAAGGCCCCGATGGCCATCCTCCCGATCTACGAGGTCCCGCACCCGATCCTGAAGCAGGTCGCCACGCCCGTGGCGGAGGTGGACGATCGGATCCGGGAGCTCCTCGACGACATGGCGGAGACGATGTACGCGGCCCCGGGGATCGGCCTCGCGGCCCCCCAGGTCGGCGTGTCCGAGCGGGTGCTCGTGACCGCGATCCCGATCCGGTCGGGGGTCAGCGAGGAGCACGAGGAGGACGAGGAGGCGGGGAGCAAGGCCTACCTCTCGGAGCTGGTGAACCCCGTCATCGTGGAGAAGGACGGGCTGATCTGTTTCGAGGAGGGCTGCCTGTCGGTCCCCGAGCTGACGGTCCAGGTGGACCGCTGGGAGCGGGTGGTGATCGAGGCGCTGGATCGCCACGGAGAGCCGTTCCGGTTCGAGGCGCGGGGCTTCTACGCCGTCGTCTTCCAGCACGAGATCGACCACCTCGACGGCAAGACGCTCGTCGATCGGCTCAGCGCGCTGAAGCGGACGATGTACTTCAAGAGGCTCAAGAAGGAGCGGCGCGATGGCCCTCGATCCGCAGACGGCGCTCCCGCGGCAGGCGCTTGACCGGCCGCTGAGGGTCGCGTTCTTCGGGACCCCGGCGCTCGCCGTCCCCACCCTGGACGCGCTCCTCGCGCGCCCCGATCTGTGCGACGTCGTCGCGGTCGTGGCCCAGCCGGACAAGCCCGCGGGGCGCAGCCGGAAGCTCCGTCCGCCACCCGTCGCGGTCCGCGCGAAGGAGGCGGGGCTGCCGCTGTTCCAGCCCCGGAAGGTGCGCTCGGGGCCGTTCCCGGAGGCGATCGAGGGGCTCGACCTCGACCTCGCGGTGGTGATCGCCTACGGCCGCATCCTCACGACGCGCCTGCTGGAGGCGCCCCGGTACGGGTGCGTGAACGTGCACGCGTCTCTGCTCCCGGCGTACCGGGGGGCGGGGCCGATCCAGTGGGCGATCATCCGCGGGGAGGCGGAGACGGGGGTCACGACGATGTGGATGGAGGAGGGCCTGGACACGGGTCCGATGCTGCTCCGTCGGGCGATCCCGATCGCTCCCGAGGACACCGCGGGGACGCTGGGGGCGAAGCTGTCGGCGCTGGGGGCGGAGCTGCTGATCGAGACGGTGGAGGAGCTCCACGCCGGGCGGCTGGAGGCGACGCCGCAGCCGGCCGAGGGGGTGTCGCACGCGCCGCTGCTGACGAAGGAAGACGGCCGGTTGGCGTGGGAGCGTCCCGCGACGGAGCTGGCGTGCCGGGTGCGCGGGGTGGCGCCGTGGCCGGGGGCGTGGTGCGGGTTCCGGGGGGAGACGTTGAAGGTGCACGCGGCGACGGCGACGGACGCGTGGGAGGACGCCGGCCCGGGGACGGTGCTCCGGGCCGACGACGACGGCGTCCTCGTCCGCTGCGGGGACGGCGGCCTGCTGTTGACCCGCCTCCAGCCCCCCGGTAGGAAGGCGCAGGACGCGGCCGACTTCGTGCGGGGGTACCGCCCGGAGGTCGGCGAGAGCCTGGAGGCGCCGAGCCCGTCATGACCGCCCGACCCGTTCTGATCGCCCCCTCGATCCTGTCCGCGGACTTCGCCCGGCTCGGCGAGGAGGTCGCGGCGGTGAGCGCGGCGGGCGCCGACTGGATCCACGTCGACGTGATGGACGGCCGGTTCGTGCCCGTGATCACGCTCGGTCCGGCGATCACGAAGGCGGCCGCGAGGCACACGGACAAGGTGATCGACGTCCACCTGATGATCGTCGAGCCGGAGAAGCACATCGCGGCGTTCGCGGAGGCGGGCGCGGACGTGATCACGGTCCACCAGGAGGCGTGCCCGCACCTCCACATGACGCTCCGTCAGATCCGGGCGCTCGGCTGCAAGGCGGGGGTGTCGATCAACCCCGGGACGCCGATCGCGGCCATCGAGCCGGTGCTCGGCGACGTCGACCTCGTGCTGGTGATGACGGTGAACCCCGGGTGGGGCGGCCAGTCGGCGATCCCGTCGGCGATCGCGAAGGCGGGGGAGCTCCGTCGCCGGCTCGACGCCCGCGGCCTGACCGATGTGCTCATCGAGGTCGACGGCGGGGTGAAGGTGGACAACATCGCGGACTTCGCGGCGGCCGACGTGTTCGTCTCGGGGTCGGGGATCTTCAAGGCGGACGACTACGCCGCCACGATCGCGGCGATGCGGGAGCGGCTTGCGGTCAGCGCCGGGGCTGCGTGACCTCGTAGAGCAGCGCGCCGAGGACGAGCAGGCCGAGGGGCCACTTGCCCGGCGCCACGGCGGCGGCCGCGCAGGCGGCACCCGAACCGAGCATCAGCGTGAGCGCGCGCCCGGTCCCGTGGCGGTCGGCGAGGCGGTGGTGGAGGTGGTCCCGATCGCCGGCGAAGAGGTCGGGCGCGCGGCTCCGGCGGGTCATGGCGAGGGCGGCGTCGAGGACCGGCACGGCGATGAGGAGCAGCCCGACGACGGCGGGGAAGGCGTCGCCGGCGGGGGTGCGGACTGCGGTCAGGGTGAGGCAGCCACAGACGAAGCCGACGAAGTTGGAGCCGTTGTCGCCGAGGTGGACGGTCGCGGGGGGGCGGTTGAAGACGAAGGAGGCACCTGCCGCTCCGGCGAGGGCTCCGGCGGCGAGGGCGAGGTCGCCGGGGGCGGCGAGCACGGCGACGGCTCCAGCGGTGACGACGGTGAGGCCGGCGGCGAGCCCGTCCAGCCCGTCGATGAAGTCGAACGCGACGGTGGCGCCGACGATCCAGAGGGCGGAGAGGGGCACTGCGAAGATGCCGAGCTCGACGACCGCGCCGCCGGGGAGGGCGACGACGTCCGCCTGGAGGCCGAACGCTGCCGCGTTGAGGGCGAGGGCGCCGAGGACCGCGAGGCGCCAGCGGGGGGACGAGTCGAAGCGGTCGTCGTGGAGGCCCACGACGAGGGCGAAGGCGGCCAGCCCGACCAGCGCCGCGGTGGTCCCGTGGACTCCCCCGACGAGGACGAGGCCGGCCGCCCAGGCGACCGCGACGCCGACCCCGCCGCTCCGGGGGACGCGGCGCCCATGCCGGTCCCGGGCCTCCCGATCCACCAGCCGCCGGCGCCCCAGCTCCCTCGCCACGGGGATCGCCGCGAGGCCGATCGAGGCCGCGATCAGGAACGACGCCGTCCAGTGAAGGGAATCGCCGTCCGGCGCCACTGACACCTCCGAAGGCCCGGTTGACACGTCCGAGGGTGCCGACTAGGTTTCGGCGGCCCCGGACGGGGGCATCGACGGAGCGTAGCGCAGTCTGGTAGCGCACCTGCTTCGGGAGCAGGGGGTCGGAGGTTCAAATCCTCTCGCTCCGACCAGTCATCCCCCGACGCCGCGGCCGCCT